>JABHZY010000018.1 GCA_018656065.1 Candidatus Komeilibacteria bacterium | reverse complement strand
ACGGCAAGCTATACAAAACCGCAACTCGAACGGCGACCTGTATGTCCGCTACCTCTATTGGGACGACGACAGGTGGAACTGGAGCAACAACTGGCTCGACAATGACTTCAACGACAACAACCCTGCGGCGGTTGCCTGCAACTGTCCTCATTTCTCCTCTTATTTTCTAGGGGAGTTTTTTGTTAATTGTCCATTCCAACCACCTAGCATTCTGCCTACTTCATCCAATTTTGCAGATAAGGCAACATACTTTTTATTATCCAGAGCTTTACTCTCCCACAAAATCATCAAAAGGATTTTAAGAGTGTCTATTTTTTGAATAGCTCGTCTGACATAGGGTAGTTTTTCTTCCCTAACTAAAAAACTAGCTGTAGCAATAGCTTCTATTGCTTCTATGAAAAGCCAGTCAATTTTTTGACCCAAGGAATAGCGTTTATTCTTTGGTAGTTTTGCGTGATATTCACACCACAATAAATACGCTCCTTTTAGCTTTTGCAAAACTGGTAAAATCGCTGGGGGGGGGTAGAATTAGAGGTATGAGTAAAATTAAGTTTATCCATAGCTATCATTTTATCATATCTTTAGACAATTTGCTTGAAGCGTGGCGAGAATTTCTCAAAGGCAAGAGAAGTCGCAAGGATGTGCAAGAATTTGAGCTGAATTTAATGGCCAATATATTGGATTTACATAGGGAGCTTAGAGATAAAACTTATTGTCATTCAGACTATCACGCCTTCAATATCTCTGACCCAAAACCAAGAAATATACATAAAGCTAGTGTCAGAGATAGATTGCTTCATCACGCTTTATATAGGCAGCTCTACCCATTTTTTGACAGAACCTTTATCTATGACTCATATTCTTGTCGTATGGACAAAGGAACTCATAATGCTATCAATCAGTTTAGAGCCTTTGGTTATAAAGTATCGCAAAACCATACTAAAACAGTTTGGATATTAAAGTGTGATATAAAGAAGTTCTTTGCTTCAGTTGACCATAGTGTCCTTAAAAAGATAATCAGTAATTATATCCCCGACCAAGATATTAAGTGGTTGCTTTGGCAAGTGATTGATAGTTTTAGTGTTAACAAGGGCAGGGGTTTGCCATTAGGTAATTTAACTTCTCAATTATTCGTGAATGTTTATATGAACGAATTTGACCAGTTTATGAAACACAAGCTAAAAGCAAGATATTATATTCGTTATGCTGATGACTTTGCTATTTTTTCTGATGACAAACGCTATCTTAAAAAGATGCTATCCAGAATTGATTTATTTCTTAGAGAAAAACTTAAGCTTTATTTACATCCCAATAAAGTATCAATAGAAACGGTAGGTTCAGGTGTGGATTTTTTGGGTTGGGTGCATTTTTCTGACCATAGAGTTTTGAGAACCGTGAGCAAAAGGAGAATGTTTAGGACTATACAGGTAAAACAGGGGAACAACGAAACAGTGCAATCGTATCTTGGGTTGTTGAGGCACGGCAACTCCCATTCTTTACTGTCGGAGATAGCTGAATTGGTATCAAAGTATGATAAAGATGATGTGCTTGATTAGATACATATATCCACAGCTACTTGCTTTTTTCAATAATATGTTGTATATTCTAAATGTGCTTGTGGGGCGTCAGCCCTATTCGGCTAATTCATAAGCTGAAGGCAAGCATACAAAAAAACCGCTAAATAAGCGGTCTTTTTGTTTATATTAGGCATTATTTAGTCTTCTTCTGGTTTGCCTTTCATCGTAGTAATAAACTTAACATCCCTGTATTTATTGGTTGTCCAAGCAGGGACTATACTCCAAAAGTGCATTTTGCCATTTTCGCCTATTTTTCTTAAAATTACTTTTATTTTACGGCCGTCAATAATAGCTATTATGCCCCAGTATTTTACTGGTTGAGAGATATTAACTCTTTTCTTATGTCTCTTAACATTAAAATTTTTAATTGTCTCTTCATATTCCTGAAATGTCGTTGAGAGCTCAACTAGCTTGCGAGCTAACGGGAGTAGCTTAAATCTCATAATTTGCGATGGTCTTTCCCTTTCTGTTCTTGGTGTTTTGTAAATAATATGATTAAAACCCTCTGCATTAAAAGTAATATACTCATCAAAGGCTGGTGAGTGTATTTTGCCAATACTGTTGTAGTAATTATTGGCGTCTTCTTTTAATTTTTCGTAGTTAGATAGGTCTTCCATAGTTATAGTTTAGTCTTTTTATTTAACAATTATTGTGCAGCTTCCACATCTCAGGGTCGTGCTCAGAAGGTATATTTTCACAAGGGTCGCCAGAAGTATATCCTCTTAGTTCATTATATTCATCTATTTGTTGTTGAGTCAAAATATCAACCATAGATAAGTGATATTTTAGATGAACAACTCTTAATTGTCCATATAATTCAGCACTTTGAGTTATTTTTTCTTTCAATAATTCTTCAGTCACATTTTTATTAGAAAAAGCATCATCTATCTCTTTTTCTAAACCAATAATTTGCTGACCCAACTTGATAGCTTCAGCTTTCATTTCTTGGTATAATTTTTCAATTTGTTGTTTTTGCTTATCGCTTATTTTCAGTTCCACAGCCTCTACTGCATCTAAAACGTGCCGAAGGCCAGGATAGCCATTAAGCTCAGCTGGCTTGGCCATACCGCCAAAGGGAGTGCCTGTTCCCGCCAATAGTCCTTCTATGTCGTCTTGGGACAATGTTTTTATGCCTCTTAGCTCTTGGCCAGCATAAGGAGAGTGTATGGCCGATGTTTCGTCATTAGCATTAGGTGGTTCATTTTTTTGTGTGGTGCTAAATTGTCTTTGCCATATTATAGCTCCTACTATAATTATAACCAAGAAAAGTAGGGAAGTTATTTTATATATTTTCATAATGGGTGTTTTAATTATAAACATTTTAAGCAGTTAGATTTGAAAACTAGTAAACACTTTATCTAGTTCTTATGAGGGGTCTTTCAGGTGTAGAGTGTATAATCCTACCCTGTTTGTTTCGTGCCGTGATAATCCGTTTATATTGCGGAGGAGGCATTTTGATTACAAAGTAAAATGGTAGCAGTTTGTCATTTTCATCACTTATTTGATGTCGTATTGTGTTCACACCGTGCCTAAAGAAAATGACATATATTATTTTAATTTAAATTGATGTAACAAGACAAATTAAATCATAAAAAGATCAAAATAGCAATAATATTGACAATAATAAGTATATTGTGATAATTTGGACACAAGCTATTTGCCTCTAAAGGAGTGCGGCAGCTATTACTCTATCGAAAGGACTCGGCATGGCAAGGAACGGCTTGAGTAGTCAACAGCGGAAGATCAAGGATGCGGTTTTCGCTATCAACACGACCGGAAGTGGCAATGCCACTGTAGTTGCTGTAGCCAACCAGTTGGGTATTGAGGAGCACCAGGCTAATACGGCCATGACAAGCATGGTAAGAGCTGGATATCTGTCCCACGAACTCGGTGGCAATCACTTTACCACCGGCAAGTAATGACCCATCAGCGGTCAGGAGCAATCAAGAGTCGAGGGGGTGCGTCAATACGTGCCTCCTCATTTTTTTTGGCTATATAGTATTGACAAAATAGTTAAAATATACTATAGTGAGATGATGTCTCAAAAGTTGAGATTGTTCTAGCAGAAAAACCCTCAAGGAGGGCTATGTTCAATAAAAATGGTTTTACGCTCATCGAGCTGATGATCGTCGTGGTGATTATTGGCGTCTTTGCGGCCATCTTCATTCCCAGTTTCGTCGCCATGCAAGACCGAGTTCGTGAGGCCTCGGTCAAGTCAAACGGTCACACTGTTCAGCTGGCTGTGGAGGACTACGCTGTTCAGAATAATGGAGTATATCCATATAGCAAACTTGCCTGGGCACAGATTGTCGCCAATCTGCCAGGCGGAGAGGTCGTCAGAAATCCTTTTTCCGGGGAAAAGGGGCTGACCGTCGGCGTCGGCGCAGCTGAGGGTATGGTAGACTATACTCTGCCAGTGGATGGTGTATACATTATCACCTGCTATGGAGAGAGCGGAGTCAACATTCTTACCCTCACCAATGGTTAGTGTCACATCACTAACACAAATTTCACGCGGTCGAGTCTAGTGGACTCGGCTGTTTTTTTATTAAATAAAAAGCCCGTTGGTTTGACCAACAGGCACGGGAAGACCTCCGTCTCCATCTGGATCAGGAATATCATCATCGTCAATAGGGACGAGTGTGTTGAGAAGAAAATTCATAAGATCATCTTCGAATTTGTCACTGAGTCCTACAGACATTTTGCCCTCCTTTTTGGGCTCTGAAGTAAGTCTACTAATGATAACAACAAAGCTTAAAAAAGCCAATGCTATTAATTGGATTTTTTTATTTATTTAAGTTATAATATTCCTACTATGAAGAGCCTTGATTTCAAAAATGAACTAAATAAAGAGCAGTACGAGGTCGTTACAGGAGGTAAGGGGCCTCATTTAGTTTTGGCTGGAGCAGGTTCTGGTAAGACACGTACTTTGACCTATCGGGCGGCTTGGTTAATAGATCAAGGAATCAAGCCAGAGAAGATATTATTGGTTACTTTTACTAATAAGGCAGCCGCCGAGATGATGTACCGAGTTAAAAACCTCCTGGGCCTTAAAGTTGAAGATAAACTTTCATTGTGGGGAGGAACTTTTCATTCTTTAGCTAATCGTTTGCTCAGAATTTATGGTAAGTATATAGACATTAAATCTGATTTTACTATTTTGGACAGTGATGATAGTGATAATTTACTTAAATTAATTTCTAAAGATTACCTGGCTTCATTACCAGCTAAACATCGCCCTTCTCCGGGAGTACTTAGAGAGACGATCAGCTTTGCTACCAATTCAGGTATTGATATACAAACTAGTTTGGAAACAAAATTTCCTGAATGGATAGTGTTGTTAGAAAATATAGAAAAAATCGCCAGTGAATATCAAAGACGTAAGCGTGAATCAAATGTTTTAGATTTTGATGACTTATTGGTTTTTTGGAAAATACTAACTGAAGATCCAGAGGCTGGAGTCTTCTTACAAAAGAAATGGGAGTATATTTTAGTAGATGAGTATCAAGATACTAATACTATTCAGGCAGATATTATTTATAATTTAGCTAAATTACATAATAATGTCTTAGCTGTAGGAGATGATGCCCAAAGTATTTATTCTTTCAGAGCTGCAGACATTAGAAATATTTTGGAATTTCCTGATAAGTTCAAAAATACCAAAGTTCATAAATTAGAAATCAATTATCGTTCTACACCAGAGATTCTTGATGTGGCTAATCAAATTATAGCAGCTAATAGCAATCAATTTACTAAAAATCTTAAAGCCAGTCGTGAATCTCATGTGCGACCAGAGTTGGCTGCCTTACCGGGGCCTACTCAAGAGGCTAGCTTTATAGTGGATAGAATGCAGCAGCATTTTGAAAAAGGCTTAAGAGCGGATCAAGTTGCAGTATTGTTTAGAGCGGCATCATATAGTCAAAATTTAGAAATGGAATTAAATCGCCGTGGTATAAATTATGAGATTAGAGGCGGGATGAGATTTTTTGAAAGAGCTCATATCAAAGATTTATTAGCTTATATAAAAGTATTAGGAAATTTCAGAGATGAAGTAGCCTGGCGAAGAATTTTGCAGATGCAAGAGGGTATTGGGCCAGTTACGGCCTTTAGAATTTATCAGCAGATAGTTGAGGTGGGTGATTTGGCCAAACTTAGAGAGGCTGGTTTCAATATGGCTGACAAGGCAGGTGCTTCTTGGTCCAAGATATTAATGGTCATAGATGATTTACTTAAACATAAAAAAGATAACGTTAGTAAATTAATAAATATTGTAATTGATTTTTACCATCCTTATCTAAAAACAAAATTTACAGATTATCGTCAAAGACAAGATGATTTAGAGCAGCTAGCCATTTTTGCTTCAGGTTATGAAGAGTTAGATTTATTTTTAAATGAAATAAGTTTACAGGAAAGTTTTTCTGGTAAAGAATCTGAAAAAAGAGAAGATAAAGTAATACTAAGCACTGTTCATCAAGCTAAGGGTTTAGAATGGGAAGCAGTCTTTGTAATAAATATGACAGATCAAGCTTTCCCCCATCCTTTATGTGTTAAAGAAGAAGAGAGAGAAGAGGAGCGACGTTTATTTTATGTAGCCTCTACCAGAGCTAGTCGTTATCTCTATTTAACTTATCCGATGTCTATGGTTAGATATGATGGTTATCATACTTTAAAGCCATCTCCTTTCTTGGCAGACATTGATAGTAATTTATTTAATAGTAATGATATGTCACGTAGTGCTAGTTATAGTGCCGAAGACGGTGTAGAATATGTGGCTGATCCAGATGGATTTCTGCCTGACGTGACTGATTGGTAATAATAAATAGATTTGTTATAATAAAAAAATGGAAGAAGATAAAAAAGTTGAAAATCTTGAGCAGAGTCGAAAGGATATAGTAGTTTTTGATCTAGAAACTAAAAAAAGTTTTGATGAAGTAGGCGGACACCATAATATGGCTAAGCTTGGCGTATCTTTGGTTGGTGTTTATTCTTATAATAAAAAACAATATCGTGGTTTTAGAGAAGAGGAGTTTGATGAACTATTAGAACTATTAAAAAATACCAAACTTTTAATTGGTTTTAATTCTAAAAGTTTTGATAATACAGTTCTTCAGCCATACTATAAAGATTTTGATTTATCATCAATTCCACATCTAGATATTTTAGAAGAAGTAGTCCATGCTCTTGGGCATAGGCTGAAGTTAGAGTCTGTAGCTCAATCTACACTTGGCTATGGTAAGTCTGGCTCAGGCTTAGATGCAATTATGTATTATCGAAACAATGATTGGGAGAAACTAACTAAGTATTGTCTTGATGATGTTAAGGTAACTAAAGAGGTCTATGAATATGGTTTAGCTCATGGAAATATCTGGTATCATAATGCAGGGCGTAAAGAAAATATTGTAGCTCGTTGGGGCAGGAAAAATGGCGATGCTACTATTGAAGAAAAAATAAAACAAGCTCTAGCTGATGGTGATCAGATAGAGATAGAGTATATAGACGAAGCAGGGCAGACTACTACTAGGAAGATTGATATTCAAAGTATTAGAGGACAAAAAATAAAAGCCTTCTGTCATTTGAGAGATGCTTTGCGGATGTTTGATTTGGATAGAGTTAAGAATATGAAAGTAGTTGGCAAGATGGGTTCTTGGCAGAATACTTTGCTATAATTTAGAATAAAAAAAGAGCGGGTAGTACTATGAGGCATTACCCGCTTTTTGTGTGAAAGATTTTTTAAAGAAATCTTTCAAAAACTTATTCAAGGTCCGTGTCATCTACCACATCTTCAGGGTTATTGTCATCTATTATAATACTGTCTCCCCAGATTTTAAATCCAGTGATTTTGACATTATCGCAGATCACAGCATTTCCGAAGACCTGTGCAATCTGACAAAGTACAGCGTTATTAAGTATCGTTGCCTGATCGCAAACCACTGCTCGGTCATAGACCTGTGCATTATCACAGATTACAGCATCGCCATAGACATGGGCATTTCCGAAGACCTGTGCATTATCACATACCTTGGCATTGCCATGGACATAAGCAGTGTCGTAGACTCTGGCTAACCCACAGACTTGAGCCTTACCAGAGATACGTGCATTGTCATAAACATGAGCATTGCCATAGACTCTGGCAGTGTGGCTAATAAATGCACTTGGAGCAACGCAGGCGGTTTCTGCTACAAGACCACCACCATTGACGTGGCGATAATGCTTAACTCCGTCAATGAGGTATTCTTTTTTCTTAGCCATGATAAACTCCTTTTTTTGACCCCTAAGATTATCTGAATGATAATCTATCTATAATTTTCTAGCGAAAGTGATGCCTAGATTATCGTGCGTAAATCGATCTTCTATTTCTGTAAAACGATCTCCAAGAAAATACATGTGACGATTTGAGAGTGTCCCTCTTTTTGAAGTCATTACGCAATAGCCATCAAAGAGTTTGGTATTGCGAATCGCATTATAGATTTTTACTACCCATTCGACTTCAGAATCATTGGGCACGTACTCTAAATCAGACAATAGCTCTACTTGGTCACGAAAAATTTTACCGATAGAATTAGGAACGATTTCTTTACGAAGGGTAACCCAGATAGGTTTGGGTGCTTGTACTTTTAGAAAACGGTCTTTGTTTTGGATACGCCAACCGTGTTCTTCAGTGTAGTAAACTTCCGGAATGTCACGGAAGCAGCGGTTGAGACTCCTGTGTAGACTTAGAAGTTCTATGGATCGAGATGGACCAGCTACCAATACGTAGTTGTTGTCTCGACACCATACAAGGATGTCTTCGGAGGGAATGCTTCCTCGAAGAATTTTCAGTTGTTCATGGCTGTATGTCATGTCATACTTTGCCGATATCTCTTCCGGTGTGATGAAATCATCACCGAGGATATCCCGAGCTTTTCTGTAATCAGCGGAGGTTGTTTGTGTAGACATTGTGATCTCCTTTTTTTGACCCCTAAGATTATCTGAATGATAATCTATTTATGAAAGAACTCTATTCTATTCCATGCCACCACTCAGTGTGATGACTTGGAAAGAGTGGAAGATTTTTTAAAGAAATCTTCCAAAAAACTTATTGCCTCTTTACATGTTACTCGCACATTTCGTGATAACATGTATCATACTTAGCATGAATGTCGGAGACATCATGTATATCACCAGCATCATGGACTTTAATATCACCTCCTAAATTGGCAGAGCCAAGGACATTGGTACAACCAGTGATGACAGCATTGCCAAACACTTGGGCACTATTCTTGACGGTGACATGACCACGGATCACGGCATTGCCATGAACTCTGGCATTGTAGCCAACGTAAACCGTAGCCTCTACTGTTGCGGTTTCTGCTACGAACCCGCCACCATTGGAATGGCGATGACATTTAACGCCTCCGATGATGGTTTCTTTTTTGTTAGTCATGATAGACTCCTTTTGCGGTTAGATGTAAGGAACATAGTCGTTCAGAATTAAACGATGGATTATTATATTATAATTTGACAATCTTGTCAGGACATGCTATAATATTTAGTATAAAAGTAGCTATTTTTTATCTAAAATTAGCTAAAAAAAGTGTCGAAATAATTTCCACATTAATTATATTAACTATATGCCTAGACTAAAAGAGTTTCTAAAAAATCTAGATTTTTCAGAGAGAGAAAGTAGGGTTTATCTTGCTCTACTTGAGGCTGGGTCTGCCAGGGCTAGTGAAATTTCTGATAAAACTGATATTAATCGGACTACCGTTTATGATATATTGGGAGCACTCCTTCATCGTGGGTTAATCAGTAAATATAAGAAAGGAGCATCTACCTTTTTTAATGCTTTGGAGCCAAAACGTTTGCTTACTTATTTAGATAATGAGTTAGAAGAAAAAACAAAGATAATTAAACAGCAAAAAAAACAAGTTGATGACTTGCTGCCAGAACTTATTTCACTTGAAAATGTTTCGACTAACAAACCAAGGGTTTCTTTTTTTGAAGGAGAAAAAGGAATGCGTGAAGCCTACGAAGATACTTTGACCTCGAAGGAAATAATTTTAGCTTATGCTAACGTTCAAACAATGCATGAAGGTTTGCCAAAATTTTTCCCAGAATATTATAAACGAAGAGCCAAAAATAAAATTTTTATAAAAACAATACTACCACTAAACGATCTTTCGATTCAACGATCAAAGTTTGATCTAGAAGAAATGCGAGAAACACGATTTCTTCTAGATAAAGAAATGACATTTTCTCCTGAAATTAACCTTTATAATAATAAAATGTTAATTGCATCATGGAAAGAAAAAATGGCAATTATTATTGAATCAAAAGAACTTGTTGATTTGCAAAAACTAACATTTAATTTATTATGGAATAACCTAAAGAAACATAATTAGGTATCTTCAGCTAACTTCCTATCGGCACAATATTGCTTATATATCTTTTGTTAATGAATATGTGTCTGTAATTACAGAAAGTAAAGAACTCGCTGATATACAACGAGCTATGTTTGAGCATCTATGGGATAGTATTAAATAATTATTTAGCTTCAGCCAATTTTACCCTTCGGCTTCGCTCAGGGTCTTCGCAAGCTCGACAGTATTATATAAAAGCATAGCAATGGTCATTGGGCCAACTCCGCCTGGAACAGGAGTAATAAATTTTACCTTCTCAAAAACAGATGAATAATCAACATCGCCGACAACATAATCGTTGTCGATTTTGTTTATACCAATATCTATTACTATGGCGTCTTTTTTAACCATATCTTCTTTGATTAAAAATGCTTGGCCACAAGAAACTATCAAAACATCAGCCTTACTAGTAATTGTTTTTAAATCTTTATCATCAGGTTTAATCAATTTTACTTGCATATGCCTATCCTCTAGAATTTTTATCATTGGTTGAGAAAATATTTTGCCTTTAGAAACTATAACAGCCTGTTTATTGTCTAGATGTTCACCAGTAGCTTCAATTAATCTCAAAACTCCTAAAGGTAGCCCGGGTGTAATTATAGATTTATCTTTTAAGAAATCTTTTATATTTTCTTTATGAAAACCATCTACATCCTTCTTAGGGTCAAGAGCGGTAATTATTTTGTCTGTATCAAATTGTTTTGGCAAAGGTAACTGAACGAGTATGGCGTTAATATGTTCGTCTTTGTTTAAAAAATCTATAGTTTCCAAAAGATGTTCTTGGCTAGTATCAGACTCTAATAAGTATTCATGGAAATCTATACCCACATCTTGGCAAGCTTTTTTCTTTTTACTTACATAAAGTTGACTAGGAGCATCTTCTCCTACTAAAATAACAGCTAAACCAGGTCTAATATTTTTTTTAGCTAAGTCTTCTTTAATTTTTTGTTGTATTTGCTGGCCTATTTTAATGCCATCTAGTATTTTATTCATAATATTTTTTAAAATGTCATCTCGACCGAAGTGGAGAGATCTAAAATTAGATTTCTCGATTCGTCGTTTTTCTCCTCACTCGAAATGACTAAGGGAGGGGGTTACAACTCTGGGTAAAGTTCAAATTTTTTCATTAACTCAATAATTTTTTTCTTGTTTTCTTCAGTGGCTTGTTTAGTTTTTAAAGTATCTATTAATATATCAGCGATAATAGTTATCTCAACTTCTTTGAGGCCACGACTAGTTAGTGCAGCAGTACCAAGTCTTATACCACTTGGATTAAATGGAGTGCGTTTATCAAAAGGTATCATATTCTTATTAGTAAAGATATGTACTTCATCTAATAATGCTTCAGCTTCTTTTCCAGATAAATCTAATGGAGTTATATCTATCATGATTAAATGATTATCTGTACCATCTGAGACCATTTTAATATCAGCAGCTCTAAATTTATTTTCTAGAGTCTTACAGTTTTTAATAACTTGTGTTTGGTAGTTTTTGAATTCAGGCTGGAGAGCTTCACCAAAAGCTACTGCTTTCGCAGCAATAACATGCTCCAGTGGACCACCTTGCATACCAGGGAAAACAGCTGAATCTATTTTTTGGGCTAAGTTTTTTTTGTCATTTGGATCTAATCTATCTTCTTTTTTACACAAAATCATAGCTCCTCTTGGGCCACGTAAAGTTTTGTGAGTAGTGGTAGTCACAACATCGGCATAGGGGACTGGATCAGGGTGTAGGCCAGCGGCAACTAATCCAGCAATATGAGCCATGTCTACCATTAAGTAAGCTCCAACTTCATCGGCTATATCTCTAAAAGGCTTGAAATCTATTTTTCTTGAATAGGCACTTGCTCCTGCTAAGATTATTTTTGGTTTATGTTTAATGGCTTGAGCTCGTACTTCTTCCATATCTATCAATTCAGTTTTTTCGTCTACACCATAGCTGACAAAGTTATAAAACTTACCAGAAAAATTTACTGGATGACCGTGAGTTAGATGTCCGCCATGAGCTAGAGAAAATCCTAAGATAGTATCACCTAGTTCAGCTAGGGCAAAGTAAGCTTCCATATTGGCCTGAGAACCAGCGTGGGGTTGAACATTGGCGTGCTCGGCTCCAAAAAGTTCTTTGGCTCGATCAATAGCTAGTTGTTCTGATTGATCTATAAATTCATTACCACCATAGTATCTTTTAGATGGGTAACCCTCAGCGTATTTATTGGTTAATACTGAACCTACGGTTTGAAGCACAGCTAAAGACACAAAATTTTCTGAAGCTATCATCTCAGCTCCATATCTTTGGCGTTCTAATTCTTGATCGAGTATTTTAGCAATTTTTGGGTCTTTTTCTTCTATATTCATTGTAGTTATAGATAATAATTACGCTCTTTATTTTAGCAATAATGTATATTATATGCAATGTTAGATGTATTATGGTATAATATGTTTATATTATTTGTAATTAAAAAGTTTATGAACAAAGTAAAATTTTTCCGCTTGTTTATGGTTTTGACTATTTTTATATGGTCTATACCACAAAGCGGACAAGCGGTTGATTGGTTTGGTAATTCCGATCAAGAAAAAATAAAATATTATGAAGGTTATAATGCGGCCTTAGCAGCAGTAACTACTAAGGCATTACCAGTTCCGACTTCTGCTGTAAGTGTTAGTAGTACAGATGTTACTAATTTACAAAAACAAATCAACGCTCTAACAACTAAGGTTAATACCTTAGAAGTTACTACTAGTATAGATGATTGGGGCTATGATGAGCTAACTACTAGTACAGATAATTTTGTAACTAATCCAATGAGAGAAAATTTGGATGTTAATGGCTATACTATAAGTGATTACTCTGACTCTACTAGAACAGTTTATGTAGATGGTAATTTAAGTTTAGAAAATGGAGAGTGGCCATGGGAATTATATGCACCTGGAGTAAGGATACAAAATCATGCAGAAAATAGAAATTTAGTGGGTTCATATGCTTATGGAGACAGAGCTTCTGCTGGTCAATTTACAACAACAGGTGATAATGCAAGAGCAGGAAGTTTTTATGTCTCTGGACCTAATTCTTATGCTGTTCATGCTACGGCCAGCAGCACAAATTCTTATGCTGGTTATTTTGATGGACCAGTTAAAATGATGAATGGAGGCTTAGCCATAGATCATGGAGATATTAAAGTAGATAGTGCTAGTGGATCTAATGGTATATTATCTACAGTCTTAGTCCCTGGCGGCACAGCTATTCGTGGTGTAGCTATGGCAACTTCTAGTTTAGCGGGTGCCTTTGTAGGGGATGTAAATATTGATGGGGATGTATTAGTAAAAGGCCAGTTACAACTTGGTAATGATAATATTGGTAATAGTATAATTAGACAATCAAATATGTTTTGGGGTGGTCCACTTGTTGTTAGTAATACTGATGTTGGAGTGATAGTAGATGCTAATAATGATGAGAATGTATCAGCCTTTAGAATTATGAGGGATGGAGATGATTTTCATACAGCCAAAGAAGTAATGACAGTTACTACAGATCCATCGGGAGAATATAACTCTGCAGAAATTTTTAAAGGCACATTTATTGTTAATAACCCGCAAGAATATTTAAGAGATACTAGCCTAAATGCACCACCTGTCGGTGTAGCTGTAGCAGCTAGTGATTTTGCTCTATCAGGCTGGGCTTTAGACGAAGACTCTGGCGCGGGTGTATTAGGTTCTGGTTTTCATGGAGTAGAAGGAAGAGCCATTCGTGATAATGGAGCTGGTATTTATGGTACTATAACTGGTGCTGAAAATTCTTGGGCTGGTTGGTTTGATGGGCCAGTTAAAATGATGAATGGTAAGTTAGAAATAGAAGATACAAGTCCAAGAGTACACTTAAAAGGTATGACTCCTGGTATTGAGTTTGCTAGCACCAATGCACCGTCAAATAATAAAAATTGGTCATTTATAGTTCATGATAATAATTTTTATGGAGATGTAGTAGGCGATCATTTTAGTGGCGGTTATCATTGGTTAGAGGTGCTTAGAAATGGTTTAGATGTAGATGCCGTTAACTTTCCTTTAGGAAAAGTTGGGGTAGGAACTTCAAACCCAAATAAACAACTGCATGTTTATTCTAGTTCTACTAATGCAGAAATTGATATTCAGACAGGTTCAAATACTCATTGGGGTATTTATCAAGATAATAATTCAGGTAATTTAAATTTCTGGCATGGTAATAACAAAGTAAGTTTTACTAACCAAGGCTTGAGTACTAATGGAATTTGCTTGGGTGGTCAATGTATTAATTCATGGAAGGAATTAAAAAAATATTTAGACCCAAAGATAATTCCTGATCCAGATATTTATCCAGAAGAAGTGAGTATTGATTAGAAATAATAAAGTTTATTTAAAAAATGCCTTCGTAGAGATACGAGGGTATTTTTATTAGATTGGGTAGGCCCGAACACTAAGTGTCGGATCTTAATTAGATTAAAGATTTTTGGTCATGTATGTTCCTTCTAGCTCATAACCAAGTTTTTTATAATAATTTCGAACACCAATTCCGGATATAACAGCTACTTTAGATAGTTTTCTTTTTTTAGTAATATTCTCAGCTTCGGTCATTAGTTTTTTGCCAAGACCCATATGTTGAGTTTGAGATATTTCATCATCCTGATCTTCGTTATAGGTTGGAATCATTTTACCATAGACATGGAGTTCTCTAACCAGAGAGGCATTTTCTAATTCTTTAAAAATATTTTTACTAGTATCATCATTGAATCTTAATCTCAAAAAGCCGTAAAGCTTTTTATTATCTTCTGATTCAAAACTAATAAATATTTCATCACCATCAGAGGCTCGATATTCTCTTTTGACCAAAATCATTTTGTCATTATCTTTACTTCTACCTCTAACTTCACGGCAGCGTAAGCACGGACAAGATTTACCTTGTTTTTTAAGTTCGGCCTGTAAATATTGACGGAGATTAGTTATCTTATTACCAGCTATAATACTTTCTTCAGGGATATCTCTGATCAATCTATTAATTCTAATCCAAGGTGGCGTTATTTTTTTTATTTCTATTAATAAATTTAATAATTCTTCAGCAGAAAATGGTTTATATTTACCATCCTCATACCATTTGTGTAATTCTGCATATTCATTAACTACACAAGGATATATTTTTATTTGGTCTGGTTGCAGATCAGGAGATGTGTAGACATACTTCATCATTTCTAAGTCTTTTGCTGGTGTAGAGCCAGGTAAATCAGGCATGTAGTGATGATCTACTTTAAGACCTACCTCTTTTAGTAATTTAGTAGCTTCAATAGATTGTTCAATACTATGACCACGTACAATTAAGTCTAATATTTTATTATCAGTGTGTTGAACACCAAGTTGAACACGAGTTGTACCTAGAGCGCGCAATTTTTTGAGCTCAGTAGGGTTTATGTAGTCGGGTCTAGTTTCTAAAGTTAGACCAATTATTTTATATTTTGTATCTTCATTAATTATTTGTTCCTCTTCTAGAGATAAAGCCTCTCTTTTCTTATCATCGCTGAAAGTATTAGCTGCATAAAATAAGTCACGTATAAATTCGCGTTGATATTTTTCAGGATAAACAGACCAAGTACCACCCAGAACTAATACCTCTAATTTATCTACTTGATGACCATTATTTTCTAAAGCTTGAATACGCATAGTCACTTGGCGAATAGGATCAAATAGATTCATCTTAGCTCTAGCTGCAGCCGGCTCATTAGATAGATAGCTTTTTGGCATATCTGGCTCAGTTGGGCAATAGACACATTTTCCAGGGCAGACAAATGGTTTAGATAGCACAGTAATAACTGAAACACCGCTCATAGTTCGGACAGCTCTTTTAACTAATAATCTGGCAAAGTTTTTATTGGCTTTTAATTCTCCCTTTTTAATCAGGTTTTTATATGATACAATAAGCTTAGCTTTACTTACGGGCGTCATCTTATTACGAGAAAATACCTGACGCAAAGCTTTAACAAATTCAAGCTCACTAGAGTCTTTATATGTATAAAGTTCTAGTACTATTTTATCTAAAGTTTTATCTTGTTTTATATCCATGAAAGGTGAAAAAATAAAAAATGATTTGCGAGAACTCTATGATGATTTAGCTAGGGAGTTTTCTGCTACCCGAGCTTATCCCTGGAAAGAGTTACAAGTCTTTATACCACATATAAAAGATAATTTCAAGATATTAGATCTAGGCTGTGGTAATGGAAGATTACTTAAATCTCTAGAACAATCAGATAAAAAACTTAATTATTTAGGAGTAGATTTTAGTGAAAAGCTTATTGCTCAAGCGAGAAAAAATCATCCTAATATTAAATTTGTTACAGCCGATATGTCTGATCTTTGTTTTGAGCCAGAGACTTTTGATATGATATTTATGGTGGCTTCTTTTCATCATTTACCAACTAGAGCTGAAAGACTAGAGTTACTTTTTAAGGTTAATCGTTGGTTGAAGCCCGGCGGTTTACTTTTTATGACTAATTGGAATCTTTGGCAAAAAAAATATCTTCGTTATGCTTTAGAAAAATTTTGGTCTAAACGTTCTTGGAATGATTTTTTTATTCCTTGGACTACTAATAATGGAAGCACTGTCTGGCGTTATTATCATTCTTTTACCACTGGAGAATTAGTTTATTTACTCAAGACGACACATTTTAATCTAGAGCCAGAGGGGGTATATAAAACTAAATGGAATATAAATGCTTTTGTTAGAAAGCCTAAATAAAATCCCATAATGGGGTTTTATTTTTTATAATGAAGTAAAATACTGCCAAGCTTATTTAATTTTTTGCTAGTTATTAATTTGAACTGACGTTTTTTTATATTTATATCAAAAAGATTTAAGCCACGACCAAAAATTATTGGCTCGATAGTCAAATATATTTCATCTACCATGTTATTTTTTAAGGCTAGACTGTATATAGAAGTGCCACCTAGAATACAAACGGTTTTATATTTTTGAGTAGTCAAATATTTTTTTAAATTTGTATTTTCAGGATTAATATAAACTAAATTATTATTTGTTTGTTTTAGCTTTTTTATAGATTTAGATAATACTAGACAATTTCTTTTGCTTAGTGGTTTTATAGCAGTTTTGTATGTATTGTTGCCCACTATAATAATATCACAGGTATCCATAATTTTATGAAGATGCTGCTTATCTTCAGGGCTAGTCCAATCTGTAAAATGTTTATCATGTTTAGCAATTTTGCCATCTAGAGTAGAGGCAGCTAACAGTATATATTTCATAATTTTTTAAATAATTTTTCTAACAATTGAAATACGTCTAAGAATATTACTGAGTCTCCAGCTAAGTAATAATGCACCTATTAAAACAATTAATGCTTTATATATAGCGTGTAAGTTAGAGTTTAATAATAAAAACTGTAAGCAGATAGCAAAAGGATAATGAATAATATATATGCCATAAGCATTAGCACTGAAATTATCTATAATACTTATAGATTTTTTAGTAAATTTAATAAAGACAGCACTAACTCCCAAGGCAATTATTGCTGATGATATAGGATAGACTAATAAACTTATAATAGCTTGCTGATTATCTAATAGTCCGTTAAAACCACGGATAAAAAATATAATTATTCCCAGAGCTAAGTAAAGCCACCAGTATTTAGCTAGCTTACTACTAGTTTTGAAAATAGTATTATCAATTCCTTGGGCTCCTAACCAGACACCAAAGATAAAATAAACTAAATAGAAAAATATTCGTTCTTGAAATCCAAATGGAATAGCCATTGGCAGGTAAGCTAGAGTTGATAGTATAATTAAAGCCAGACAAAAAGTTATTGGGTTTTTTATAATAGTATTTTGTTTTGTTAGTAACTGGTTTAGGGGAGGTAAAAATTTATATAACAAAGTTATAAATAAATTAAATTCTAATAACACCCATAAAAACCAAAGATGCCCAGAAATTTCGTTTATATTAAATAAATAAGCAATAATAGTAATTATCAAAAAAGGCACGCCAAGTCTAGTCAGCCTACTAAGTAGAAAAGTTTTTATTCCTTTGTGTGTTAAACTTTGCCATACAAAAAGGCCAGATACTAAGAATAGTAAGGCCATAAAAAAGGAATCATTAAATAATACTATAAAACTGAAACCAGCCCATTGTTGTTTGTCTATTAATGGACTTATTTCAGAGAAGGGAGTATAGGCCACCACAGAATGATGAATTACCACTAATAAAATAACAAAACTACGGAGGTAGTCAAAAGCTATTATTTTTGTTTTGGTCAACATGGCTTTAGTATAGCAAATTATTGTATTTTTACTACCTAATATGCTAAAATATATATACTTAATTTTGTAAAAATAAGCTGATATTATGACTTTAGTGGAATCATTTTCTGGAATTAGAGGAATATATGGGCAGAGTATAACTAAGGAAATAGTTTATAAATATGCATTTTTATATGCCAAATTATTTTTAGATAAAAATTCAATAGTTATAGTGGCTAGAGATACTAGAATTTCTGGATTAGAAGTAAGCTCAACAGTTATAGAAGCTTTTAATGATTTTGGTGTAGCTAAAATTATTGACCTTGGCATAGTACCAATTCAAGTTTGTGAATATTATATTTTGAAATCTGAAGCTAAAGGTGGTATTTATATTACTGCTTCTCACAATGAACCAGAATATAATGGTTTTAAAATTTTAAAAGAAGACGGCTCAATTCTGTATGCTGAACAGATGCAAAAATTAATTGAGGCAGTTCATCAAAATAAAAATATAGCTACTCAAAATAAAGAAACTATTGAACCAGAGAATCAAAATAAAAAAGCTATTGGTAATTATATTAATCATATTTTAGATTATCTGGGCTCAGATAATCTAGAGAAAATTAAACAAGCCCAGTTTAAAATTTTATTAGATCCTAATGGTGGTTCAGCTATTAATGTATTATCTAGTTTATGTGAGAGATTAGGAGTTGAAGCTGAAGTCATTCATAATAAATTAGGAGAGTTTAAACGCTTAGTAGAACCTAATAGTGAATCACTGAAATATTTAGAACCACAACTCAAAAATAGTGATTATAAATTTGCTGCTGGTTTTGATTGTGATGCCGATAGAGTAGAATTAGTTTTACCAAGTGGCCAAACTTTATCAGGGCAGTATGTATTAGCTTTAGCCGCTGATTCTTTTTTAGCAGATACTGATAATCAAATAGTAGTTACTAATGATTGTACTTCTTATTTAGTTAGCGAGGTAATAGAAAAGTATAAAGCCAAGACAATTGAAGTAGAGGTAGGCGAGACTAATGTAGTCAAAGAGATGGAGATCCAGAAGTCTGGCATTGGTGGCGAAGGTTCAAATGGTGGTGTAGTTGTATTTCCTATCAAATGTCGAGATGGTATAATGACCATGGCTTTAATTTTAAAGATGATGGCTCAAAGGTCAGGGGATTTAATTAGTATTTTATCAAAATATCCAAAATATTATTCTGATAGAGTAAAAGTAAATTGTTCAGCTGAAGAAGTTGTTGAAATTAAAAATAAAATTGAAGAACAGTTTCAAGTCCAAGGATTAGCTATTCAAAAAACAGGAGACGACACTGGTGGTTTGAAGATTATGTTTGATGACAAATCTTACCTTTGGTTTAGACAATCTAAAACTGAAGCAGGAGCTTTTAGAATCATCGCTGATGGAGATGAAGTAAATAAAGTAAAAAATATATTAAAACAAGGAATAGATTTATTTAATGAATTTAAAAAGTAAAAATAATTATGAAAGTAAATCCACATATTTTTAGAGGTTATGATCTTAGAGGTATTGTTAATGAAGATCTAACACCAGAAATTGTTGAGCACTTAGGTAAGGCTCACGGTACTTATTTAAAACGAGCTGGTATTAGTAAAGCCGTAGTTGGTTACGATGCTAGAGCTACTAGTCCAGAGTATAGTCAAGCTATTATTCGTGGTTTAACTTGGGCCGGTCTAGATGTAATTAATATTGGCATGCATTTGGTTGGTACTTTTTATTGGGCACAACATTATTTAAAATGTCAGGGTGGAGTTTATGTGACTGCTTCTCACAATCCAGCTGAATATAATGGTTTTAAGTTTGCTAATGACTATTCAGAGACTTTAGTTAGTGAAAGTATCCAAGAATTACGTAAGATGGTTGAGGATGAAGATTATGAGCAAGGTGATAAGCCAGGTGTGGTTGAAGAACAAGATATTAGTGAAGTCTATTTTAGTTATTTAGTAGAGAGATTATCCGTTGATAAGAAATTTAAAGTAGTAGTAGACACTGGGCACTCAACAGCCGGAGCTAGTGCCGCTGCCTTACTTAAAAAATTTGGTTGTGATGTTGTAGAGCAAAATACTAAAGTTGATCCTACCTTTCCTTTGGGAGCGCCTGATCCAATTGATAGTGAAATGGCTGAACGTTTGAGTGCAGGAGTAGTTAAAGCTAAAGCTGACCTTGGTTTTTCTTTTGACTCGGATGGTGATCGTATTGGCTTAGTAGATGAACAAGGCGGTATTATTTATAATGATGTTTTATTGGCTATATTTGCTATGGATGTATTACAAGATCATCCGGGAGATACTATTATGTACAACACTCTTTGTTCTAAAGTTGTTAAAGAAACTATTGAAACTCATAAAGGTAAACCATTCATGTGGCGAACTGGTCATTCATTTTTGAAGAAAAAAAATCAAGAAGTAAAAGGAGCTTTTATTGGAGAGCTATCTGGACATTTCTTCTTTTCAGCTGATTATTATAACCATGATGACGGACTTTATTCTATGATTAGAGTTCTACAATATTTATCTAGGGTTGATAAGCCGCTTTCTGAGATAGTTCAATCTTTGCCGCAGTATATATCTAGTCCAGAAATTAAAGTATATGCAGCCGATGATAAAAAAGTAGCTTTGATAGAAAAACTTAGTCCTATTTTAAAGAAAGACTACCCAACAGCCGAAGTAATAGATGATGAGCGAGCTGGTGATGGATTACGCTTGGAGCTTGATACAGCCATGTTTGTAGTGCGTTATTCGCAAAATGGTCCTTATATTACTATTAAGTTTGAAGCTAAGGCTCAAGAAGAATATGATAAGCTCAGAGAATATATTAGTACATTGCTACATAGTTTTGAAGAAATTGATTGGAATTCAGATATTAATGTAAATACTGAAGCATTCAATTAAAATAATTAATAAATTTAATATAAACGTATGCCATTTTTAGTATTTTTTATCATCTTTCTGTTGTTTATTGTCTTGATTTCTATCAGGCAAGTGAATCAATATGAAAGAGGTGTTAGGTTTCTTTTAGGCAAATATATAGGAACCGTAGAACCAGGCTGGAGATTAATTTGGCCAATCTTTCAATCAATGAGCAAAGTAGACATTCGTGTCAAAGCTGTTGATGTGCCAGATCAAGATGCTATTACTAGAGATAATGTAACTGTTAATGTAAATGCAGTGCTTTATTATAAAGTAGTAGCCGTTGATAGAGCTATCTTAGAAGTAGAAGACTTTTATTATGCGGTTTCTCAGCTAGCTCAGACTACTATGCGTGATGTAGTTGGTGAAGTAGACTTAGATGAGTTACTTACCAAGCGTGATCAGGTTTCTGATAGAATCCAAACTATCGTTGATGCAGCCACAGACCCTTGGGGCATCAAAGTGCAGTCAGTTGATTTAAAACATATTGAATTACCAAAGGATATGCAAAGAACTATTGCCAAACAAGCTGAGGCCGAACGTGAAAAACGGGCAGTAATTATTAAAGCGGAGGGTGAAGTTATTGCGGCTACAAATATGGGTAAGGCTGCTGATACATTAGCTGCCTCTCCAGGCGCTCTTCATCTTAGAACTCTACAGTCAATCAATGATCTTTCTTCAGATCAGTCAAATACTGTAGTAGTGGCTATGCCGCTGGAGATTCTTCGTGCTTTTGAGGGCTTTAGTAAAACTAAAAAAGCATAAATGATTGGAATTTTTGATTCAGGTTATGGTGGCTTAAGTATTTTCAGAGATATTGAGAAAAAATTACCTCA
Organism: Candidatus Komeilibacteria bacterium; assembly: GCA_018656065.1. Classification (GTDB taxonomy): domain Bacteria; phylum Patescibacteriota; class Patescibacteriia; order UBA1558; family GWA2-36-10; genus XYD1-37-29. Next base: position 8,188 of record JABHZY010000018.1, on the reverse strand, counting down.
ATATGATTATATTTATTTAGGTGATAATGCTCGGGCCCCTTATGGAGATCGAAGTCAAAAATTAATATATAAATATAGCCAGGAGGCAGTAGATTATTTATTTGCCAAAGGGTGTAAGTTAATAATTTTTGCTTGCAACACTGCCTCGGCTATGGCTCTTCGTAAATTACAACAGGAGTATCTACCAAAAAAATATCCAGGCAGAAATATATTGGGAGTAATCCATCCTTTAGTAGAAACTGTATCAGAACTTAAGAAAAATTCTAAAGTAGGTATAATGGGCACAGTTAGTACTATTGATTCTAAAGCTTACGTTAATGAATTTTCTAGTATTAATCCTAGTATTTTAGTTTTTCAGCAGGCCTGTCCTTTACTCGTGCCTTTGATTGAAGAATCTCGGGAGAATATGCCAGAAACTAAAATGATTTTGACTGAATATATTAGACCTCTTAAAAAAATAAATTTAGACGCAGTAGTTTTAGGATGTACCCATTACGGTTGGTTGCAAACTATGATAGAAAAAAGTTTTGGTACAGAAGTAAAAGTATTGCGCAGTGGTCAAATTGTAGCTGATAAATTAGCAGGATATATTGGCAGGCATCCAGAGTATGATAGTCCATCTAAAGATCCAAGCCGAGTTTTTTTGACCACCAATGATAATAAAAAATTTGATCAAGCTGCTGAGAAATTTCTCGGCCGGAAAATTAAATCTAAAACAATTAACCTAAAATAAAATATGAAGAATAAAGTTACAATTATCGGAGCTGGCATGGTTGGCTCTACATTAGCATATAGTTTAGTAACTCAAGATAGCGCTGAAGAGATTGCTATAGTGGATCTCAATAAAAAGTTAGCCAAAGCTCAAGTGATGGATTTGCAGCACGCGGTGCCGTTTACCAAAAAGACTCACGTAAAAGTTGGTACTTACAATGATTGTCGTGATAGTGGAGTAGTAGTGATTACTTGTGGAGCTGCTCAAAAACCAGGCGAGACTCGTTTGGATTTGATTGAGAAGAATACCAAAATTATCAGAGAGATAATGCCACAGATTTTTAAGGCTAATCCAAATATAGTAGTCCTTATGATTACTAACCCAGTAGATGTTTTGACTTATGCGGCTATCAAAATGTTTCCTAAAAAGAAACACCAAATTATGGGCAGTGGTACTACTTTAGATACAGCTCGTTTTAGATATTTACTTAGTCAAAAATTAAATATCAATGCTAAGAGTATACACGCTTATATTATGGGAGAGCATGGTGATAGTGAGTTTCCAGTTTGGAGTACAGCTAGAATTGGTAATTCTAAATTACTTGAGCATAAAAATTTTAATAAGCAAGATCAAGTAAAGGTATTTAAAGAAACTAAAAATGCAGCCTATGCCATTATTGATGGCAAGCAGTCCACCTATTATGGCATTGGTTCAGCTGCTTCATATATTATCAAAGCAATACTTCATGATAAACGAATAATCTTACCGGTGTCACATTTGATAGAAAATATTTATGGAGTAAAAGATGTCTGTTTATCCACGCCAGCTATAGTTGGTGGTAAAGGTGTTATGGAAACTTTACCTTTAGAATTATCTAAAGAAGAGCAAAAGTTGTTTAAAAACTCTGCTAAGGTTTTGAAAAAAGCTATCAAGTCTGTAAGTTAATTTTTAGAAAATAAAAAATACAACCCCCGTTTCTTAAATAAGAGACGGGGTTTTTGTTCTGCAAAAGATCAGTTGTTGGGCGGGTTGAGTCCGTGGAGCTTCTTGGGTAAGAAGAGTCCATCCTTACGGACTGGCTTACCATCGAAGTAGATCTCTCCGCCGCCATGTTCGGCACGTTGATCCAGAATAATGTCCCAGTGCACGGCACTTTTGTTGCCATTGGGAGCATCATCGTAGCACATGCCAGGAGTGAGGTGTAGGCTGCCGCCCACCTTCTCGTCGAAGAGCGTATCGCCAACGGTTTTGGTTACGCCCCAATTGATACCCAGAGCAAACTCACCAAAATAGCGAGCGCTCTCATCGGTATCAAGAATCTCGTTGATGAGATTCACATCACCATCATCGCAGGCGGCATTGATAATTTTGCCGTCTTTGATCTCGAAGCGGACTCCACCAAAGCGTTGTCCGCTCTTGGTAATGGTGACGGTGTTGTAGTGAATGTGACCGTTCATCGAATCACGAACAGGCGCAGTATAGACTTCGCCATCGGGAATGTTGCGTAGACCAGTGCACGGCACAGCGGGTATGCCCTTGATGCTAAAGGACAGCTCAGTGTCTGGTCCAAGGATTTGGACCTTGTCAGTTCTTTGCATCAGCTTGATCAGCGGCTGGACCGACGCAGTCATGGCCTTGTAATCTACGAGGACTGCGTTGAAGAAGAAATCCTCGAAGTCAGCCGTGGACATACCGGCCAGTTGAGCAAAGGCTGGAGTAGGCCAGCGAGTGAGCACCCAGCGGGTGTTCTCTATAGCCTCTTCCATGCAGAGTCCAGTGATGATCTGGTTGTGACGCTTACTGTCTTCCGGCGGCACATGGCTCATTTCCATGATGTTGTCAAAACCGCGGAAAGCGATTCGGACATCAGCCGCCAGCATCTTGATCATGTAGGCCGCCGCATCAGCCGCTAGTTGTTTTTTGGTGCATCCAGCCTGGCAAAGAGCCGAAAGACGTTCGTCCATGAGCTGAGGCGCCATCATCACGCCGCCCGCTCTTCGGACTTCCTCCACCAAAGCTACATGCATTTGGTGAGGTGTGGTGGTGCTAGTTTGTAACAGCACCCTATCTCCCTTCCCTACCTGAGTAGAGTAACCCACTAACAATTTGGCCAGTTTTTTAAATCGGGGATCCATGATCACCCTCCTTATCGATTGGATTGAAGTAGTCATCATCTTGTTGGTATTTTTAAAGGATACCTTCAAAATGACAAACAGATTTTATCAGTTGTGATTTCTAATGTCAAATATAAAAACAGCCCTTCGACTATACTCAGGGCTGTTTTTATATTTTTTTATTTTAAACCTACCAGTTGTTTAACTTGACTCATTGTTTGATCAGCTTGACGTTGAGCTTTTTTGCCACCGTCGCGAAGTATCTTTTCTACCTTAGGTTTATTATCTTCATAATAAGCTATTTTTTCTTGCACCGGTTTCAAAAATTCTAATATAACTTTAATTAGCTCTTCTTTGAGTTGCAGATTCATTAATTTGCCTGCTTTGTGAGATTCCATCATTTCTTTGTATTTATTTTGAGTTCCAAAATATGAATATAACTCTAATAGATTTAGAATACCACGTTCATTGGTAACAGCTTTTTGGATTTTCTTAGTAATTGTTTTCTCGTCATCTCTAATAGCAATATAACTAGCCTCACCATGAGATTTACTCATTTTTTTATCAGGATATTTAAGTGACATTACGCGACGAGCAGGAGAAATTATAGGTTTTGATTCTGGAAAATATCTTTGATAGCGATTATTAAATTTACGAGCAATAATTCGAGTAAGTTCTAAATGTTGTAGTTGATCTTCGCCAACTGGTACAGTTTCAGCACGATAAAGGAGAATATCAGCTGCCTGCAGGACTGGATAAGTAAGTAAACCTGCATTTACGTTACCAGCACTTCTCTTTGATTCATCTTTGAATTGAGTCATTCTTTCAAGCTCTGCAACTGGCGTTAGACAATTAAATATCCAAGCTAGTTCAGTATGTCCAACTACGTCTGACTGACGAAAAAGTAGTGATTTTTTGGGATCAATTCCTAAAGCTAGAAGGTCTATGGCAAGTTTAAGGCTATTGTCTCTAAGTTCATTAGGATGAATATCAATAGTTAAAGCATGCATATCTACTATAGAATATATACAGTTATACTTTTTTTGTAGCTCTGCCCAATTTTTTAGAGCACCTAAATAATTTCCAAGATGAATTTTACCTGTTGGCTTAATGCCAGAAAATAATTTTTTCATTTATCTTTTATAATAATCTATAGTAATATTTTATCTAAATAAAGCCCCGAGGTCAACTCGGGGCTTTAAGTTTAAACTTCTATTAGTACTGGCAGAATCATTGGTCGTCTTTTTGTCTTTTGGAATATGAATTGCCCCAGATCATTTCTTAGGGATTCTTTAATATAGACATCGTTTATTTTTCCGTTTGTTTTATTATGTTCGTTCACAATATTTTTTACTTTAGTACGAATATTTTCTACGATTTCTTTATTTTCTCTCATATAGATAAAACCACGAGATATAATATCTGGAGAATGGATTAACTTACCATTTTTACCAATAGTAGCAATTACCACTACCATGCCATCTTCAGACATCATCCTTCGATCACGTAGTACTACGTGTGATACATCACCGACTCCTAGTCCATCTACAAATACATATTCTGATGGTGCTTTATCTTTGGTTAATATTCCATTGCCATTGGCATCAACTTCAATAATCTGACCATTGTCAGGAATGAATATATCTTTTTCAGCCATACCAGCTCTTTGAGCTACCTTACCATGTATTTTTAAGAAAGAATGATTACCATAGACAGGAACATGATATTTTGGCCTGACCATTTGTATCATTTCATAAAGATCTTCTTGACGAGCATGTCCGCCAGCGTGAACATCCATCATCTTATAGTGAATTACTTCAGCGCCTTTTCTATACAAATTATCTTTCAGTCTTTGAACGGATCTTTCATTACCCGGAATAACAGATGAAGAAAATACTATAGTGTCACCTTTTTCTACTTTAAGTACTCGATGTTCATTAGTGGCTATACGCATAAGAACAGCGTTATCCTCACCTTGGGCACCAGTACACATAATAATAATTTTATTAGATGGATAGTCTCTCATATCTTTAAGTTGAATAAGAGTGCCCTTCTTAACCTTCATATAACCCAGTTGCTGAGCTAGCTCTACATTCCTCTTCATTGAGAATCCTTCAATTACTACTTTTTTATTTATTTTTTCAGCAGCCCAGATAATTTGTTGGATTCTACCTAATAGGGAAGCAAATGTACCAACTATAGTTCTGCCAGTAGCTTGTTTTAGGATTTCATCAATATTACTTTGAATATCTCCTTCAGTTAATTGGCGTCCAGTTTGAGGAGCATTAGTAGAGTCAGACATTAAAGCAATTACATTTTGTTTGCCCAATGCTTTTATTTTAGCTATTTCAGTAGGAGCATCTCCAGAAGACTTAGCATCTAATTTAAAATCTCCAGTATGAATTATTTTACCATTTGGCGTATCTATAATTGCTCCAACGGAACCAGGGATATTATGGCTTACGCCAAAAAAGCTAATTCTAAATTTACCCAAAGCTAATTTGGTGCTAGGAGTAATTGATTTTAGTTTTAAAGCTTTTTCACCTTTAAAGTCTTCTTGACGTTTAGCAATAATTCCCAAAGTTAAAGGAGTTCCATAAATAGTAGGATGTCCTAATTTAGGAATAAGGTGGGGGATAGCTCCAATATGATCATAATGACCATGAGTAATCACAACACCACGAATATTCTTTTCTTTACCTTTAAGGTATTCAATATTCGGGATTATATAATCAATTCCCGGCATATCTTCCTCGGGCCATTGTAGGCCCATATCAAGTATCATTATATCGTTGCCGTATTCAAAGATAGTCATATTACGACCAACTTCTTCACAGCCACCAATTGGAATAATTCTAAGCTTATTAGCTCCAATAGGACTAATATTTTTGGTAGCTGAATTTTTAAAACCGCCTTGAGCTTTTCTCTTAGGTCGATTGTTTGCAGCTTTTGGTTTAGGGCCTTGAGCTTTTCTCTTGGCTTGATTTCCCACAGCTTTTGGTTTAGGGCCTTGAGCTTTTCTCTTGGCTTGATTTCCCACAGCTTTTGGTTTAGGGCCTTGAGCTTTTCTCTTGGCTGGTTTATTTTTAGTACGATTAAACTGCACCTTTTTCTTAGGGTGAGTTTTCCCGCCTCGACTCGTCGTTTTCGGCGAGGCTGGTTTCTTAGTACCATCAGTACCTGACAATAAATTATCAGTTGAATCTTTCATTACATTCATAACAGTTTTTTAATTTTTTAATTATTACGAGATAATATACGTTTGGTTTTTATATACCAAGACGTAATATTATTAAATCTATCAGCTGGCAAGTTAATAAATTTTAGGTCTTCCATACCTTTTAAATTATCAGCTGTAGGGTAAGTATAAGTTGGGTTGTATAAAAATATAGCAAAGTTTAACTCTAGAAGTTTTTCTTGGAATTTTTTTAATGGTTCCAAGGCAGCTTCTTCATTTTTGGCATTACGTATAATATCTAAATAGTCATCAATATCTTTATTAGCCATGACACTTAAGTTCAAACCGGGATGACTATTTTGACTAGAATGCCAGAAAGGATAGGGCCCAGAGCTGGTATTTACAACTTGGCCAAAAATTAATACTTCATAATCGCGAGTTTCAATAGTGTCTTTTTTAATTTTATCTTTAGAGACAATATCTAACTCAGTTTTAATGCCAATTGATTGCCAATTTTCTTGAATAATGGATGCAATTTTGACATTTTCTGTTTGATCAATAGTAGTCAATTTAATTTTTAACTCTATAGTTTCTTCATCTTCAGTTTTAGCGCGAAATTGGCCTTCGGCGGGCATTGGCCAATCTAGACTATCTAGTATTTCTTTAGCTTTAGCTGGGTCATGGCCTTCAGTTTTCAATTCACTATCATAGCCTAATAGGCCAGGTAATATAGGGGTATGAATTATTTGACCATCTCCATATAATACTTCGTCTAATATTCTTTGTTTATCTACAGCTAGAGCTAAAGCTCCACGAAAACTATTATTAGTTAACAAGTTATTATTTTTTGGATTGAAAAATAAAGTCGTGTATTGAGGAAATTGTAAATTGTGCAAATTTACTTTAGAATTTTTTACTTCTTCTTTATATTCTTTTGGTAAATAAATTAGACCGTCTACGTTTTTATTTTGCAAAGCTGTTACAGCAGTTAAAAAGTCAGGATAAAATTTAAAATTTAATTCTTCAATATAGGCCTTATCAAGATGATAATCATCATAAGCTTCTAGAACATATGATTTTATATTACCATTACTTTCTCTAGTAAGAGATTTAAATTGATATGGTCCAGAGCCAATAGGTCTTGTATTAAGATCGGTAAGATTAGCGCTAAAGGCAGGGACAGGATACCAGAGATGTTGGGGAATAATACCAATAGTTAATATTGATAAAAACGGAGCAAAGGGCTTGGCTAATTTAAATTGAATAGTCTGATCATTTATAACTTGAACAGTAACGCCATTAAAACTATTTCTAAAAGGACTCTTGTATTCACTATTTTTTATACTATTAATTGTAAACAATATATCATCAGTAGTAATAGGTTGGTCATCATGCCAACGAAGATCATTTCTAAGTTCAAATGTATAAGTAGTTTGTTCAGCATCAATAGTATAGCTACTAGCTAGATCAGGAACTAATTGATTTTCTCCATTCTGTTTCATCAGTCCAGAAAATATCAATTTTGTTAGATCTCGATCTACATCACTGGTAGCTAATATAGGATTGACTAAATTTGGTGCACCCACCATACCTTCGGTATAGGCGCCGCCATAGTTTGGAATAGCTGTTGAGTTTTTGATATAAAAACGCCAACTAATAACAAAGCTAGACACTATTAATATAACTAGCGCTATTACCATTTGGAGTTTTTCTTTTTTGTTAAGGAATTTTGGCAGTTGTTTTAATTGCTCAGGACTAGGAAGCTTCTTTTTATTAAGTTGCATTATCAATTGTTGGTTGATGTCTTCCTCATCAGTTTGAACTATTTGGTCTTTACCTTTTTTTAACAAATTTAAAATTTTGCCAAAGATATTTTGACTTCTATGTTTTACAAAAATCAAAAAACTTTTAATTTTGGAGAAGGTCTTTATACTTTTATTTTAATTATTAGTTATTAACTATTCTACAAATAGATTAGCCAAAGAGGTGGCTAAAAATAGAAAAGCTAAAATAATTGTAAATCTAAAAATAAATTTTTCAGCACCTCTTTTGGTACGATAAACAGAATTTTCGCCACCAAATCCAGCTCCTAGACCAGAGCCTTTTTGTTGCATCAAAACAGTAATCATCAAAAGAATAGAAACTACAATTTGGATAATATAGATTATATTTTTCATTTGTTGT
>JABHZY010000017.1 GCA_018656065.1 Candidatus Komeilibacteria bacterium | reverse complement strand
CTCTCTTCATTCGCAGACAAAATTGGCAAAAGTAAACGACCTACACCAGTGTGAGTAACCGATGTAGGTCGCTGTTTTCAAGTCCAAAGGACTAAGGACAAAGGCCTAAGGAGGCCAAAGTGCTTAAGTCTCAAGGACTAACTACTTGCAGGCAACCGCCGCAGGGTCGCCGTCGCCGAAGCCACGGCCGAGCCAGCCGCTGCTCCAGTCCCACCCGTCGTCGTCCCAATAGAGGTAGCGGACAGACAGGTCGCCGCTCGAGTAGCGGTAGATGGTGCCCCAGAAGAACACCGCCTTATTCTTCCACTCCTCGGGGATGAGCTTGGGGTTAGCCAGCAGATAATCCAGAACGTTGGCGTTGAGGACAAGCTGACCTTTCAGCTTCTTACGAAGCTTGTTGCCCTCGATAGAATCCTTCTTCTGCTCGTCGCAGAGCCAGAGTTCGACCTCGTCGGGGTTCCAGCGAAGCTCGCCACCCTTGATGTGCTCCTCAACATTCCAGTTGTCGGGCACGTAAGGGTCGGCATCGCAGTCGATGACGTGAGTCTTGATGGTGACTTCGGCCATTCCCATCAGGACGGGCTTGAACTGCTTGAGAGTCTCGGGCTTGGAACGGAGCTTAGTCACGTCATCGGGAGTGTATCCCGCTGCCTCGAGAGCATCTGCGAGCTGGTTCATCTGGCCGATGGAATAAATTGTTGACATCGTCAACTCCTTTGCTTTGGACACGTTCTTTTTGAAGAACTCGTCCTAGGTTAGAGCTAGAGGGCGACCACCTTGGTAGCCATAGCCAGAAAACCTCAATATATTAAGGGCTTGTGGCTATAGCTACTGTTTGCAAGTAGATTGTATAAGGAGCATTAAATAATATATAATGATAGCATATTTTAGCAAAAATGTCAATAGTTTTTATCTTAAAATTATAAAAAAATAGCTATAATTAGCTAAATTTTTAATAAATATCCCCAGTAGTATGTGCTCTAATTTAGCCAAATTTGGGAGTATAGTCTTGAGGACTATCTAAAAACCCCCCTACCCTAGCTACAAATTTAGTGGGAGTAATTTGCGAGTTTACAAAGTAATCGGACATACCCAATTCTCTGGCCTTATCAATATCCTCTTTCTGACCCATATTGCACAAACCTATAATCGGTGTGTCTTTTGTCTCTGGGTGATTTTTCAGAATTTCAGTAGCCTTAAATCCGTCCATCACGGGCATTATTATATCCATAATTATCAAATCAGGTTTCTCGGTCAACACTAAACTTATCAACTCTTGTTCTGTCTTTGGCGGATGTAAATAAAACTTATAATCAAACCCTAGTTGTTTAAGTTTGGTGGAATATATATTGGCCAACATTTCTTCATCTTCAAAATGTAAAATTTTTCTTTTCATATATTTTCCAATATCCTCCCATTTATCACTATATACAACTTCGTATATTTTTTTATCAGTAGAAACACTACGAAGATTACTAGCTTTTTGCTGACCACATTCTGGACAATAGGGTTTATATTTCAATGGCCAATCTTTTTTCCAAGACAATACCATAAACTCTAAAAGGCACTCTTCATCCTGACATTTGAAAAAATGTAAATGGGCAGTGGAGCTCAAAAAATCATCAAAACTTTTTTTGGCCTTTTTATATCTTACTTTATCAATCTTAATATCTTTTATAGGAACTGTTAATGTCTTTTTTTTCTTTATTTTTGACATACATTTATTGATAGTTATATTAACCTTATAAAGTTAATATCTTCCAGCTTGATAAATCGTTAGGATTATATTCGTATTTAGAATTATCATTATATCTCCAAGTACCATTAACATAGATGGCAATTCCTCCAAATAACTTTTTACCTTTCTTGTTTTGCTTTTTTATATATTTCTGTAATGGTTCGGCTCTGGGTGCAGCCTCATCGGTTTCAGCAGTTCTGCCTGATTTAGTATCAAATATACCTATACTTCCATCCTTCAATTGAAAAATGAAGTCTGGATAAAATGCTAAATTATCTTCTCTTAAAACAGCAAAGTATTTAACCTCCGTTTCACCATTTTTATACCACCATTTTACCTTTTTTGAGCCTTCTAAAAGCTCTACAAACATCTTCTCTGGTTCACTAGGCTTAGCAGTGTAAAATGGTTTCATTGCTGACAATTTACGCTCTTCTTTCTGGTATCTGCTGTTATAACTAATTACTACTGGTACTTCCCATTTTAGCGTTTCTATAACCTCTCTTTTTTCATTAACTTTTTTGACTATTTCCTTCTTATATTTCTCTTTGGCCAAATTGATTGTGTCTACAAAAATCTGTGCATTTTCTTGACCTAACACCAATCTTTGAACTTTAGGGTCATACTTTGCCAATTTAAAATCTTTATTAAAAAATTGATAAAGAGCTGTCTTCATTCTATCGCTTGAGTCAGCGGGGGCATAAGGAGTACAGTTTCGTATTATAAACTTATCAAACATTTCTTGTAGCTCTTTCTCGTTAAGGGCTACTTTAATTTTACCCTTATGTTCTATTTCGCCAGATTTATCAATGTCTACAATCTTGCCATCTGATATTATGGGACTAATTAGCTTTGATGGCTTTAGGGTGACCTTAGACTTTAGTTTCTTTGTCTGTGCTATTTGTGCAAACAATTTAGTAAATTCTCCTGATAAACGAGTTCTTTCTCTCTGTCTTTTTAAATACACAGAGGGAATAGAAATGTTTTTATATATTTTATTATCTCTTTTTGACTCATAAACAGTGAGGTAATCTTTGGCATAATCCTCAGTAATTTCTATGTCAGATAAGTTTGTAAAAACATAACCCTGATTAAGCTCTGGAGTTTTTGTATAATACTTAAGCTCTGGCATTCTCATAATCCTACCGATAGTCTGTATAGTAAAGGTAAAACTCTTTGACTCTCTAAAAATTGCCAAAATTGAAGCTCTTGGACAATCCCAGCCCAATGCAATAGCTTGTTTAAAAATCAAAACCTCTGCCTGATTATCGTTTTGTTCAATCCCTTGTAGCGTGTCTGATTTATCCTCTGACAACCAAATAGCGAGTTTACCATTCTTTTCAGTTATGCCGTTTTTATCTAATATCTTTATTACATCTTCTTTTTTGCTAATAAGATTACTCTTTTTATCTGGTAACTGGATTAGTAACAAAGGATTAACATTGTCTTTTTCTTTTTTATACATTTTGGCCAACTCTGTTCTTTTGTTTAAAGCCTGCTCTATCACTATTTCATCTGAGCTTTTAGTGCCTACCTTGATATTTAAAAATTCTGGATTAACTGTAATCTCCGACTTTATCATTTCTTCTGCTTTAACATCTGTTAAGCGTACTTTCTCAATCTCTGCGACATTTTCTGTTAAGTGTGGTGTAGCAGAAACCTCTAATACCAATTTAGGGCTTATGACCTCAATGAGCTCTTTTGATTTGTCAGAACTAGCAGTATGATGACTTTCGTCAATAACTAAAACCATTTCACGCCCATCAGCTTTTGTATTTTTTATGATACTACTTAAATTATTATCCTGTTCATTCTCACGAACAAAAATGTTAATGTCCTTTTTATTGATGCTATGCCAATTTATAAATAGTATTTCATTTTCGGCTATTTTACGGTCTTCTAAATCCTCAAAATATGAACATTTTATAAGCCTATCGTCTTCATAGTAATTTTCTAGTTTCTCCTTACTTTGTTCGTGCAACATTCTAACCGAAAGCCAAACGAAAGAGAGCTCTTTGTGGCCAGACTTATTTTTTACAAGTTCTTTCAACAATTCTGAAACAACCACTGTTTTACCAGAGCCAGTAGGGGCTTGAAAAATAACCACCTCGTTTTCTGATGCCCTAAGTGAACTCTCAATTTTTCTATGCAGATTTTCTACTGCATTTTTTTGATAATCTTTTAATTTTATCATCGGAATACTCTTTTATATACATTTAAAATTACCGCTGGTATAGGTTTAGGCTCAACCCACTCGCCTACATCTTCAAATTCTTCCTCTCTAGCACTATCATCAAGAGAGAAAACATAAACAATAAATTTCTTCTTTAATCTATTAACCTCTTTTTTAAGGGGCTCTATGCCATCATCATCATAAATAATACCTAGATATTTATTGTCGCCATCTTTGAAAATTACAAAATTTTTGCCTCTCTTAACACTATTAAAACAATTTTCCTTAATACAAAGCATTTCGGTTGATTTATCAACTAAAGCCTTTTTATTCTTATCCGTAGATTGTCCATCTACAAAATCTGTTTTGTAGTATTTTAAGTGCCCTCCTAATCCTTTTTTATTTGAATAGCCTTTTATAACATTAGATATTCTAGGGTAACATTTTTCTCTACATATATTTTCTTCATTATCAGTACATAATATAAATTTTCTCTTGCCTGAGTCCTTATTATTAAGCTCTAATACTGCTTGCCCTATTGTGCCAGAGCCAGCAAAAAAATCTAGTATAACCGCACTATCATCAGATGCCATTTCAAGTAATCTCTTTATCATTCGTACTGGCTTCTTGCCATTTTTAAAATCTACATTTCCTTCTCCAGCAATACCCTGATGAAAATTATCAAGCCATAAATTTGTATTCTTTGCATTCTTTTTCACCAACTTATTTTCTGTATCCTTTAATGCGGAGTCTTTTAACCAGACAACTAAAGACCCATCTATAAAATAATACCTATACCTAGTGCCTTTATTCCTACCTTTAGATGGCACATACTCAATTGAAACCAATCCCTTTTTTGGGATTTGTGGTATTACCCTTTTCATCAGCCCGCCTTGGGGATTTGTGGTTCTAAATACCTTATTGAAATTTGAATAATAGGTAGCCATATCTCTCTTAAGTACAGGTATGGTTTCAATTTCATACTTATTGTGTTTATATACTTTAATTTTACCTACAATCCCTCCAGATATAGTTTTTACCAATTTATCATTACCAAATGACTTTAGTATTTTGTTATATGTTTTTGTTGTGTCAGTAGAAATAATTTTTTCTGTCTGGGGAGTCCTATTTACTACATTCAGAGAATTTTTTGCATATGCTAATACATACTCACAAATATCAAATAAATAACTCTCCTGCCCAACGCCTGCTGGTGCTTTTACTTTTAATTTTATTGCGGATAAGAAATTTCTTTCACCAAAAATTTCATCACACAATAATTTCAATTGTGCAAATTCATTATCATCAATTGATATAAAAATTACTCCATCTTTACTTAATAAATTACGAGCCAATTTTAATCTTGAATACATAAATGAAACCCACTTGGAATGACGGTAACTATCATCTTTATCAATATAGTCATCATTAAATATAAAATCCTTGTTACCAGTGTTATAAGGAGGGTCAATATATATCACATCTACAAGACCTTTATGAGTATAATTTAAAACTGAGAGAGAATGGTAATTGTCTCCCTCAATCAAAACATTAACTGGGCTCTTTGTATTAGATTTTATTTCTTTAAATTTTTCTTCTTTAAGGACTGGCAGTTTTTCCTTACACATCTCAACAACCTTCTCTGGTTTACTCTCCCAGACAAGACCGTATTTCTTCCTAGTTTTAAGTTGTTTTATTTCTTTTTTAAAACCCTCCACCTCTTGAAGGAGAGTATTTGTTGTTTTTTTATTGTCGGATAAATTAACCGATTTATTTTTTGTTGGCATATAGGGATGGGATTTAGTTTTCTCACTGACGAAAAGCACAAAGCTCCCCGCCAGCCGACGACCTTTCGGCCATCCATACAAGTTTCCCTATACGACCCATCCCTGAGTAGCTGAACGAAGAGCTCAGTATCAGGGATGGGATTTTATGCCATATCTCTAAATTTTTAATTCAAGAGGGTTAGGCAATTAAATTGTTAATTATTTATTTCATTTATCTTGCTGATTTAAAAATTGCAAAATATCTTCTTTTCTATATCTTCTATCTTTTCTCTCACCAAAACGCACGGCAACTAAAATACCCTTCTTGTCCCATTGACGAAGGGTGTTTGGATGACATTTTAGAATATCGCAAGCCTCTTGTAATGTTAGAAGCTCTGGCATTTCTTCATTTTTAGCAATATCTTGGTTCATTGATTTATTACTTAACATTTGCTAACATTATTATACAGTAGATTTTTACAATCTGCAAACATTACTATAAAAATTACTATGACTCCCAAAACGAAAAAAGAAAACACCAAAAAAACAAGACGTAGTAATCTACTTTCATATATTAAAACTGTAGATGAACTCCTACAACATCGAGAGTTATTCCAAAAATTTATGCAAATAATAGACATTCGAGATGTCAAACCAAAGCATAAATACAAAACTTCCACAGAAGAGACTAACGACGACCTTATCCAGCTACTCATAGACCTTGACCTCATTGAGTATGACTGGGATGAAATGAAAAAACAAACTCACCGTGTGGTTGGAAATAGGATAATTGAATTTGAATTTTACGGTGATAAAATAATTGAACTCCATAATAGAATTACTGGGAAAAACAGTCGTATTAAAAGAGAAGCTCTTGAATTGATTGCAAGAGACATTGGTGATAGATTTACCTTTTACAAAATTGTTGAGATTTTTACTAACTTGGGAGTACCAGAAACTATATTTATCAAAGATACCAAATGGCGTGCTGTTTTTTACATACTATCATACTATACAAGCTCAAAATCGGAAGAAGACTATATAAAAGCACTAAAAATTATACAAGAAACAATACATCCTTTAATGTTTGCTGGTGATGAAGATAAAACAAAAGAAACTATTGATAAATACAACAAGTGGCTAAAATATAATAACATCACGATTGATAAAGATGGACAAATTTATACATTGCCAACTGACGATGAGTCTAATCTGGGCATAGATGATTGGGTTAGTATAGATGGAAAAATTGTAGAGCCAAAAAGTTATGTTATTTATCCAGACCATCTTGCTGAATTTTGGGTGCTATTAAGCCAAGTGTCAATGCTAACCCAAGCCTACCAAAGTAATACTCCGCTTGACCGTGAAAGTTTGGAAAACCTTTACCTAGAAATTATTGATAAAATAGAAAACATTGTCGGCCAAAATAAAATTGGAAAACTATCAGAAACATACGAAAGGCCTTTTACATCTTTGGCCACTGCCGAAGTTGAGGCTGTAGCAAAAAAGGCTGAAAATTCCTTAAATCTAATTAGCTTCTTGTTGCTCGGAATTGCCAAAGAAAAACCAGGTACAAAAGAAATTGCAAAAAAATTAAAAGAAAACGACAAATTAATTGAGCGTGTGAGGAAAGCAACAAAAGCTATTAGCGGTAAAGAAATAAAAATCAATAAGCTCTCATATGAACAAGCGGTATTTATGCTCAAAATAATCATAGGACGAATTTCAAATACCCTTGAAGCTAGTTATTCTGGCTATCTTCTTATGGTTAACGAAAGGCTAAACGCTCAATACATAATCCTTATAGACAACCTAAAAACTTTATTAAAACGTGATGATTTTGCAAAAATAAAGAAAAGTATGCCTGATTATTTACCAGACAACCTTTTTGAAAATTTAGACGATATGGACGTCTGGTGGGAAAATGGTGGCAAGGCTGGTATGCTAAATTTCTATGGCGATATTGAAAGTATGTGGGTTCGAGCTGGCCAACAAACATTCCCTCTACCTCAATGGTTAATCCTGCACCTTTATGAAATAGATGACAGTGTATCTCGACTCCAGAAAACAAAGTCTAAAAGTTGGTCTAAAATGATGGAAAGTATTGATGAGAAAAAAGAAAACGGCGAATTTGATTTTGGACAGAATGAAAAAAATACACAGCAACCATTGCAAGTTCAAATAGTTGGTGGGGCAATGGAAGTTGAAGGCCTAAAAGATGGCTTAAGCTCTATAGCTACATCAACTAAACAAAAAAGTTCGCCCAAAAAAGACATACAACGCACTGACAAGAAAAAAGTGTTCATATCTACAAGGAATGGAATTTATCAAAATGAAAAAACTAAAAAACCAAGCTATGCAATAAAAGGAAATAAAAGGCCTAAAATAATTACTATTCTAAAAGATGGCCGTAAAGATATTAACATTTTGTGCCAAACTATTGGTTATAAAAGCAATCAAATGCCAAGTAAAGAAATAAAGGAAATAAACTCTCATTTCAAAAACAAACTTAAATTAAAAGATGACTTAATAATACGCTTACCTACTGGCGGTTATGACCTAAATCGTGAAAAATACAACATAAAATTTGTTAACTGACTTTTAGTTAACTTCTAGTCATTGTTAACAACTTACTAAAAAATAGCCTAATATGGCTATTTTTTTATTGGCCAAAGTATACCACTAGTCAATTAAAAGTATTGCTCAGATTTATTAAAATTAAGATATAAAAAATTATTATCAAAAATTACTATGACAAAAAAACTATCAGAGAAACAAAAAAACATAACAAGCAATAAAGTCTCTGAAGAAAACAACGACCGTTTTGCTACTTATGATTTAGGTTGTGCAGCCGCTTTGACAACGGCTGATTTTGAATTACTAACTTTGGATAGAGCAAATCCCCGTAAAGTTCAATTTGTTTTCCGCCGTGACGCAGGCATTGAAAAAGTGGCTGATGATTTTTGGGCTGACCGACTAGAGCAAAAATCACGCTCATACTGGGACAATGTTAAAAACCTTAAAAATAGACTCTACTCAAATTAACTTTGAGCAGTAACTAGAGGTTATAACACATCCCAGAGATGATAGACACTATAAAACTAAAATTCAAATACGAACATAAAAATACCTTTTACTTCCAAGAAAAGATACACCAAAGGGCATTAAATCTATTCTACGCTACAGGAAACAGGTATATCTGGACTAATAATACTTGGCGAAAAGATAGACAAAAACAAGGCGTCTATACGCCCAAATACTGGATTGAACAAGACTTTCTTAACCCAGCTAAAACCTATTTTTGTCTTGAAACTTCGCTGCCAAAACTGTTATACGGCGAGAACCACTCAATTATATATGAGCACCAGCTTGATGACACAGTAAAAGCACTACACGAGTTCTTACAAACGATAGGCGTTTATATATTTTCTCATCAGATAAAATCAGCTATTCCCATACTGCTAGCCATCGGTAAAAACATACACTTAGAGAAAGTCTGTCCCTGTGATTTAGCCTTAAAAGCACTGAAACCTTTTGATTACAAAGCTCATTCCAAATATAGAATTGTTGACTTTTCAGATTATAAGTATCGGGGCAAAGAATTGATATTTAGCAAAGGCAAAATAAGCTCAGAAACTATCAAAGCTTACGATAAAAAACGAGAGGTTTTGAACAATGCTAAAACCAAAGAAGAAAAAGAAATAGCCAAAAAATTTGAAGACGGTGGTGCAGAAATTCTAAGAATTGAGCTTACACTAAAAACTCCCCGAAAAATCACGGCTAAATTCAAACCGTATCTTGGCAGAAAAAAACCAACCCTAGAAGCCATCTTCAAGCAACATATTTGGGACGCCTTACTAAAACAGGAAGTTAATGACGTATTCAACCATCCATTACAAAAAATCCTGTTTTTGTCCTTAGAAGGCCAACCATTTATTGAAAAGTTTTTAGACGAGCATTACAGCCACATACAGACTAAAGATACTATCAAAGGCATTTTAGCCAGCTTGCAGGCCTATGGACTGGCCGAAACCAGGAGCAGATACCTTCAAAGGTATAAAAGCCGTCAGACTTGGTATAACTACCTGAAACGCTTAGGTGAGCTACAAAATAATTTTGATGTTAAGGCTTTGAATAATCTAACCAATCTCAAAATACACAGCTATATATTAAATCAATTCGGAATTAGCACATCTACTCAAGAAGAATTAGGCTTAAATTTTAATAACCAACTGTCCAAAAATATAGACATTAAACGATGTAATACTTAGAAACATTATAGACTATGACTACGTCAAATAGCACAAAGAAAAAAGAACCGCTTATAACTTATCAATTTGTTGATAAGGAGTTGGAAAATAGCGATAAATTAAATCGTGCTTTTGACATTCTTTTTGAAGAAGTCTTGAAAGAAAAAGATGACTTGACAACTATGGACAATTAGGTATATAATAAACATATGGAATTTCTAACAAAAGAGGAGGTAGCAAAAATTTTTAGAGTTAACCCCCGCACAGTAGCCCGCTGGCTCAAAGAGGGCAGTCTTAAAGGTTATAAGCTAGGCAAGGGCAGAACCGCCTTATTACGTATCCCAAAATCCGAAATAGCTAAATTTATGTCCAAGTCAAAATATAAAAAATAAAATAATGGATATTACAAAAGAAAAACCAATAAAGTTAATAGCTACCTACGCTCGTGTTTCTACATCCCATCAGGAGGAACAGCAAACAATTAAAAATCAAGAGTATTCACTCAAGGAATTTACTCAAAAGAATGGCTATACTATTGTTGAAGAATATATTGATGACGGATGGAGCGGCGATATTCTAGCCAGACCAGCTCTTGATAAGTTAAGACAAGACGCTAAAAATAAAGTGTGGGAAGCCATACTTATTTATGACCCAGACCGATTGGCCAGACGTTACTCATATCAGGAGTTGATTATGGACGAATTAAAAGAAGCTGGTATCGAAGTATTATTTGTTACTGTCTCCTCTCCCAAGAATAGTGAAGATAAAATACTATACGGTGTGAGGGGTTTATTTGCTGAATACGAACGAGCAAAAATATCAGAACGTTTCAGATTAGGTAAACTACGAAAAGTAAAAGAAGGCCATATTTTAGTAAGTGAACCCCGTTATGGCTACGACTATATACCAAAACAAAACGACAAACACGGCTATTACAAAATAAATCCCGAAGAGGCACGTGTTGTAAAGATGATATTTTCTTGGGTAGCTAATGAAGGTATGACACTCAGAGCGGTTGTGAGACGGCTTCAAAAAGAGGGCATAAAACCAAGAAAGAGTAAACGAGGTGTTTGGAGCACTAGCACCTTAAGCACTATGCTACGCAACCGTACTTATATAGGAGAGGCTTGCTGGGGTAGCTCTTATGCTGTCGTTCCAGATAAGCCACTGAAAGAGCAAAGGTATAAAAAAGTAAAAAAGACCAGTCGTAGAAAAAAGCCCAAAGAAGAATGGATAATAATACCTGTGCCACCTATTATTACTACGGAGCTTTTTGAAAAGGCAAGAAAACAAATAGAGGCAAACTTTGCTCTGTGCCCACGCAACAAAAAAAATGACTACCTTTTAGCGGGTAAAATTTCTTGTGCTTGTGGGAGAAAACGAACAGGAGAAGGGTATGCTAATAAACCAAACCTTTATTATCGCTGTAGCGACAGAGTTTTAAGTTTCCCCCTACCTCCCAAATGCAAAGAAAAAGGCATCAATGCAATACTTGCAGATAAATTAGTCTGGCAAAAGATAGCGGGGCTTATGAGCTCGCCTGAACTAATGACAGCCCAAGTCAATCGTTGGTTCAAAGAAAGACAAAGTAAATCCAAAGATGTTTTGGTTGATGTAGACGCCCAAAAACGACAAATTGAAAAATTAAAGAAACAAGAGGAAAGGTATAACAAAGCCTATGGTGCAGGAGTGTTTGACTTAGAACAACTTAAAGGCTACACTACGCCAATTAGGGAAAAAATTAGCCAGCTTGAAAACCAAATAAGAAAAGCTACAAGTAAAGGTAATCAAAAACAACTGGCAATGCCAAACAAACAAGAGATGAAGAAATTTGCTAATAAGACAAAAGAGGCTTTGCAAGGCCTAGATTTTACAACTAAAAGGTCGATAATTCTTAATACTATTGAAAAAATCGTGGGAACAAGGCGAGATTTACAAATATCTGGCTTTATCCCTATACAACAATATGCCAAGTTCAAAACTAACAGTCGGAATTGTTGGTCTACCAAACGTTGGTAAGTCCACCCTATTTCAAGCATTAACTAAAAACAAGGTAGAAGCATCAAACTACCCGTTTTGTACTATTGATCCCAATGTAGGTGTAGTAGCCGTACCAGATGATAGATTAGATAAATTAACTAAACTATCTAAATCTGCCAAAACTATCCCTACTACTATTGAGTTTGTAGATATTGCTGGCCTAGTTAAGGGTGCCTCTGAGGGTGAGGGTTTAGGTAATAAATTTTTATCAAATATTCGTGAAGTAGATGCCATTGTTCAAGTGATTAGACATTTCACAGATAAAAATGTCACCCATGTTCATGGTGATATTAATCCTGAATATGACAAAGACATCATTAATCTGGAATTAATAATGGCTGACCTCGATGTAGTAACTAAACATCTAGATAAAGTAGTTTCTAAGATGAAGGGTCCCTATGAAAAAGTTCTAGATCAAGAAAAGGCTTTAATGGAAAAAGCTAAGACTCAATTAGAGGATAATAAAATGCTTAATTCTTTAGAGCTTGATGAAGAAGAGGCTAAATTAATTAAACAACTTAATTTATTAAGTATCAAGCCAATTATTTATTTATATAATATTGATGAATCTGATGTTGGTGAAGATATTGGCTTGCCGGACAACTCTATTTCTATTTGTGCTAAAACTGAAGCTGAATTAGCCGAACTAGATGAAACTGAAGCTAAAGAATATATGAAAGAATTAGGTATTTCTGCTAGCGGTTTAGATAATTTAATCACGGCTAGTTATAAATTATTAAATCTTATCACTTTTATCACTACTGGTCCTGAAGAAACTAAGGCTTGGACTATCACCAATGGCACTAAAGGACCTCAAGCGGCTGGAGTAATTCATACTGACTTTGAAGATGGCTTTATTAGAGCCGAAGCAATTGATTGGCAACTACTTTTAGATGATGGGGGCTGGAATCAAGCTAAAGATGCTGGACATATGCGCATGGAAGGTAAAGAATATATTATGCAAGATGGAGATACGGTACATTTTCATTTTAATTAATATGTTATATAATTAAGCTACAATGATCAACAAAATAATTACAATTTTACTACTGTTTATATTTGCTTTTATAAATTTGTTTTTTATAACCTTAAAATCTAATAACTATCCTGAAAATAATATTACTTTAGAGCTATACAATTTCTTACAAATAATCACAATAGATCTTTTAATACTATATGCTCTAAAAAAAATAAAAATATTAGCTATATTATTTGTGGCTTTAATTAATTATCTATATATTGTTTTTGATATATACTTCGTAACCACCGCTAACAAGCTTGATTTTTTTTATTTCAAAAAAAATATAGGTCAAATAAGTTATATAACGGAACATTTTCAATACATACTTATAACACTTATTTTTATATCTCTTATCAATACTTGGGTAGTATACAAAATAAGACCTAAATTTAAATTTAAATTTTATTATTTGATAATATTTTTTATAATAATTACTACTCTAGTTGTACAACCAAAAAAGTATGATAATGGTTTATTATATTTTATAAAAACATCCCGACATAATGATAGTGTTATATCATATTATGAAAATACTTATGATAAAATTATAAAAAAATCCATAATCAATAATAATTTAAGCCCAAAAATTAACACAACTACTCCTGAATATCTAGAAAATATAATTATTATTCACTTAGAAAGTTTAAATGGTTTTTTGGTAAATGAAAAACACACACCTACTTTATTAGAAATAGCTTCCAATGGCGTGTTGTTTAAAAATTATTATAGTAATAGTGTTCAAACAAAATCTGCCTATGAAAATATATTGTGCTCTTTACCAAATTCTTTTGAAAATAATCTAGTAGATACTGGGTTAGACAAAAATATTCTATGTTTGCCAAGATTATTAAGTAAACTTGATTATAGTACCTACTGGTTCAAAGGTGGATCACGTTTAGAGATTACCAAGGCTAATGACTTTAGCTCTAATATAGGTTTTCAAGAATTGCATAATGACGACATAATGGATCCAGATGAACCTAAATATTCATGGGGATATCGTGAAGACGTATTTTTTGAAAAAGCTTTTAATTATATAGCAAAAGAAAAGCAAGCTAAAAATTTTTTCTATATAGATGTAGGTACTACTAATCATTATCCATTTATCACTCCCGAGGAGCTTAAAAATACCGTTCCTTATCAAGCTCCCGAAAATAACAAGGAAATAATGTCTAATACTATTTTTTTACAAGATATGTACTTGAAAATAGCATGGGACAAAATAAATGAATTATTCCCTGAAAAAAATTATACCTTATTTGTACTAAGTGATAATAGTTGGCCAGTAGGCATACAAAGTGATAATAGCTTTGTCCAAAAAAATGCTTTTGAAGAAAACTTTAGAACTCCTTTAGCAGTTGTTTTTGGTGGCCAAGAAGAATATAAAGGTAAGCTAATTGAAAATCGTTATAGTCATATGGATATTATGCCAACTATTTTAGATTTACTAGATATTGATGCTCAAAATAAATTTGCTACTTCTTTTTTACCAGAATTAGAATATGGGAAAATACCTAATAGAAGAATAATAATGACCCAGCCGTATTCTAAAAAATATATAAACGTTATAGATGGAAATATGAAATATCAATACAATAGTACTGATAAAAATATCATTTCTTATAACTTAGAAAACGACGACATGGAAATAAATCCATCTATGTCTTCAACCGGCGAAAAAGAATCTCTTGAATTTCTATATAAATTTTTAGATTAATCTAAAGAATGCTATAATACATATGCCCCAGTTCTTTGTTATAAATTCTTTGTCAAAATATTAATATAAGTAAAGCGTGCTCCATGAAAAAGCACAAAAAATATAAATTACTTGTTTAATATCTGGAACAAAGATAATCATTAATACAATTGAATATGAACATGGAAGTTTCTTAGAATTCCACCTACATTGGGGCAGGTGGGATTCTTTTTTTAATAAAAAAACTGCCTTTTAGGGCAGTTACAATCTCTATCCTATAATCTATCTCTAGTAATCAACATTGCATCACCAAAAGAGAAAAATCTATACTTCTTGGCTACAGCTTTTTTATAAGCTTTGAGTATTAACTCCCGACTAGCCAAAGCACTAACCATAAACAGTAGTGAGCTTTTTGGTAAATGAAAATTAGTTAATAAATCATCAACAAATTTATATTTATAACCAGGGTAAATATAAATATCTACCCATTTAGAGCCTGACTTAAGTTGGCTAGTTTTAGTAGAAAAAGCCTCAAGAGTGCGAGCGCTAGTAGTACCAATAGCTATTATATTTTTGCCTTGTTTTTTTAGTTTATTTAAATTATCAGCTGTCTTCTTATCAATGCTAGCCCACTCATGATGAATCTGATGCTTCTTAATATCCTTTACTTCGACTGGTGCAAAAGTTCCTAAACCAACATGTAGAGTGACTTTAAAAATTTTAACGCCTTGCTTGGCTAATTTTTTCAAAACTCTATCAGTAAAATGAAGTCCAGCTGTGGGAGCAGCTGCACTACCACTAGATTTAGCGTAAACAGTTTGATAATCTTTTTTTATTTTAGCGCTATCTTTGGTTTTTATATAAGGAGGTAGCGGAGTATGACCGATGTTATCTATAATCGTCTCTAGTTTTTTACCTGCGATATTAAATTTGATTTGTTTAGTCTTGCCGTCTATATCTTTTATAATTTTAGCTTCTAATTTTTTATCAAAATAAATACTATCACCTATCTTTAAATTACGAGCCCCAATTAAAGCCAACCAATTCCCTTTGGTTTGTTTTTCAGTTAATAAAACTTCTACTTTGCCACCAGTTTTTTTATGCCCATACAATCTAGCTGGAAATACTTTGGTTTCATTAACTACCAAGACATCATTAGTTGTTAAATAATCTACTAAATCATAAAAATGTTTATGAGCTATTTTGTTCTTAGCTTTATCCAATATCAAAAGCCGCGAATGATCCCGCGGTTTTATTTGCTGTTGAGCTATAAGCTCTTTAGGTAAATTATAATCAAAAAGACTAATCTTCATTTTTTCTAGCTTGAATTATTTTTTCTCTAGCTAATTTTGAATAAACACAGCCACAATAATCTTGTCTATAAAATCCCTCCTCTTTACCCATTTGTGAACCAATTTTAAAACCATTATTTTTCTTCCAATTAGCTTCTAAAAATTTAACTTTATATTTATCAGCTAATTTATTAGCGACACAATTAATCTGCCCAACATCTTTATGGGGACTAATGCTCATCACAGTTGTCCAAAGATCATATTTTTCTTTACTAGCTTTTTTAGCTGTCTCACCCAGTCTAATATCAAAACAAACTTCACAACGTTTACCTTTTTCTGGCTCATTTTCTAACCCAGCTGTTTTGACAAACCATTTTTTACTATCATATTCCCCTTCTTCAAATGATAGACCAATCTTCTTAGCATAGGTTTTCATTTCATCGCGACGTTTTATATATTCTAATCGTGGATGAATATTTGGATCATAGAAAAAAATAGATAGCTGATAATTTTTAGCTAATTCTTTAAGCACATAGATTGAACATGGTGCACAACAAGAATGTAATAATAATTTTGGCTTCATAAACTATTTAATACTTTAATAGGCGCTAAATATAGCTCTATATATGTAGTAAAATCTATTAAAGGAATAATTCCTCGAGCGTAGGACACCATAAGTAAAGCATTAAAGATAATTCCTGTAAATACTAGCGCTATTAATATAGTTAACAATATTTTTTTATTAAATATACTCTTAATTAACCAAGAAAATCCTAAGGCAAATATAAAAAAACTACTAAGCATCCGACGAGCTCCAAAGGATCCGCCTCCATACCAATCATAGAGAGCACTATTAATATAAATTTGAATTATTAAAGCTAAAAATAATAAGCCAGCCAAAAATTTATTTTGCCTATAAAATAATACTAGGCCCATAATAGCAAAAATAAGTAAGGGATGAACGGCAAACATACCATGGTGACTAGATAACAAAAATTGCCAAATATGCGGATTAGTTAAATGAAAAAAAGATTCTCCTTGAGGTACTACTAGCCAAGATCCGAATAGATGCTTCCACATGAATAGTTGTGGAGAGATAGTTAAAATAAAACTAGCTATTACTAATATAACAACTTTTAAATATGGCTGATAATTTTTCTGTAAATAAATTTTTCTCAATATTATTATCAATGGAATAATAGCAAATATTAAATCTTGCCAACGAATTAAAAATAAAAACCCTATTGATATACCTAAGATTAAATAATCTTTCCAATAAACTTGATGCGCTTGGTAAATTTTAAAAATTATATAAAAAAACAAACTTTCAGAAAAAACTGTTAGCCCGTGTGCCATACTGGGTTCATAAACTAGATAAAAAACTACTGGCGACAAGCCAACGGTAACTAATATACCTAGCCAAGCATATTTATCGCCAATAATTTTTCTAAAAGTATTAAAAAGAAGAGCTAAGCCTAACAAAAAATATGTCCAAGTACCCATGGCCACTGCTGCCTGATAAGGAAAATTAAAACCCTCTATGAAATACGGATCATAAAAATTAAATAACTTAGAAATTATAAAGGCTATAAGTATAAAAGGACTCCATAATATAGCTGAACCGACAGCATATGGATTGGCTATCTGATTTACTGAACTTTGCCATCTAATTACACTATCATGATTATATAAACTATCGAATAAAGAAAATTCATTAGCTAAATTAAAATCTCTATCAAAAATAAAGGATCTAATATAAGAATAATAACCAAAGCCATCACCACCTATTTGCCATGATGGACGCCATAAAATACTCAAAAAACACAAAATAAAAAATACCAACAATAAAAGGCTGGTAGTATTAAATTTTGGTCTAAAAATTTTCACAACAAACTAAAATAATTTATTTTTGTCGCCTTCCCTATCTATACCTAAATATTCATAAGTTTTATCAGTGGCTATCCTGCCTTGAGAAGTACGAGAAAGCAAACCCAACTGCATAAGGTATGGTTCAAATATTTCTTCAATGGTGCCAGCCTCTTCTTGGACAGAAGCTGCTAGAGTACTAAGCCCTACTGGACCACCACCAAAATTTTCTACTAAGACAGCTAATAATTTTCTATCTAAATCATCCAAGCCAAACTTATCGATGGCCATCATATTAAGAGCTTGCTTAGTTAGTTCGTAAGAAATGTTACCATCACCTTTAACTTGGCTATAGTCTCGTACTCTTTTTAAAATACGATTAGCAATACGAGGCGTAGCCCGACTACGGCTAGCAATTTCAAGAGTAGCCTTATCATCAATTTTAATTGCTAGAATATCAGCAGCGCGTTTTACAATTTGAGCCAGCTCTTCATTATTATAAAAATTTAATCTAAAAGTTACTCCAAATCTATCTCTCAATGGAGAAGAAATCAAATTATATCTAGTGGTAGCTCCAATCAAAGTAAACTTTGGCAAATCAAGTCGAACCATTTGAGCAGACGGACCTTTGCCAAGTATAAGATCTAAAGCAAAATCTTCCATGGCTGGATATAAAATTTCTTCTATTGTTTTATTCAATCGATGAATCTCGTCTATAAATAAAATATCACCTTCTTGAAGATTAGTAATAATAGCTGCTAGATCTCCCGCTTTAGAAATAGCTGGGCCAGAGGTTACTTTAACTCCCACTCCCATCTCCTTAGCTATAATATGAGCTAAAGTTGTCTTACCAAGTCCTGGGGGGCCATAAAGCAATGTATGATCTATAGGTTCCTTCCTACTTTGAGCAGCCTGAAGTACAATATCAAGATTTTCTTTAACTTGTTCCTGACCAACATAATCTTTAAGTTTTTGAGGACGCAAAGTTAGATCCCAAGTGTGATCTGTATTTTGTTCTTTAGCTGATGTCAATCTATCCTCTCCCATATTATTTTCTTTTTTCTAATTTGGCCATTTTTTTATTTAGAACTTTTTCCATGTCAATATCCATATTTTTCATAAGTAACAACAACACTAACATCACATCAGCAAATTCATCTCCCAAATCATCTTTCCCTTTAACATCTAATTTTTCCTGTCGCTGAAAAGAATTATAAGCTAGTATCTCATCACTAAGTTCGCCAACTTCTTCTGTCAACTTCACGGCATAAGCTAAATTCTTTTTTTGCTGATCATTATCAAAATTATTATATAACTTATCTAATTTTATATCTTGTTCATCAATAAATTTTTTTAATCTATCAAAATCCATAATATTATATTATTTAAAGATTATCATTTATATAAGCTATTTACAAATAGAGCTCAAAAACCCCCGACGAGCGGGGGCTGAGATTTTATATAAATGTCACTGATGAAACCCGGTCGTCACTATCTTTAAATTTCATTAATCTAACTCCCTGAGTGGCTCGTCCTAAGACATTAACTGATTTAATAGGTAATCTAATTACTTGTCCTTTTTTGGAAATAATAATTATATCTTCTGTTTCTACCCGAGTAGACACTATTTTAGCTGAAGCAATATCACCCGTCTTGGTAGTTACTTGAGCAGTCTTAATTCCTGACCCACCCCTACCTTGTACTTTATATGAAGCAACAGATGTTCTCTTACCAAAACCATTCTCCATTACTACCATCAATTGCTCATCAGAATTTGATTTGCCATCAGGTATAAGATCTACACCCATTATAACATCATCCTTTTTAAGACGAATAGCTCTAACGCCGGAAGCACCACGACCCATAGCTCTAACATTCTTTTCTTTAAATCTAATGGCTTGTCCTTTGGCAGTAGCTAAGATAATATCGTCTTTACCAGATGAAGTCCTTACCCAATTTAAGACGTCGTCTCCTTTTAGTTTCATGGCAATTAGGCCACTGCGACGGACGTTATTAAATTGAGACATTTCTACTCTCTTGATTACGCCTTGTTTAGTCAACATTACAAAATATTTGAAAACTTTAAAATCTTCACTTTGAATAATAGATGAAACTTTTTCTTCTGGAGATAATTGTAAAAAGTTAACAATATTTTGTCCTTTAGAAGTACGAGATTGTTGAGGGACCTCATAGGCCTTCAATTGAAATACTCTGCCTTTAGTAGTAAAGAACATCAAATCAGCATGAGTGCTAGTAGACATAAAAATCTGAACTTCATCTTGCTCTTTAGTAGTCAAACCTATCACCCCTTTACCACCACGACCTTGTGTACGGAAAGTTTCTGGAGAAAGCCTCTTGATATAACCATCATGAGTCATGGTAATTACAGTAGATTCATTTGGAATAAGATCTTTAGTGTTCATTTTGCCAATCGCACCTTTAACTACCTTAGTTCTTCTATCATCGGCAAATCTATCTCTAATTTCTTTAAGTTCTTTTTTAATAATAGATAACACTCTCTTTTTACTCTTTAAGATTGCTTCTAATTCTTTGATTAATTTCTTTTTTTCTTTCAATTCATCTTCAATCTTCTTTCTTTCCATATTAGCTAAAGATTGTAGCTTCATTTCTAAAATAGCCACAGCTTGTCTTTCGCTTAATTTGAACTTCTTCATCAAATTGGCTTTAGCCACTTCTTTATCTTTGGAAGCTCTAATAGTTTTAATAACAGCATCAATTTTGTCTAGGGCTTTTTTCAAACCTTCTAAAATATGAGCTCTATCTTTGGCCTTATCCAATTCAAATTGAGTACGACGAACAACTACTTCTTGTCTATGTTTAATATATTCTTCTAAAATACTCTGCAAGGTGAGAACTCTTGGTTGTATACCATCAATAAGCGCTAACATATTCACATGAAACTTTTCTTGTAATTGTGTATGCTTATATAGGTTATTCAAAATCTTATTTGGGTAAGCATCTTTCTTGAGATCTACTACTACCCTAACACCTTCCTTATCTGATTCATCACGAAGATCTTTAATGCCTTCTAATTTCTTATCTTTTACCAACTGGGCAATCTTCTCTAGCATATTAGCTTTATTGACTTGAAAAGGAACAGAAGAAATAACAATTTGATATTGTCCAGCTTTTGGCTCTACAATTTCAGCTTCACCACGCATCACAATGCCACCACGCCCAGTAGCATAAGCAGTCTTTATATCTTCTATATTATAAATCAATCCACCGGTTGGAAAATCTGGGCCTTTAACTATTTCCATCAAATCATCAATGGTGGTTTTTGGCTTGTCTATAAGTAATGTAACAGCGTCTATCAATTCTCCTAAATTGTGAGGTGGGATACTAGTAGCCATGCCAACTGCGATACCAGTTGTACCATTTAGAAGTAAATTTGGAAGCTTAGCTGGCAGTACTCTAGGCTCTTTCTGTGAACCATCATAATTTGGTATAAAATCTACAGTATTTTTTTCTATATCAAACATTAGCTCCTCAGCTAAAGCTTGTAGCTTGGCTTCTGTATAACGCATGGCCGCTGGACTATCACCATCCATAGAACCAAAGTTTCCCTGACCATTTACTAGCATATAACGCATAGCAAAATCTTGGGCCATTCTAGCCATGGCAGCATAAACAGATGCGTCTCCATGCGGATGATATTTACCAAGCACTTCACCAACTACAGTAGCTGATTTTCTAAACTTAGCGTTATGTTTTAAACCAATGGTCCACATAGCATACAAAATACGGCGATGAACTGGCTTTAAACCATCTCTAACATCGGGCAAAGCACGTGAAACAATAACGCTCATAGCATAATCAATGTATGAAGTTTCCATTTCTTCTACAATAGATAGAGGTTCTACATTTCCTCTGTTATCTATCAAAACATCTTGATTTGGTTTTTTTTCTTTATCTTTCTTTACGTTTTTTTTCTTTGTTACCATATATTTTTAAAATTTTTGATATATATTAATCACAAACTATTCCATAAACTAAACCCTCTTCAACTAATGAATAACATCCTGGTACAATACTTCTGGCGGTGCAATTTCCGCCTACTTCTATTGGTAAATCTTTTAAAGCTATCTCTGGAAGATCTACTATACAAATACTTTCGCATTCACTACTATCATTACATTCTTTATCTGCGTCTGTAGTAAATAAATTACACACCTCCTCTGTATCATCCCCCCATACATCCCATTCACCACCCTCAACTTCACAGTCTTCTTGATTAATTGATAATAATAAATCAGAATTTTCTTTGGCTTCTAAATATTTTTGGGCTTCCTCGAACAACTGATCTTGTTGTTCTTGTTTGCTCAATTCATCAATCACTATTTTTGTATCTTCTTTCCCTTGGTCTAAAGAATTTTTTACAGCGCCTAAAGAATCTCCTGCATCTTCTCCTATCTTTATTAAAAAATTATCTTCCATATCTACACTAGCAAAAGGGTCGCTCGCTGCCCATTGCCAAGCAATAAATCCTGTAAATAAAATTACTAAAATTACTAAAATTAAATTTTTATTTCCCCCCGAGTCAAAAATAATCATTTTTGTGTTTTAAGTATGATTAACTTTACATCTTCTTGTGGAAGATCTTTCTTTTTTATTTTATATTTTTCTTCTTCTTCTGGCTTTACACCAAACTCTTTTACAAAATCTGCTATATTATCTGCTTTGAGTTTGCCTGAACCGGCCTTATGACAACTAGGTATTACTACTCGTGGCTCCACTTGTTGAATAATTTTAGAAGCTTCCTTGCTAGTTGTTAGATCTCCTCCACCAACTGGTAAAATTAAAATGTCCGCACCTTCTATAAGTTCTAAGTCTCCATTAGCTAAATCGTCGTGACCAAACTCTCCTAAGAAAGCAATTTTAATACCCTCAAAAACAACATAATAAATAATATTATTTTTGATCTCACGACCATAAACAAAAATATCATTAACTTCATATTCTCCAGGAGAGTCAACTATGAATGCATCTTTATTTAATTTGGCTTTAGCTATTTGATTAGGATCTGAAAATAGAATCAAGTCAGCTTTAGCTTTAGAAAATTTACTTACTTTGTCTAATCCATAAGGATTAAATATCAAAGAATGAGAAGTGTTTTTTAATTTAAAATAATTAAATCCGTACCATGAAATTATCATATATTTTAGCTATTTTTTATACCTATTAATATTAAATATATTAACATAAAAAAGCCCAAAAGTAAAGACAAAAAACGGTGTTTTCCACCTTATTTTTAAGGGTTTTATGTATAAAAAAGCCCTAAGACTAGGGGACTTGATTTATTTTAAGTTTTATGGTAATGTAAGGCAGCTTATAAATAACTAATCAATCTCCAAATATGACGAATTTGGAGGCTCAATCTCAGTTTGAGGTAGGGATAAATATTAATAATTAATATGTCAGACGAAAAAACAACAGCCCAACATCCAATGGACCTATTACTGCAAGATGAAAAAGCAGTTAGTATTCCAAAAGAGGGCGAACTAGTGACTGGTACTGTTATCAGTCTTTCTAAAAACGAAATTTATTTAGATCTAGATGGTATGACCACTGGTATTATCCGTGGTAGAGAAATCTATGATGAATCAGATGAAACTTCAGATTTAAAAATTGGTGATCAAGCAACCGCTACTGTTGTCGGCCTAGATAACGAAAACGGTTATATGGAATTATCTCTTCGTGAGGCTGGCCATAAAAAAGCTTGGGATAAACTAGAGGGCCTTCATAAAGAAGGTACTATTGTTGATTCTAAAGTAATAGACGCTAATAAAGGTGGTCTAATGATCAAACTCGGTAATGTCGTAGGATTTTTACCAGTATCACAACTTACTATTGAACATTATCCTCGTATTGAAGGTGGAGATAAAAGTAAAATTCTTACTCATCTAAAAAGTTTTGTAAATCAACTACTAAAAACGAAGGTAATTGATATAAACGAAAAAGAAGAAAAACTTATTGTTTCTGAAAAAGCTGCTTGGAACGACAAACAGAAAAAAGTTATTTCTAAATTTAAAGTGGGCAATAAAATCGACGGTAGAGTGACTGGCGTAGTAGACTTTGGTGCCTTTGTAGAATTTGGTGATGGTCTAGAAGGCTTGGTTCATATTTCAGAACTTGCTTGGCAAAGAATTGATAACCCAAGAGATATCATCAAAGTTGGTGATAATGTAAAAGCTGAAATTATTGATATTGAAAATACTAAGATCTCTCTGTCTATTAAAAAACTACAAAAAGATCCTTGGGTTGAAGTAGCTTCTAAATATACTATTGGCCAAAAAGTAAAAGGTAAAGTTCTTAAAGTAAACCCTTTTGGAGCTTTCATTGAACTAGATAATGATATCCATGGTTTGGTTCATATTTCAGAACTTAGCGCTAAGAAAGTATCAAATCCTGAAGATTTAGTAACTGTTGGTAAAGATTATGAATTTACTATTCTTACTATCGAACCAAAACATCATCGCCTGGGACTTTCTTTAAAAGGAATAGATCTAAAGAAGGAAACTAAAAAAGATGACAAAAAGGACGATAAGAAAAAAGAGAATAAAAAAGACGTAAAAGAAATTAAAGAAACTGAAACTAAGAAAGTAAAAAAAGACGATAAGAAGGAAGAAAAACCTGAAAAAGTAAAAAAAGATACAGAAGCAAAAGAAGCCAAGAAAGAAGATAAAAAAGAAGCCAAGAAATAAATCTATAAATTTACCCCGTTAGAACTATCTCCTGATATTTGATATACTTAGTATTAATAACAGGCCTCTAATGGGGTTAAATAATAAATAAAATTATATGAAAAATATTTTTAAAAACTTCCTAATATTTTTCTTGATATTTGCAGCTATCATGACTGCTTTTAGTCTATTTGATAACAGCGGAGAAGATATTGAAAATATCTCTATCGCTAAGCTGGTTCAAGAAATAAATAATGAAGAAGTCCAAAGTATCACCGTTAAAGGCAATGAGCTTGATATATTACTAAAAAATGAAAGTAAACAAGCTAGTAAAAAAGAAATTAATGAACCTCTCGGTGAAGTACTAAAAAACTATAATGTCCCAGCTGATAAAGTAAATAATTTAGATATCAGCATTGGCGATGAACCAAATTCTGGAATACTACTTACTGTCTTACCATTTATAATCCCAGCTCTATTTATTATTGGTTTAATTTGGTTTATGATGCGCCAAGTCCAAGGTGTAAATTCTAAGGCCATGACATTTGGTCAATCTGGTGCTAAAATTGCTGACCAAAAAATAAAAACAACTTTCAAAGATGTAGCTGGCGCTAAAGAGGCTAAAGAAGATTTGGAAGAGATTGTAGAATTTCTCAAACATCCTCAAAAATTTATTACCATGGGTGCTAAAATTCCCAAAGGTGTATTATTATTAGGTTCTCCCGGTACTGGTAAAACTCTACTAGCTAGAGCAACCTCTGGTGAAGCTAAAGTACCTTTCTTTCATATCTCAGGTTCTGAATTTGTAGAAATGTTTGTCGGTGTTGGTGCTTCACGTGTTAGAGACTTATTCAAAAAAGCTAAAAAAGCTTCTCCTTGTATTATCTTTATAGATGAAATTGATGCAGTTGGTCGTCAACGTGGTGCTGGATTAGGCGGATCTCATGATGAAAGAGAACAAACTCTAAACCAAATACTAGTTGAAATGGATGGTTTTGATAATCAAACCAATGTTATAGTACTGGCAGCTACCAATAGACCTGATGTCCTAGATCCTGCTCTGCTACGACCTGGACGTTTTGATAGACAAGTAGTAATTGATCTGCCAGATATTAAAGATAGGGAAGCAATTCTAAAAATACACGCTCAAAAAAAGCCTCTAGATAAAGATGTTGATTTAAAAATTGTGGCCCAACGTACTCCTGGATTTTCTGGAGCTGATTTAGCCAATCTATTAAACGAAGCAGCTATAATGTCTGCTCGTGATAATAAAAAAACTATTAACAACTTAGCTGTACTTGATTCAATTGAAAGAGTACTACTTGGTCGTGAGAGAAAAAGTCATATTCTATCTGACGAAGAAAAGAAAATAACTGCCTATCACGAGGCTGGACATGCCTTAATAGCTCATGTGTTACCTAAAGCTGATCCTGTACATAAAGTTTCTATTATTTCTCGCGGAAGAGCAGCTGGCTATACTATTAATCTACCAAAAGAAGATAAAAAAATGACAGCTTACTCTGACTTTATAGCTTCCATGGCTGTTCTATTAGGTGGCTATGCAGCTGAAAAAACATTTTTTGGTGAAGTAACTACTGGGGCATCCAATGACTTACAAAGAGCAACTGCTACCGCCCGAAAAATGGTTACTCAATTTGGCATGGATGAAAAACTTGGACCCCGTACTTTTGGGCAAAAAGATGAAATGCCTTTTTTAGGCAAGGAAATCCATGAACGTCGTGATTATAGTGAAAAAACAGCCCAGACTATTGATGAAGAAATATCAAACTATGTAGATAATGCCCTAAAGACTGCGGAGAAAACTATTAAAGATAATAAAGATAAAATGGAAAAAATAGTTGCTGTATTAATAGATAAAGAAACTATAGAAAAAGACGAATTCAATAAACTATTAGCCTAAAACTTTTAAACTTAAAAACCTCCCACTCTTGGGAGGTTTTTTGATTTATTTAAAAATATTAGCTACACTTATAATAATTAATATTAACAATAAAAATTATGCCCGAACAAATGAAGCCTGAGGCAGGCCCAGAAAAAGATCCAAAAGAAGTAGCTAAAGAAGCTCTAGAAGATTTTCTTACAGCTTATCGAGCTAAATATGAAAATGAAGAAATAGCCCATGGTGATTTTGAAAAAAATATAACCGAATATATAGCTATGTTTGAAGCTGGTGAATACACTACCTTAAAAGAATCTTTAATTAAAGCTTTAGACAAGTATACGAAGATACAAGAACATATGTACGAAACAGGCCCTGTTGAAAAAGAAAGTGTTGAAGAAAAGGCTATTGTAGGATATGAAAATATCGCTGAGAAAACTGAAGCAGCTATTCAAGCCCTAGAAGTCTTAGAATAATTTTTAAACATATCGATTACATGGACTCAAATAATTATGAAACTTCCAAATATTATTTAGAAGAGCAGTATAAGATTAGAGGGGATATGAAAGCAGATTTTAGAAATATAAATCTAAATAATCTAATAAAAAATAAAATAAGGGGCCACTCGATCTTAGATATTGGCTGTGGGAATGCTTTTTTATTAAATCTTTTAGACTGCGATCAAAAAAAAGTATGTGGTATTGAACCAAATGATAGGTTGATAACTTTAGCTAATAAATTCTATCCAAAAATAAAAATTTATAATGGCTTTGCAGAAAATATTGATAAATTAATTTTTAATAAATTTGATACTATCACAATAATTGATGTACTAGAACATATCAAAAATGATAATTTAATGATCAATAAAATCCATGATCACCTTAATGCGTCTGGCAGAATCATAATTACAGTTCCCGCCTTTCAGTTTTTATTTGGAAAACGTGACAAAAACCACGGACATTATAGAAGGTATAATAAAAAATTATTAATTCAAAAACTATTAAGCTCAAACTTTAGAATTATACAAATAAGATATTGGAATTTTCTAGGAATTTTTCCATATTTATTCTCGGAAAAAATTTTAAGAAAAGAATTAAATACTGAATTACGAACTAATAAAAAAAAGGGTTGGTTCAAAAAAATGATTCAAAAAAGCCTTAACCTATGGTTTAAATATATAGAAAATAATATTAACTTTGGATTTGGATTGAGTATCATAGTTATTGCTGAAAAAATAAACAAAAACTAAAAAATAAATTCATCCCCTCCTTTGTTAGAGGGGTTTTGTTTTTTTATCAGTTTTATTGTATAATATAGACGTCTAAAAAATAAAAATAAATTAAAATAAAATTATGTTTTACAGAACAGTCTATCCTAAAGCTTGGTACATTACTAGAAAGCATCCAATCCTTTGGTTCTTTGGATTATTTGCAGCTCTATTAGGATATTATGAAATAGAAACTCTCTCGGGCCTATCTAGTAATTTCCCTGATTTTATTAGCTCTAATATAAAATCATGGGTCGATATCTTTATAACTTTCTCTAGTGTAAATCTTGGCTGGAGTAGCTTACCAGATGTCTTGGCACTGTTTGGATTATTTGTTTTATTCTCAGCAGTCACTATTTTAGCCATATCTTCACAAGGAGCTCTTACTTATACAGCCAGCTCTAAAGGTAAGCAATCTGTTAAAAAATCTTTAGGCCTTCAATTAAAAAATGGCGTTGATAAATTTTGGCCAATCTTTGGATTAAACATTATCAACTCACTAATAGTTTTCTTTTTCCTATCAATGGTGGTAAAACCTTTGATTTTTTTCTTATCTCGCACTGATGATTGGATAATCTATATAATATTAGGACTATTTGTATTCTTTGTTTTAATACCTTTAATAATTACGATTGCCTTTGTAACTAGGTATGGTATTGGATTTGTAGTAATAAAAAATCAAAAATTTACCGATGCTTTCGTGAACGCCTGGTTGTTATTTAAAATAAACTGGATCATTACTTTAGAAAATGCTTTTATATTGCTAATAATTACTATTCTATCTATAGTAGCTATTATCA
This sequence comes from Candidatus Komeilibacteria bacterium, assembly GCA_018656065.1. Lineage (GTDB taxonomy): Bacteria > Patescibacteriota > Patescibacteriia > UBA1558 > GWA2-36-10 > XYD1-37-29. The sequence continues at coordinate 89,315 of JABHZY010000017.1, read as the reverse complement.
CTATTATGGTCTTTGCCATTGTACCATTTATATTAATATCATTTATAGTACCGATCTTAGCGCCAATACTAATGTTAATAGGTTATTTTCTATTAGCTGTAATATTTATTACTGGTACTGCCATCCACGGAACTTTCTACAATATAGTTTGGGCTACTATTTTCTTAGATTTAATAGCTCCTGGAAAAAGTCATGGCAAAATTCATCGCACAGCTCATAAACATTTACCGAAGCTCACTAAATAAAATATCTTTAAAAATCACCCTTAAATGGGTGATTTTTTATTATAAGCAAAATTGACTTAAAGACCGCCAATCAAGTATAATTATTTATAGTTATTAAAATAAAATATAAAAACATGGTCGATATTTCAAACGACAGCAAAAGCCAAAAACTAGAGAGTAAGTTATCTGAAATAGAACTTAAAGAAAAAGAAAAACGCGTGCAAGCTCAGGCCGATGATCTTGGTATTACTTATATAAATCTAGAAAAATTTCCAATTTCTCAAAATGCTTTAAAAACTATAGAGGTTGAACAAGCAAACGCTCTACAAACAATCTGTTTTTTATATACTGGTGAAGAAATGCGTCTAGGTTCTATCAATCCAAGTAATCCTCAAGTAAATAATCTAGCCAAAGAATTAGCAGAAAAATATCACGTCAGAATAAAAGTATATTTAATTTCAGAAGCTAGCTTCAATACTGCTGTGGCTATATACAAAAAAATACCAAAAATTATTCAAATAGAGGGAGTAGCTATTTCTGCCGAGGATATAGAAAAATTCGATAAACAATTAACAACTTTTAGTGAGCTTGACGAAGTTATAAAAAAGACTGGCTTAACTGAAACTATTAATATAATAATTGCAGCTAGTTTAAAATTTAAAGCGTCTGATATTCATATTGAAGCTGAAGAGAACGCTGTAAAAGTACGTCTTCGTATGGATGGTATGTTGCATGAAGTTGCTAATCTTAAAAAAGAGTCATGGCCTAAAATTTCTTCACGTATAAAATTACTATCTGGCTTAAAATTAAATATTGGTAACAAACCACAAGATGGTAGATTTACTATTCACCTTAGTGAAGACAAGGTAGATGTTAGAGTTTCATCTATTCCTTCTGCCTTTGGTGAAAGTATTGTGATGAGATTATTAAAATCTTCATCGATTGGTGTGGAATTTGAAAAACTTGGTTTTAAAGGAAAGTCATTTAATGATCTCCAAGAAGAAATGAAAAAACCAAATGGCATGATTATTACCACTGGTCCAACTGGTTCTGGTAAAACCACTACACTCTACGCTATATTGAATAAACTTAATACTGAAGATACAAAAATTATTACTTTGGAAGATCCAATAGAATATAAATTAGCTGGCATAGTACAAAGTCAAATAGATAATGCTGATGCATCTGATCAAGAACCTACTGTAGCAGGAGAAACAAAAAAGAAATCCATTTATACTTTTGCTAGAGGTTTGAGAGCTATTCTACGTCAAGATCCCGATGTAGTAATGGTTGGTGAAATCCGTGATTTAGAGACAGCTGAAACCGCTATTAATGCTGCCCTAACTGGTCACTTAATGTTGTCCACTATCCATACTAATTCTGCAGCTGGTACAATACCAAGGCTCTTAGCTATGGGCGTTCAACCATTCTTACTTGCCCCATCATTAAATGCTGTAATTGGACAAAGATTGGCTAGAAAACTATGTCCAGATTGCAAAGTTGAAGATACTAAAATAGATAATACTACCATGACTACTATACTTAATTCTCTGAATGAAATTAGCCCGGAATCTGGTAATAAACCCGAACTAACAAATTTGAAATTCTATACGGCTAAAGGTTGTGACAAATGCCAAGAGCTAGGTTATAAAGGCCGAATTGGTATATATGAAGTAATGCTTATGAGTCCTGATATAGAAAAAATTATATTATCTGGACAATCTTCTGAATATGAAATAGAAAAAGTAGCCGTTGCTGCCGGTATGATTACCATGCTCCAAGATGGACTACTTAAAGCTATAGAAGGCATCACCTCTATAGATGAAGTATTTGATAAAGTAAAAGCTTAGAGATATAAAAAAACAGCCTTTAAGGGCTGTTTTTATATTTTATTTTAACTTATTTTTAACTTCAGCTAATCTTTTTTTAGTATCCTCTATTACTTTAGCCGGTGCATTATTTATAAATTCATTATTAGTCAACTTAGCTTCTGTACTGATAATATACTTTTTAAGATCTTGCTTTTCTTTGTCTGATAATTCTTTGCTTAAATCAACATAAACTGTACTACTATTAATAAGCTTGGCTTCAACATTAATTTTTTTATCTACTAAATTAACACGTGCCATTTTAGCGGCTAATTCTAAATAATCTTTCTCTAAAACTTTAGAAGCTATAAAACAATCAGGAAATTCAGTTGGTGATATCTTATTGGCTGCCTTCAAATTTCTAAGCGCCACTACTAATTCTTTAAGCTCCGAAAAATCAGAAATAACACTGTCTTCAAACTTAGCTGAATCTGGCCATTTCTCAATCATTAATAATTTATCATTATTAAATTGTTTCCAAATCACTTCTGTAACAAAGGGAGTAAAAGGATGATACAAAATTAATAATCTTTCTAAGATATAAAGTAAAATTTCATCCTTGTCTTTTTCTATTTTAGCAATTTCCAAATACCAATCTGCAAAGTCCCCCCAGGTAAAATGATAGAGTTCGACTCCTGCTTCTGAAAACTTATGATTATCCAAATGCTCTGTTACTCTTTGATTTACTTGATTAAATTTTGCTAAAATCCAACGATCTGCTAATGTCTTGGCTTTCGGTTGTTTATCTATCCTTTTAATTTCATCAACATTGCTAAATATAAACCTAGAAATATTCCAAAGTTTATTTACAAAATTACGATAGCCAGCAATTTTTTCTTCATACAATCTCATGTCTGCTCCAGGAGCTGAGCCAATAATCAATGACAGTCGTAAAGCATCTGTACCAAAATTATCTATCATCTCTAATGGATTAATACCATTCCCCAAAGACTTAGACATTTTCTTACCCTCTTTATCTCTAATCATGCCATGTAGATAAACTGTCTCAAAAGGCTTGTCTTTTAATATATATTCTGTCATTAATATCATTCTAGCTACCCAAAAAAATAAAATATCATAACCAGTTTCCATTACACCAGTTGGATGAAAATTTTTCAAATCTTCAGTTTGTTCTGGCCAGCCTAAAGTAGAAAAAGTCCAAAGTGAAGAAGAGAACCAAGTATCTAAAGTGTCCTCATCTTGTCTTAATTTTTTACCATTAGCTTTCTCCTGAGCTTCGGCTTCATTTTGAGCTACTATAACTTCATTATCTTCAGTATACCAGACTGGAATACGATGTCCCCACCAAATCTGACGAGATATACACCAATCATGAAGATTATCCATCCAATGATAATATATTTTATTAAATTTCTCTGGCAGTATTTTAATATCACCATCTTTAACAGCTAAGGTAGCTAAAGTTTTTAAACTTTTACCTCTGCCTGGGATTTCTTTATTGACTCTTACAAACCACTGATCTGAAGTGAGTGGTTCAATAGCTGTATCACAACGATAACAAATTGATAAATTATTTTTAAAATCCTCTACTTTATCTATTTGATCAGCTGCTTCTAAGTCTTTAACAAAAACCTCTCTAGCTTCTAATACTGTTTTACCTTCATACTTACCGCCAGTCTTCATTATAATACCTTGCTCATTTATCAGCTTAATAACTTCTAAACTATGACGTTGAGCAAAATCATAATCAGTCGCACTATGAGCTGGAGTTACTCCCACCACGCCACTGCCAAAATCTTTATCTAGTTCTTTATCAGCAAAAATTTTTACTTTTATTTGATGACCAGCTAAATCAACATCCAAGGTCTGCCCTACATATTCTTTATAGCGCTTATCACTTGGATTTACAGCTACACCCGTATCAGCCAACTTAGTTTCAGGACGAGTAGTGGCCACTACAAATGGCCCATACTTTATATAATAAAGTTTTGCGTCTTGCTCTTGATGTTCTACCTCATCATCAGCTAAAGTAGATTCACAACGAGGACACCAATTAACTATTCGATAATCTTTTTCTATCAAACCATCGTTATACATTCTAACAAAAGCTTCATTAACGGCTTGAGATAAACCATCATCAAAAGTATATCTTTCTCTAGACCAATCACAGCTAGCACCCATTTTACGAGTTTGATTACGAATAGTATTTTGAGAGCCTGCTACAAATTCTTTAACTCTTGTTAAAAATTTATCTCTACCTAATTTTTGTCTATTTGTACCTTCTTCAGCTAATATTTTTTCTACTTTGGTTTGAGTAGCAATAGCTGCATGGTCTGTGCCAGGCACCCAAAGAGTTTTATCACCTTTGAGTCTACGATATCTAATCATTAAATCTTCATAAGCTAAAGCAGCTGCATGACCAAGGTGCAAAATTCCAGTAGCATTAGGCGGCGGCATAGAAATAGTAAAAGCTTTGCCTTTAGTATCTAAATTATCTGGATTAAAAAAGCCAGACTCTTCCCAAATCTTGTATATATCGTCTTCGTATTTACTCGGCTCGTATGCCTTATCCATTTCTTCTAATTTCTTGGCCATAATTAAGTTATTGTTATTTTTCTTTGCTCATCTTCTATTAATTCTATATGAATTTTAATAGCTGTGTCTGGTAAATTAGCTATCTTATCTGCCCATTCAATAGCTACTATTATATTATCATAATTTAAGTAATCTCCTAAACCAATTTCAAATAAATCTTCTTGCGTGGACAGCCGATAACAATCAACGTGCACGAACTTGTTAGCCGCTTGATGTTCTATATCATAAATCTTCATTAATACAAAAGTTGGACTAGTAATATTCTCTTCTATGCCCAAAGCCTTGGCTAAAGCTTGAACAAAAACTGTTTTGCCAGCTCCTAAATTTCCACTCAATGCCAAAAGCTCGCCGCCCTTTAGCTCTGTGGCTAGTTTAGTGGCTATTTCTTCTGTGGCTGCTTGATTTTTAGCTATATATTCTTTCATTATTATAATTATATTTTATTTTTGCTTAATTGCCAATTAGACTTTGGTTCTAGATCAAATATATCCTGACCTTTTAGTATATTATCTTGTTTACTTAAAATATTATAGTAGGCTGCAGTAGCAATCATAGCTGCATTATCTCCTGTATATTTAAGGTCTGGATAAAAAAATGGCAAGCCTATTTCCTTAGTTTGTTTAGCTAAAACAACTTTAAGATTTTTATTGGCTGATACGCCACCCGCAACCATAATAGATTTTACATTATATTCTTGAGCAGCCTTAATTGTCTTTTTAACTAATACTTCAGTAGCTGCTGTTTGAAAAGAAGCACAAATATTGTTGATGTCTTGTTTATTAATTTTTTTCTTTTTTTCTAATGTATAAAGTACGGCCGTTTTCAATCCTGAAAAAGAAAAATCATAATTTGGCTTATCCATCATTGGCCGAGGAAAATCATAAGCCTCTTCATCGCCTTGTTCAGCTAATTGACTAACAATTGGACCACCCGGATAACCAAGCTCAAGTAACTTAGCAACTTTATCATAAGCCTCGCCTACAGCATCGTCTAATGTCTGTCCTAATAATTGATATTGATTATGGCCCTTCATTAATACTAATTCTGTATGACCGCCAGAAACTACCAAAATTAAAGCTGGAAAATATTTCTGACTATCTTTGACCAGCTCTTTATTAGACAACCAATTAGAATAAACATGTCCTTCCATATGATTTACTGCGACCAAGGGTAGCTTATTGGCAAAAGCTAAAGTCTTGGCCGTAGCCATACCTAATATCAAAGATGTCACCAGGCCTGGACCACTGGTCACAGCCACATAATCTACTCCCTTAAGTTTATTTTTACCTAAGGTGCTATCTATCAATGGAATGACAGTCTCAACATGTTTACGAGCAGCTACTTCGGGCACTACTCCACCATATTTTTTATGAATATCAATCTGAGAATATACAGCATCTTTCTTCAATTTTAAAGAATTACCATTTCCTTCTAAAATAGCAATGGCTGTTTCGTCACAAGATGATTCTATGGCTAATATCTTCATATATATATTATAACAGATTTACTTATTTTAGCTAAAAATATACTATTGTCAATAATTAAGCTATAAACATTGACTTGTAGACAATTTATGCTAAAGTATATCAGTTCTGCACCTTTGACAACTAGCTTTGACACAATTTCGTCATTCCCGTCACATGTAACCATGGAGGAATCCACCATGAGAAACCTGATCGCTGCACTACTGATCACCAGCCTCTTGCTGCCGAATATGGCATCGGGAGACCCCTTCAAGCACAAGGCTGACCTGGAAATCGGCACTGTCCCTCGTCTCCTCGGAAACGAGGACATCGGCAACATCAGCCACCGAGGGCTGAACTTCTACGTTGACCAGGGCAAGGTCAAACTCCGACACGGCAAACCGGATACCACCTGGACCCAGCTCTTCGGCTTTGAGTTGATGAGCTACAACAACGATGGTGTTGACCAGTCTCGAGGGCTGATTCTGCCAGAGCATGAATTCGCACTGAGTCTCAAATACCCTCCACACAGTCCCGGCGGCATCAAGCTGGCAGCAAGCTACCAGAGCTTCCTAGGCGACGATCCTTTCTTCGCCCACGGCTTCTACCCCTACTACAAGTGGGAAGATGTCGAAGTAGAGATCGGTAGCGAGTACGATGTTGATGGGTCTTTCCACTATCTGATGAGTAATCTGAAGATGGGAGAGTACCACGTCCTCTTGGCAATCTCACGAGAGAGCTTCGAGGAGGGTCACGGACCCAACGTCAATCAGGTGGAGCACAACCGCTTCGGCGGTGCGCTGCGCTATGCCCTGATCGGTCGCTGGCACCTAATCGGCGGCGCCAACATCAACCCCAGTGACGATGGCAAAGTCACCTGGCTCGGTGGAATATCTCACTCCATCGATTACCGAGCCAATGGGTTCAACCCTGGTCTGGTGGCGGTCCTACGAGTCAAGGACCAGTCACGCTATTCCCTGACTATCTTCACCTTAGGCGGCAAAGCCCTAGGATCTCCAGTCACCCTGGTTATTGATCAGGCCCTTGCCTTAGGCATGTTCAAGCGCTCTCGAATTATCGGCGGGCGCTACATGGGTGATCCTGGACTAGGCTCTGCTCACGAAACGGTCGATTTCGGCGTCTTTGTTGTTGCAATTTCTTCGCTGTCTATCGACGTTAGTCAAGATACCGAGTTGATGCACAACGACGTCAGTGCCTACCTGAGCTACCCGGACAACTGGGGATCGCTCAACCGACCCTATATGGGTTTCACCTGGGCCGAGTATTCGGACTTGATCTATGACTACCAAACCCACCAGCTAGGTGACCCTCGCCGAGAATACTGGCAGATCAAGCTGGGCGCCAGAGTCAAGGTTGCTGAGCATGACATGCGCTTCAGCCTAGGCTTCGACAACAACGGCGGCATTACCGTCAAAACAACCAAACGGTTCTAACGGAAAGGAAATCGATGCTAATCATTCTGCCGCCAAGTTCTGTGGTAGCCCTGGATATCGATGAGACTGGTAACGTCCAGTCACACGCCAAGGACATCCCGGAACGACCCTTCCTGCGCAAGGAAAAAGTCGATCCCGACTCACCTCCCTACGAAATCGACACCAACGAACACCTCCTGGTCATTCACATCGACCAGGGGCATATCAAGTGCGTCCAAGATGACGAAGAGGAGATGCTGACCACGGGAACCACTGTGGTAATGCAACCACACAGCCAGTGCACCCTCAAGGACGCTGGCGCCGAAACTCACCTGAGCTTCATCTGGCAAGCCTGACCAAGGACGCCGGAAAGCTCGAGGCACTTCCCCATGCGGGGAAGTGCCTCTTCTTTTTTATTCAATTCTGTAGTAAGCTCTCACTATAAGATAAATACATGTCCAGACAGAAATTACAACGCTTTGCAGAACTTGCTACATTCAAAAATGTAGCTCAATTCAATCAAGCTGATGCAAAAAATAAACTAAAAGATTTTCTAGATGGTAATCAAGAAATAATTTTAGAATTGGCCTGCGGTAAAGGTGACTACTCTTTAGCTTTGGCGAAAAAATACCCCAATAAAAAAATAATTGGTGTAGATATCCAAGGAGAAAGAATATGGTATGGAGCTGGCCAAGCTTTAGATAAAAAATTAGATAATCTATTCTTCCTGAGAATGCAAATAGAAAGTTTAGAAGAATTTTTTACTAAACATTCTATTTCTGAAATTTGGATTACCTTCCCTGATCCATTTCCACGGGAAAGACAAATTAAAAAAAGATTAAGCTCTCCTAGATTTCTAAATATTTATAAAAATATATTAATAGCGAATGGATTAATACATCTTAAAACTGATGATCTTAATTTATTTGATTATTCTATAATTACTATTAAAAATAATAAAGGTGAAATTATAGAGGAGATAAGAAATATATATAAACAAAAAAAATTAAAAGAAATACTAAAAACAAAGACTGATTTTGAAAAAAAACATTTAAAAGCAGGCCGAAGTATTCATTATCTAAAATTTAAGCTATAATATTAATATATTGACATTTTTTAGTAAATATGGTATAATTCTCTATTAACTAAAGAAATAAGCTAAATTTATGAAAAATTGGCTAAAAATATTACTAATAACTACACTTTTGATTAATTCTTTTGGATTTGGATTTAAAGCCTCTGCCCAAATCTCTGCTTATAATATCCACACAGAAAACATCAAAAATGGCCAAGCTACTCTAAAATGGCGTACTAATGAAGATGTAAAAAGTATATTTTACTATGGTTCTGATGCTCAGAATCTAAATAAAAAAATAATAAACGATAATTATAAAAGAAACCATAGCGCTACTTTATATAATCTAGAAGAAGACACTGTCTACTATTATAAAATAATCATGTATTCTAGAGGTGGCGAAAGGTTAGAGCTCTATACTAGATCTTTTTCTACAGATAGCATGATAGACACTATTGCCCCTAGATTTTTGGACTCTGAAATTATTCAAATAGCTGGCAATACCATAACTTTAGCTTGGGAGGCCAGTGAAAAGGTAAAAACTGAAATTCACTATTGGAAAGATGGTGAAAATGCTAAAGTTAAAAAATTAAATAGTTATAAAGCATACCGTGAATATATTCTCTATAATTTAGACGAGCATTCAAAATACTATATTAAAATAGTAATTAAAGATAAGGCTGGTAACCAAAAAAGAAAAACCTTTACTGCTAATATCTACGAAAAATTTGATAAAAATTCTAGTCTTAAACTTAGAAATGTAGAACCTTTAGATTCTAATACAAATTTAATAGCTAGTGATAAAATTACTATAAAATTTAATACTAATCTAGCAGCTAAATCTTATATCAAGTATGGTACTACTCCAAACAAGCTAAAAAAGAAAGTTTATATAAATAATAAACACCGAACTACTGATCACGAAGTTACTATTGAAGATTTAAAACCTAATACTACTTACTATTATAATATTTATGTAACCGAAGCTGTATATAGAAAGAAAACTTCTATGAAAAGATTAAGTTTTGTAACTAAAGGTGAAGTACTGGGCGTTAAAGAAACGGCTGCCAGTCTAGATAGTGACCATGACCAATTAAGCAATGCCTTAGAAATGGCCATCGGTACTGATCCAAGAGATCCAGATACTGATAACGATGGTTATCGCGATGGTACAGAAGTCAAAAATGGTTATAACCCTCTAGGTCCAGGTAAATGGAATAATAAAATAGAATTTTTCTATGGCCAAATTCGTGTAGATTTAGCTACTGAACAAACTAAAGCGAAAAAACTAAGAGAAGCTATAGATGAAAAAATAAAATATATACATATCAGCCCTCAAACTTGGCATATGTTAGTAAACGCTTATATTTATGGAGACTATCCTGCAGGGGCAATTATAATGTATATTAAATTAGACGGCCATACTGTCCATCCTGATATAAGCTGGCACTCCTGGAAAAATAACTCTGATTATCTTAAATACAAAAAGTATATAAAATAAACGAACTAAAAAACACCGCTCTCTAAGCGGTGTTTTTTATATCTAAGCAAATGTTAAAATATCATATCTAAATAAAAGTAATAAACCAATTATTATCATAATTATTCCTCCTATTAAAGAAGAATATCTACTATATTTAGTACTAAGTCCTGTAATCTGCATGGTAACCATGGCCACAAAAAATACCAGAAGATCATCTAACATAAAAAAGAAAATATAAAGCAAAATATAGCTATAATATTGCCAAGTACTCAAATCATTAAGTGCTAAGACTTGAGTATAGACAGCTGGAAGCCCTGCTGAACATACCAATTCCACCATATTAACTGCCAGAGCTAAAAGTATAATTCCTAATAAAGCTAACCAAAAACTCTTTTGTTCTGTAATATTTTTTAATTTATCAAAAACTTGTTTCTTCTTAGCCTGACCATCTAACTTGCAAGTACCTGCTTTATTTTTGAAAAATTCTCTCACATTATATCCTCCTCCACCTAAAGCTAGAAGGCCAATAGCAATTCGCACCCATAAAACCAAACCTATAAATAAAAATATATTAAGCCAAGCGGCCATAAATAAAAAATATACAAACGCAGAAACAACTATAAAAGTCACTCCCAAAATCCACATTCTTTTTTTATCTTTCATGCCCAATAAAAGTGAAATCAAAAATATCAATGCCCACATAGCGCACGGATTGAAACCATCTAAAAATCCTAAAATAACTGATAGTAGTGGTAAAGAAAATGTCTTAGCGTCTATTTGACCAACAAAAGGCACTTCAATATTATTGGCTGTTTCTTCTACTGGCGGAGAATCCAATAAATCGATTGGATCAGTCTCAGGATTGGAACCATTTGGCTCAGGTTGTCCGATTGGTTTATTAGGAATTACAACACTATTAGCTGCTATACTTAACCAATCATCAATAGCCTGTTTTATTTGTGAACCAGTTATTTGATCATTATAATAACCAGTAAAATATTTATCGCCTATTATTGTAAAAGGTACCCCCGATACCTCAGTTCCTAGCTTACTCGCCATTCCTAACATCAAATCAACATTAGCTTGAGTTTTGCCTACTTCGAATCTATTTATCTTGATTTTAGAACTATAGTCATTTTCTAATTTATCTAAAAATAAGGCCTCTTTGTGACAATGAGGGCATGAATTAGAATAGAAAAAATAAATTTCCGGTTTGGTTTGGGCGCTGGCAGAAAAAGCAACGAGTAAAAAAGCTAAACTTAATAAAAGTTTTTTAAACATGGAATTTTTAATTTATATACTACCTATCTATATTTTATAACTTTGTTCCTATAATTACAATGTATTTTCAAAACTACTCAATAAAAATACCACTACTAGCGGTTTTTTTTGTATTTGCTATACTTATACATAAGTTAATAAATTAATTAAAACCTATGAAAAAACTTATATTTTCATTCATTATCGCAGTTTTAGCTATGCCTAGTCTTACTTTAGCTACAAATCCTCCAAATGAATGTGATGATGTTTTACCAACGCCTGTAGTTAGCGCTACAGAAAATAACGATAGCATTACTTTGTCATGGCAAGAGATTGATCATGATGATTTAAATGGATACAAGGTGGTCATCTCAAAAGAAGATGAAACTCCAGTTTATCCATCTAATGGTTATCTAAAATGGATAACCAATGCCGGTGTCATTTCACAAGAAGTAGACAACTCTTCTTCATATAGAAATGGTGATTTTGGATCATACCTGGAAGAAGGTGAAGATTATTATTTTTCAATTACAGCTGTTTATGGCTGTGGTGAAAAAATAGCTGGTAATGTAATCCATCTTAGCTACCCAGGTAATAGCAATGATGAAGACGATGATACTGACGATGACGATGAAGACGATGATACATCTAACACAGCACCTCCTGTTCCTGTGGTAAGTGTTTCTTCTTCATCAGAAGGAGTATTGGTGTCTTGGGAAAAAATTGATGATGATAGATTTAATGGTTATAAAGTAGTGGCCTCAAAATCTAACTCCAAACCAAAATATCCAAATGATGGCTATTTAAAATATATTACCAACGATGACACAACTTCTTACTTGATAAATAATTCTAGCGCTTATCGTAATGGTGATTTTGGATCATACTTTAAAAATACTGAAAAATATTATTTTTCAATTACAGCTCTATACAGTACTGGTAAAGTAGCTGGCAACGCAATATTATCTGATTATGATGGACCGACTCATGATAATGTAGATCCAAAGCCGCATGTAGATCCTTTAGTGGACATGCATAATAAAGCTAAATTACTTAAGAACAGTGAACTAGGCGATATTTTAGCTGAGCTCAAAGAACTTAGAAGTATAATTAGAGAGCAAGAGAATGAAATTAAATACTTACGATCTCTAATGTCCGACATGCATGAATTAACCCAAGGTGTTAAAGATACTCTAAATCAATTTATCACCTATGGTGTAGATGCTAATACACAAAAGCTGGGTGAAGGTGAAAGAGCAGCTGTAATTCATTCTTATAAATCAGCTTTCAATAAACTTCCTGAAACAGAAGATGAGGTAGCTGATGCAATTAAGATTGCTAATGGACGCTGGCCATCAAAGACCAATGAGGTAGCTGAAGCTAGAGGTAAAAAAGAATTTAAGACAATCTATCTGCGTGATGCTAATATGAACAATCCAAATGATAATGCAGCTGTAACTGTTATGACTTACGGCCTTAGACAAAAAGCTGAGAACAGAAATCTAGATAGTGAAAGAGAAGGTATTAAAACTTTCAAATATATCTATGGTTCTACTCCGGACAGTACTGAAGACTGGAATATTATGCAAGCTATTACTTATTCTGGAGCCACTCGATAGTCAAATATAAACCATAATAAAAAAACCGCCCGAATGGGCGGTTTTTTTATTTATAAGTTTGAAAGAGAATTAAACTCTTTTAACTTGAGTAGCGGCTGGTCCTTTTGGAGTATCAGATACTTCAAAGCTAACAGCATCACCTTCTCTAAGTTCTTCAAAACTTGTGTCAACTAACTCATTGGCGTGAAAGAAAAGATCTTTATCACCTTCTTCTGGACTAATAAATCCAAAATTTTTGTCAGTTAATTTTTTGATTGTTCCGTTCATTTTTGTAGAAATAAGAAACGAATTAACTAATAGTAACTTCGAAATCCGACTCTATTTCTACGATTACTATGTTTGTGGTGACCCCACGGAGAATCGAACTCCGGTTGCCAGGATGAAAACCTGGTGTCCTAACCACTAGACGATGGGGCCTAAAAATAAAATTTTATGTCCTAAACGCCTAGTCTATTACCGAGCCTTTCTCGGAAATGAGGTCAAATAATAGAACGTCAATATAATAGCAAGAAATTAACTAAATGTCAATAGTATGTTATATCTATTTTTTATATTTTCTATCAAAATCCTTTTTATTATTATACTCTGCAAATTTTTGATGATGATCGGGTGCTACAAACTCAGGATCTTTAGCATGTTTTATACCGCACCAATATAATTCTGTCTGAGCTGCAATAGCTAACGCATAAGCTAATAATCCATTACTATAACCACAATAAGCACAATTAAGCTTTTCTAACGGATTCAAATAAGATAATTTATGTCTATCTATTTTTATATATTTTGATCTATCTATATATTCTAAATCATACAAATAAAATACTATTTGCTGATAAATATATAATGTTATATCTAAAAATACTATAGGCACTATCATAATCCATATAAATGGCATGGATAGCATATGCCTTATTCTTTTGTCTGCCTCATCACTTAAATATTCCATAGCCAGTATATTATAGCATAGTTATAAAAATTTTACTTATTCCACTGTAACACTTTTAGCTAAATTTCTTGGTTTATCTACATTAAGATTTTTTAAATCTGCAATATGATAAGCTAATAATTGTAATGGTATTACATTTATTATTGGGGAAAATTCATCTAAAGTCTCTGGTACTTCTATTACATGATCTGCTATTTTCTTAATATCTTTATCACCTTTATTAACTAGAGCAATAATTATTCCATTACGAGATTTAACCTCCTGCATATTAGAAATAATTTTTTGAGACAGATTACTTTTAGTAGCTATAAAAACTACTGGCATATTTTTATCTATTAAAGCAATTGGTCCATGTTTAATTTCAGCAGCCGGATAACCCTCAGCGTGGATATAAGAAATTTCTTTTAATTTAAGAGCTCCCTCTAACGCCACTGGAAAATTAAATCCCCTACCTAAATAAAGAAAATTTTTAGCATCTTTAAATTTATCAGCCAATTTTATAATTTTTTTATCTTGTTTCAAGGCCTGAGAAATTTTATCTGGAATATTAGCTAACTCTCTAATAATTTCTTTATCTATTTTTTCTCCTTGATTTTGTTTTGTATTTAGAGCAAAAATAATTAAAGCCAAAACTTGAGAAGTAAAAGCTTTAGTAGAGGCTACTCCAATTTCTGGTCCAGCATGAAGATAAATACCTGTATCTACTTCTCTAGTAATAGTAGAACCCACTGCATTTACAATACCTAAAGTTTTAGCTCCTTTTTTCTTAGCTTCCTTTAAAGCTGCTAAAGTATCCGCTGTCTCGCCTGATTGTGAAATAACTATCATAAGATCATCCGAATCTACTATAGGTTGCCTATAACGAAATTCTGATGCATAATCTACTTCTGTTTTAATGCCAGTTATTAATTCTAATAAATATTTACCAATCAAAGCGCTATGCCAAGAAGTTCCACAGGCAACAATAATAATTCTTTTGATTTTAGTAATATCAAGGTCAACTGAAATCTTAATTTGATTTTCTTTAATACGCCCTCTCAGAGTATTAAGCAGTGCCTCTGGCTGCTCAAAAATTTCTTTAAGCATGAAATACTTATAACCCTGCTTAGCTATTTGATCTACTGTCCATTTTATTTCATGAATTTCTTTATCTACATTCTCACCTGTTAACTTTTTAATTTGATATTTATCTTTTTCAATAACAGCTAATTCGTCATCATTAAGATAAATAACACGTTTAGTATACTCTAGAATAGCTGGAATATCTGAAGCTACAAACATCTCTCCATCTCCAACCCCAATAATAAGTGGTGAACCTCTACGCGCTACTACTATCCTATTTTCATTTTTATGCAAAGCTGCCAAACCAAAGGCTCCCTCAATTAAATTAAGTGCTTGAATTACAGCTTCTTCTAAATCATCTTTATAAAATTTTTCAATCAGATGAGCAATTATTTCAGAATCTGTATCAGATTTTATTTTATGTCCATGTTTTTCTAATAGTTTTTTCAAAGCTTGATGATTTTCTATTATTCCATTATGTACTATGGCTATATTTCCATCACAATCAAAATGGGGATGAGCATTTCTTTCATTTGGCTCACCGTGAGTAGCCCAGCGAGTATGAGCAATCCCTAAAACAGCTGATAAATTATTAATATTTTTATCCTTCGCCAATTCAGCTATCATTCCTTTCTTCTTAATAGTTTTAAGTTCTTGATCTTCTAAAACACAAATACCAGCGCTATCATATCCCCGATATTCAAGTTTAGCCAAGCCATTAATTAATATTGGCGCAGTCTTTCTTTGACCAATGTAACCTATGATTCCACACATAATTATTATTTAAAATTAGATAACTTATACTATGTATAATACTCTGTTTTATTTTATTATTCAATAAAAAACCAAAATCTGGTATAATACAAATATAAATAGTAAATAATACTATGGAAGAAAAAAATATCACAAATGAAAATTTACAAACCTCTCCCAACAATCAAGATCCCAATACAGCTGATCCTAATTTCACTAACCCAGCTCCGCCCTCTGATATGCCAGTCAATCAGACAGCTAATCAAGATTTACCGCCCGAACAAGCCAACCAGACAAGTCCTTTAAATGATAATAAACAAGACCAAACGACTGTTTTTGGTAAGAGTGAATTATTAAATGCTAATGATATATTAAGCAAAATATTGAATATTAAGGTTGGAAATAGAGTAGCGGATTTAGGAACTGGCGGTGGAATGTTTACATTACAGGCAGCTAGATTAGTAGGTGATCAAGGAGAAGTTTATGCTGTAGATATTATTAAACCTATCCTCGCCGATGTTGAATCCAAGGCTCGAATGGCTAATTTATATAATATCAAAACCGTGTGGAGTAATATAGAAATAGTAGGCGCCACAAAAATACCAACTGATACCTTAGACTTTGTCTTATTAATAAATGTATTATTCCAAGCAAAGGAAACTGATAAAATGATCACCGAAGGCGCTAGATTACTAAAAACTGGTGGAAAAATGTTAATCATAGATTGGAGTACTACTAATACAGGACTAGGCCCACATAACGATAGACAGGTAGACTCAAATAATCTCTTAAAACAAGCTGAAAAAATAAACCTAGTATTAGAGCAACAATTTAAAGCCGGACAATATCACTTTGGTATGATATTCATTAAACAATAAACTTATTTAAAAACAGCCCTTGACTAGGGCTGTTTTTTTATCTAACATATAGATAATTAATAATAATCACATGAATCTAGAAAAACTTTTTGACCTAGCTTATATGTTTAACCGCTTTCCTCCGGCTGGATTTTCTTGGCCAATTAGAATAGCGTTGTTTATAGTATTTATAGGATCTATAATCTTAGCCATCTATGCTCAGAAAAAAATAAATGAAAAAGGCTTAAGTAAAAAATTATGGCAAAAAATACAAGTCTGGGGCTGGACTAATGGTTTAGTCGGTTTAGTTTTTATGTCTTTTAGAGAAACAAGGGCCTTGTATCTTAGTGCTCGTGGTTGGTTTTTGATATTTATCATTATTATGATAATCTGGTTAGTCTTTATTATCAAATTTGCTAAAACTAAAATACCTAATAAAGAAGAGCGCGAAAAAAAAGAACAAGAGTTTGATAAATGGCTACCTAAGCAAAAATAAATTTTAAAATACAAATAAAAACAGGCTAAAGTCTGTTTTTATGTTATATAAAAAATCATTAGGTCAATACGGTGAACAAATTGCCTTACGCTATTACCAAAAACGAGGCTATAAATTAATAATTCAAAATTATTTTAGTCGCTATGGTGAACTTGATTTAGTTTTAGTTAAAAATAAGCAAATATTAGTAGTAGAAGTAAAAACTAGATACGGTAAACAATTTTCTTGGCCTGAAGAAAGTATTAGTAACAAAAAAATAAATAACATCTATATTACTTATCAGCTATTAGCTAGACAAGAGAAGTTGTCTGAATTTTTCTATCTAGAAGCTTTTATCATTGAAATAAATGATAAAATAGCTAAAATTCGCCGTTATCAAATTTAATATTGACTAAATATATAAAAAAGAGTATTATTATTTATGTTAAAGTCAGTTTACTATAGTAGACTGGCTCTTTTTTATAAGCGACGTAAGGTGAGCGAAATATAATATAAATTTATATTTCCGAACCGAGGAGCTTATATAATCGTATATAAAATAAATAACTAAAGAAAGAACTATGGCAACAAACAATATAGCAGCAGCTATAAAACAAATTGCCGATGAAAAGAACTTATCTATGGAAGCTATTATCGGAGCTATAGAAGCAGCTCTGGCCGCAGCCTACCGTAAAGAGTTTGGCAATAAAAATCAAAATATCAAAGTAGTCTTTAACGCTGACAATGGTCAGACGGCTGTTTTTGATGTGAAAACTGTAGTCGAGAATGTAGATCTAGAAGAAGAAGAAAGGCTAGTCGAAGAACAAAAAGAGAAAAAAGAAGCCGGTGATGAAATTCCTGAAGAAGACTTAATCAAAAGATTTAATCCTCGTTCAGAAATTATGATCTCTGAGGTAAATCAAGATAAGGCTGATTATAAAATTGGCGATATCATAGAAACTAAATTAGAAGTACCTGATGAATATGGACGTATGGCAGCTCAAACCGCTAAACAAGTAATTGTCCAACGGCTTCGTGAAGCTGAGCGTGATCATATTTTCAATGAATACAAAGATAAAGAAGGCGAATTAGTCTTAGGTACAATTCAAAGAAAAGAAGGTCGTAGGTTTATTGTTGATTTAGGTAAAGCTAACGCAATCCTACCAATCGAAGAACAAATTAGAACGGAGAGATATAATATTGGAGCTAGATTAAATTTTTACATCGTCGAAGTGCGTGTAGGAAACAAAGGGCCAGAAATTGTATTATCTCGCACTCATCCTGATATTGTCCATGAATTATTTGCTACTGAAGTTCCTGAAATTGCTGCCGGGACAGTAGAAATTAAATCTATTGCTCGTGAAGCTGGTTCTAGATCAAAAATAGCCGTAATTGCTACTGAAGAAAATATAGATCCAGTAGGTTCTTGTGTGGGCCAACGTGGCTCTAGAGTCCAAACAGTCATCAATGAATTAGGTGGAGAAAAAATTGATATTATAGAATGGGATGAAGATGTAAAACACTTTATCACTAATGCCCTTTCTCCAGCTGAAATAGAAAATATTGATATCAATGAAGAAGAACAAACTGCTTCTGTTAAAGTAGCGGATGATCAATTATCACTAGCTATCGGACGTGGTGGTCAAAATGTTAGACTAGCTGCTAAACTAACTAATTGGAAAATAGATATTATTTCTTCTGAAACTGGCGATAAAATTTCTGCTGATGATAAAAAGAAAAAAGAAGATAAAGAAGAGATTGAAGAAGTAACAGATAAAAAAGACGAAAAGAATAATAAAGAAGAAAAATCAAAGAAGAAAACTTCTAAAGCTAAGAAGGAAGACAAAGAAGTGAAATCAAAAAAGAAAACTGCCAAAAAAGATGAGGAAAGCGAAGACGAAAAACCTAAAAAGAAAGCAGTTAAGAAGAAAACTTCTAAAGCTAAAAAAGAAGATAAAGAATAATTTTTATATTAATAAACTAAAAACATTATGAACAATGTAATCCTTTTGGCTATTATAGCCAGCGTAGTATCTATCGTTTTCGGTATACTACTAATCAAAAAAATCCTAAAAAACCCTGCTGGAGATGATAAGATGAAAGAAATTGCTAAGGCAATTCAAATTGGAGCTAAGGCTTATCTTAGTCGTCAATATAAAACCATTGCTTATTTAGCAGCCGGTTTATTTATAATTTTAGGCTTTGCCACTGAATGGAGCACAGCTCTAGCATTTTTAGTTGGTGCTGTTTTATCAGCTGCAGCTGGTATTATTGGTATGAACATATCTGTTCGCACTAATGTTCGTACTGCAGAAGCTGCTCGTAAAGGCATCCAACCAGCTATGAACTTAGCTGTTATGGGAGGAGCTGTAACTGGCATGTTAGTAGTTGGTTTAGCATTACTAGGAGTATCACTTATGTTTGCTCTACCATTTATAGAAGTTCATCATTTGGTTGGACTTGGCTTTGGTGGAAGTCTTATCTCAGTTTTTGCTAGATTAGGTGGTGGTATCTTTACTAAAGCAGCTGATGTAGGAGCTGATTTAGTTGGTAAAGTAGAAGCTGGTATTCCAGAAGATGATCCAAGAAACCCAGCCGTAATTGCTGATAATGTAGGTGATAATGTAGGTGATTGCGCTGGTATGGCCGCTGATCTATTCGAAACATATGCTGTTACTTTAGTAGCTGCTATGCTCTTGGGCTCATTTACATTTACTGGCAATGAAAACGCTGTGCTATATCCCCTAGCTTTAGGTGCTGTGGCTATTGGCGCTTCTATTATTGGTTTATTCTTTATTAGATTAGATAAAAATAAAAGTGTAGAAGAAATTGAAAAAGGTGATCATATAATGAAAGCTTTATATAAAGGTTTAATCGCTGCCGGTGTATTAGCTGCCATAGCTTTTTACTTTGTAACTAAACATATGATGGCCGATCTAGTAACTGCAAAGTATATTGAAATCTATTATGCTTCTATTGTTGGTCTAGTAGTGACTGCTTTTATTGTCTGGTTAACAGAATATTACACTTCTACAAAATACAAACCTGTTCAATCAATTGCCAAGGCTAGTGAAACTGGACACGGCACAAATGTTATTCAAGGCTTAGCTATTTCTATGAAAGCTACTGCTTGGCCAGTCTTAGTAATCGTAGCTGGTATTATAGCTGCATTCTATTTTGCTGGTTTATACGGTATTGCTGTTGCAGCAATGAGTATGCTTTCTTTAGCTGGTATTATTGTTACTATTGATGCCTATGGTCCTATTACAGACAATGCCGGTGGTATTGCTGAAATGGCTGAAATGCCAGAAAAGGTTAGAAATATTACTGATCCATTAGACGCTGTTGGTAATACAACTAAAGCTGTAACTAAGGGCTATGCTATTGCCTCTGCTGGCTTAGCTTCTCTAGTACTTTTCGCAGCTTACATGAAAGATTTAAGTCTAAAAGGAATTAATCTTACTTTTAGCTTAGATGATCCTTATGTGTTAGCTGGTTTATTTATAGGTGGACTATTGCCTTATATCTTTAGTGCTATGTCTATGGAAGCAGTTGGTAAAACAGCTGGATACATTGTAAAAGAAGTTCGTGAGCAATTTAAAAAACATCCTGGTATTATGGATGGTACTGAAAAACCAAATTACACTTCTGCTGTTGATATTGTAACTAAAGGCGCTCTAAAACAAATGATAGTGCCTGCACTAATTCCTGTGGTAGTACCAATTCTTATTGTCTTAGTTTTTAGAGGAGATAATGGTTGGCTAGTACTGGGTGGTACTTTAGTTGGTAGTATCGTAACTGGAATTTTCATGGCTTTATCTATGACCTCAGGTGGTGGAGCTTGGGATAATGCTAAAAAATACATTGAAAGTGGTAACCATGGTGGTAAAGGATCTGAAGCTCATAAAGCTGCTGTAACTGGTGATACAGTTGGCGACCCTTATAAAGACACTGCTGGTCCAGCTATCAATCCAATGATTAAAATTTTAAATGTTGTAGCCCTATTACTAGTAGCTATATTAATAATCTAAAAAATTATGAAAATTACTAAAAAAGATTTAGAAAAAAACCAAGTAAAGTTGTCTATCGAAGTGTCTCTGGACGAAATGAAACCTCACTTAGAAAAAGCTGCGGAAAAAATGAGTAAAAATTCTAAACTACCCGGCTTTAGACCTGGTAAAGCTCCTTATGAGTTAGTCAAAAATAAATTTGGAGAAATGGCCATTTATCAAGAAGCTCTTGATATGATTGTTAACGACTCATTTTACAAAGCTATTACTCGTGAAAAAGTTGAAAGCGTTGGTCAGCCTGAAATTAATATAGAAAAAATTGCTCCCGGCAATCCTCTGTCTTACACTGCTATTGTTGCTCTATTGCCTAAAGTCACTTTAGGTGAATGGCAAACTCTAAAAGTAAAGAAAAAGAAAATAGAAGCTAATGATGAAGATATTAATAAAACTTTAGAGCAACTGCAAAATATGCAGGTCAAAGAAAGCGCTGTTGATAGAGCTGCTAAAAAAGGAGATAAAATAGAAGTTAATTTTGAAGTTTTAATCGACAAGGTAGTAATTGAAGGTGGTAAAAATCCAAAGTATCCAATGGTAATTGGCGAAGGACGTATGATTCCTGGTTTTGAGGATCAAATTATTGGTATGAAAAAAGATGATAAAAAAGAATTTGAATTAAATTTTCCAAAAGAATATTTTAAAGAAAATCTAGCCGGTAAGCTAGCTACTTTCAAAGTAAAGCTACTAAGCGTAGCTAATAGAGAATTACCTAAACTAGATGACGAACTTGCTAAGCTGATGGGCATGGAGAGTATGGCTAAGCTAAAAGAACAGTTATCTCAAAATATCAAACAAGATAAAGAAGCTAAAGAAAAACAACGTGCTGAAGGTGAGGCTATAGAAGCTATAGTTAAACAAGCTAAGATTGAAGATATCCCTGAAAAGTTAATTGATAGCGAAGTTCATAAAATGTCTCATGAATTAGAGCACAGTATTACACAGCAAGGCATGGACATGGCTGGATACTTAAAATCAATTAATAAAACCCAAGAAGATCTTAAAAAAGATTTCCGTCCTCAAGCTGAAGAAAGAATAAAGGCTGCCCTAGCAATGCGCCAAATTTCTCAAGAGGAAAAAATCAAGATTGATGATAAAGAAATTGATGAAGAAATTAAAAAAGAAACTGAAAAGTACAAAGATAATGAAGAAGCTATGAAGAATATAACTCATCCTAATTATCGACAACATATAGCTAATGTAATAACCAATCAAAGAATAATTGATCTAATAGCTCAAAAAGTTATAAAATAATTTTTAAGCCTCCTAGGTAGGAGGCTTTTTTGTTTAAAATAAAAATGTTATAATAGACATAATGTTTCACAAAGACAAAAAAGGTTTTACTTTAGTAGAGCTACTAATAGTAATAGCTATTATCGGTATACTATCAACTACAGCCGTAGTTAATCTACGGAGCGCTAAAGATAAAGCCAATAAAGCTAAAATAATGCATTCATTAGCTCAACTCCAAAAAGCTGCCACTCTTTGTGTTTATTCTGAAACTGAATTAAATTGTAATGGTCGTGATTGTAATGGTTGGGATGGTGTTCAAGATGAAATAACTGACTACACACCTTGGTCAGGTAATTCTCTTTGCCTAAGTGGAATGAGCGAACCTACCTGGGGTAGTTTTCTTGAAACCGGCTGGAATTGGTATAGTGCTCAATCTGATTTTGAAAACACTAGCTTTTGTTTAGAAGTAAAAAAGACTGGTGAGGAAAAATATATTAGCTGTTCTAATGAATCTTGTGAAGAAACAACTACTAAGAACTGTTGTGTACTTGCTGGAGAAACCGGCTGCCATCCAAGTGGCACGCCCTGCTGTACTGGCATCTGCCAAGTTCACGGAATATGCCCTGGAGGAGGGGGAGGAGCATAATAATTCTAAGTTTATTATAAAAATATGTATAAAAAAGAATTAGAAATTGCGAAAAAAGCCGCTCGTCAGGCAGGCAAATATCTTGGGAAAGAATTTTTGCTCTGGAGTCGAGGCAAGGCTAGTTATAAAACTGATCGCGAATTAGTAACTAAATGTGATAAACAGGCTGAAAAAATTATTTTTTCGTATATTAAAAAAGCCTTCCCCAAATATGCTATTCTTTCTGAAGAGAGTGGTCTGTTAGATAAAAAAAGTGATTACTTTTGGGTAGTAGATCCTTTAGACGGAACTACAAACTTTACAAATCATTTACCAATATTCACTTCTTCTATCAGTTTATTTTATAAAAAAGAAGTGGTCTTAGGAGTTACTTATATGCCCATTCTAGATGAAATGTATTTTGCTGTAAAAGGGGGCGGAGCTTATAAGAATAATAAAAAACTATCTGTTTCGAAAATAAAAAACATCGAACAAGCTATAATGTCATATAATCATGGCAAAGGAATAGCTAATACAAAAAAGGCCTACAAAGTATATGAACATTTTCATCTTAATGCTTTTCGTTGTCGAAATATATATTCAACCACTCTACAAATGGCAATGGTAGCAGCAGGTCACATAGACGGTTATGTAGTTTCTGGAGCTAAACTATGGGATGTAGCAGCTGGTGTTATTATGATTACTGAAGCAGGTGGAACATTAACTACTTGGCAAGGAAAGCCTTGGATAAAAACATCTAAAAGTATAATATGTGCTAATAAAGATTTATATCCTCTAGTTGTAAAAGATATGAGAAAACTTAGACTTGCCTAAAATATAAATATTTGTTAAGTTATTATCCTTGGGCCACGTAGCCAAGTGGTAAGGCAGAGGTCTGCAAAACCTTTATTCGGCGGTTCGATTCCGCCCGTGGCCTCCATTATAAAATAAATTACATTAAATAAAAAATACTCGGACTAGCCGAGTATTTTTTATACATTATTCTAAATAACAAAAAAACAGCTTTATAAAAAACTGAATTAAATTGCCCTTCGACTCTCTCCGTTCGCTCAGGACATTCGACTACTCATCAACAAATTTGAAAAGTGGTCAAAGACCATGAGCGAAATTCTGCAAAGCAGAATGGAGTCGAATGGTACCGGCGATCGGACTTGAACCGATACGGCATTACTGCCACAGGATTTTAAGTCCTGCGTGTCTACCAATTCCACCACGCCGGCATGTCTGGAGCGAGTGACCGGGCTCGAACCGGCGACCTTTTCCTTGGCAAGGAAATGTTCTAGCCAACTGAACTACACTCGCTTAAAACACAAGTATTATACAATAAATACCGATAAAGTCAAGCCAATCTGTCCTTGGTATTCACCTACAAAAATGCTATTATAAACTAAAGTAAAGATATATAAATATGGTTAAAAAGCTTAAAAAATTAGTACTAATAGATAGTAATGCACTACTCCACCGTGCTTGGCATGCAGTGCCGCCGCTAGAAACAAAAGATGGTATTATGGTCAATGCTGTATTTGGCTATACTTCCTTACTTTTGAATATTCTCAAAGCATTAAACCCTGAATATATCATTGCTACTTTTGATTTGGCTGGCAAAACATTTCGTCATGAAGAGTACACAGAATATAAGGCTCATAGAGAAAAACAAGCCGACGAATTTTATGATCAATTTCCTATTAGTAAAGATGTCCTTGAGGCCTTCAATATTCCTATCATGACAAAAGCTGGCTTTGAAGCTGATGATGTCATAGGAACTATTGCCAAAGAAGCTTATGAAAAATATGATGATCTAGAAGTTATTATTATTACCGGTGATCTTGATGCTCTACAATTGGTAAATGATAGGGTTAAAGTGGTTACTCTCAAAAGAGGCTTTCACGAAACTATCACCTATAGTATTGATGCTGTTAAAGAGCGCTATGGATTAGTACCTGACCAACTGATAGACCTCAAAGCTATTCAAGGAGATACTTCTGATAATATCAAAGGCGTCAAAGGTATTGGTATTAAAGGAGCTACAGATTTGATAAAAGAATTTGGCTCATTAGATAATATCTATAAAAAAATTGATAAATCTGACGTGAAAGAGCGCATCAGACAACTGATGCTGACTCAAAAAAAAGAAGCCTATGAAAGTCAACGCTTAGTGACAATTGTAAACGATGTACCACTAAAATGGAAATTGGAAGACGCAAAATTTTCTGAATTTGATAGTGAAGCAGTTTATAAAATATTTCAAGAATTAGAATTCAATTCTTTGCTCAAAAAGATTCCCAATCATCAAGCTGAAGTAAATAATAATGCTTTTATAGAAAATAAAGATGCTAATTATCAAACTATAAAAGATGCGAGTGGTCTAGCTGATTTTCTACATAATTTAAAAACACAAAAAATATTTGCCTTTGATACAGAAACTACTGGCTTGGATGTAATAAATGAAAAAATTCTAGGAATTTCTTTTTCTTGGCAAGCTAAAACTGCCTATTATATAGAATTGAGTGATCCAAAATTTAATAAATTAGTTTTAGCTAAATTAAAACCGATTTTTGAAAATGATAAAATAGCTAAAATTTGTCACAATGTAAAATTTGATTATAAAGTATTGAAAGTTCTAGATATAGAGTTAAGGGGTATAGCCTTTGATACTTTATTAGCTGCCTACCTGATAAATCACAACCGAGGTCTCAAACTAGAAGAATTAGCCTTTACCTATCTAGGCTACAAAAAACTAAAACTAGCTGATTTATTAGACGAAAAACCTAAAAGAAAAAATGAAATAGATATTACTCTTATCAACCCCACTAAGCTAGCCTGGTATGGCGCTGAAGATTCTGATATTACTTTTAGATTATATAAAAAACTATATTCTATTATCAAAAATAATAAAAATCTAGACCTGCTACAAAAAATGGAAATTCCTCTTATCCCTGTATTGGCTAATATGGAACTAAATGGTATTTCACTTGATGGTAAATTTTTAAGCAAAATGGAAAGTGAAGTTAAAAAAGATTTGAATAAGCTAACTAAAAAAATATACAAACTAGCCGGCTCTGAATTTAATATAGCCTCTCCCGCTCAACTAAAAAAGATTTTGTTTGAAGATTTGGAAATAAGCACTCAAGGTATAAAAAAAACTAAAACTGGATTTTCCACCAATGCTGCTCAACTAGAAAAAATGAAAGATGCTCATGAGATTATTCCTTTTATAGTTGAATATAGAGAATTGAGTAAATTACAATCTACTTATATTACTGCTCTACCAGAATTGATTAATCCTAAAACTAAAAGAATACATACTAACTTCAATCAAACCGTCACGGCTACTGGTAGATTGTCATCTTCTAATCCTAACCTACAAAATATACCAATTAGAACTAGCTTAGGCAAAAAAATACGCCAAGCCTTTGTTGTTCCAAAAAATTATGTCTTACTATCAGCTGATTATTCTCAAATTGAACTTCGTTTAGTGGCTGCTCTATCTAGTGATCCAAAAATGATAACTTCATTTAAAAAGGGCGAAGATATTCATGCTCGTACAGCTGCTGAAATTCATAAAATTGACCTCAAAGATGTCAGTAAAGAAATTAGGCGTACCGCTAAAGAAGTCAATTTCGGAATTCTTTATGGCCTGGGCTCTCTAGGACTGTCTCAACGGACAGACCTTAATAGAAATGAGGCCAAAGAATTCATAGAACAATATTTTAATATCTATAAAAAAGTAAAACAATATATTGAATATACCAAAGACTTTGCGCACAAACATGACTATAGTCAAACTATCTTTGGTCGTCGTCGCTACTTTCCAGATATCAACTCCTCTATGCCGATGCTTAGGGCTGCCGCCGAACGTATGGCAATAAACATGCCTGTCCAAGGTACTGCCGCTGATTTAATGAAACTAGCTATGATAGATCTTTATCGTGACTTGCCAAAAGTATCTAAGAGCTCTAAAATAGTCCTACAGGTACACGATGAACTAGTGCTAGAAGTACCTAAAAAGGACCTGCGAAAAGTGGCTAAATTTGTTAAAAAAGCTATGGAATCAGTCTATAAGCTTCCTATACCACTAACCGTAGATATCGAGACAGGTAACAATTGGGGTAAATTAGAAAGTTATAAAATATAAATGCTATTTTTCTACTATGGCCAAGATTCTTTTAGAGCGAATCAAAAGGTTGAGGCTATTAAAAATAAATTTAAAGAAAAGGTAGATCCCGGTGGACACAATATTCAACATCTTGATGGTGAGACAATTGGTCCAGATGATTTTTTCCAAGCAGTTTCTGTAATGGGTTTTTTAGCTGACAAAAAATTAATTGTTATTAAAAATATTTTTGATAATAAAAAACTAAAAGATTGGCAAGATCAACTTATAAAATTTTTAGACACACAAAAGGATAGCCCTAATGAAAATTATATTATATTTTTCCAAACAAGTAAGCCAGATAGTCGCCTAAAATTATATAAAAAACTATCTAAACTAAAATTTAATGAGGAGTTTGAATTACTTAGCGCCAGTAAATTAAAAACTTGGGTACAAAATCAATTTTCTAAACATTCAAAATCTATTAGCCCGCCTGCTCTAGATCTTTTAATCGCCTACGTGGGCAATAATCTCTGGCAAATAAATAATGAAGTAAATAAATTAGTAAGTTTTAGCAAAAAGGATGTTAGCGAAGAAGACGTAAAATCTTTAGTCCAAGCTAAGGTAGATGAAAATATATTTAATCTAATAGATGCTCTGGGAAATAAAGATAAATCATTAGCTTTACAGCTTATTGAAGAAAAATTAGACAGTGGAGTAAATCATCAATATATACTCACTATGATAATTCGCCAATACAGATTACTAATCAAAGCTAAGGCCTTGGGTACTAAAGCTAAAAACTATTTTGCCTTGATGCAAGTTTTGAAAGTACCAAAGTTTATAGCTCAAAAAACCTATCAACAAAGTCAGATGTACGATAGTGAACAACTCAAAAAAATATATAAATATCTTCTCTATCTTGATGAAAAATTCAAATCTAGCACAGGCCAAGAAAAAATACTATTTGCCAAAATGATAAATGACTTATAAAATCCAGCTAAAAGCTGGATTTTATAGCGTTAAGAACTACAAGAAGCAAGTCCTCAACGCCACGATAGGCGTCCTAGAGTACTCACTCCAATTCCTATCAAACATGAAAGTCACCAAGGCCTACAAATAAGTGGCTCACAACGACGACAACACACGAAGCGGCGGTTCCCCCTGGGGACCGCCGCTCAAACTTTATATCAATTTTTAGAAATTCCCTTTGAGGAATTTTTTTCTTTGCTTTTCCTCCATCCTCTCTATAGCATAACGCAAAGTTGTACGAGGTAAATTCTTATAATTAGCAATTAAAAACTTTTCTACTTTAATACTATCTTTTTTCCAAGACTCTCTAAGCATCCAACCAACTGCCTTATGCATCAAATCTTCTTTGTCTTTTAATAATAGCTTAGATAATCTGAAACAATCATCTAATTTACCTTCTCTAATAAATATCCAAGTTGAAATTATAGCTATACGCCTTTCCCAAAGATTTTTACTTTTAGCATACTTATATAATATTTGTTTAGATTGTAAACCATCTAATATTGCCTGTCCTAAAATATAATGAGCTGATAAATCAACTAAATCCCAATTATTTACATATTTTCTGTGCTTAAGATAAAAATCTAAAATCTTTTTTTGCAATACTTTATCCTCAGCTTTTCTAGATTGTTTAGACCTTTCAACTAATATTAAAATAGCCATTAAACGTATTTCATGAATAGGAGATTTAATTAACTTAGCTAGCTCTATAAAACTTAAGTCTAAAAATTGCCTAGCTACTAATCTAATATTTGGCACTGTTACACCAATGAATTGATCCCCTTCTCCATACTGGCCTTTACCAGTCTTAAAAAACCATTCATTAGATTTTTTACGAGCCGGCGAAGCGTATTTTTTTAACTCTTTTATTAAATCTGTGGCTTTCATGATAATAATTTATTTAACTCTTTTTTTAAACTAGCCGTGTCTTTAAAAAGTATAGTTTCCATGCCCAATTCTTGAGCTGGTTTCAAATTGTGTTCAAAATCATCAATATAAATACAATCTTTTGGATCAACTGCTAATTTATTAACAGCCTCTTGATAGGCTCTAATATCTGGCTTAGCTATTCCCAGCTCATAAGACGTTATTATTACATCAAACAGATCCCTAAGACCCTTCTCTTCTATTATAGGCTCAAGCCATGATTCTATTTGATTTGATACCATGCCCAGTTTATATTTTCCTGCCAATTCTTGCTTAACAAAATCATACAAATCCTCTCGCCAGCCAGTATAATTAAAAAAACAGTCTTTAAAGTCTTCTGCACTCATTTTTACAAGCTTGGCTGATTCTGTCCAAAATATATCAGAATCTATTTTTCCTATTCTAGCTTTCAACCATATATCTAAAGTTATCTTATCTGCTTTCTCTGGATCAACCCCTAAGACTTTAGCATTGTTTTGCCAAAATTCTTTTACGCTAGTTCTAAGATTAAAAACTCCGCCAAAATCAAAAATTATTGTTTTCATATTATTTTGATAAATAAGAAACTAAGACCACACCAATTATTATAATAAATATTGCCAAATATTGTAACTTGGAAATTTTTTCTTTAAATACAAATTTACCATACAAGGTAGCTACCAAAGGAGCGGCAGCAGCGATTGGTGAAACTATAGAAACATTAGCTCTTTGAATACCCATATTAAAAAATAATCCACCAATAGCTCCGCCCAAAGATATAAAAAATAAATATTTAAGAATTCGCTTGTTCGGCAATCTAAAATCTTTTTTTGTTACATAAATATGAGTAGCACTACAAAGCATAGTGCCAAATTCTATAATCAACACTGTGAGGATCGGTCCCAAGACATTGACTGGGATTTTCCACAAGAAAAATACTAAACCCCACAATACAGATGTAATTAAGGCATAAGGTACACCACTAGAAATCTTTAGTATTTGTGAATTTTTTAAATCTTTAGGGTTTAAGGATATAAGTATAATACCTAAAATTATAATGGCAATGGCTAAGCCTTGATCAATAGATATAGTTTCATAAAAAAATATTATGGAAAACAAAACTGTAAAGATAGCTGATGAATTAGCTACTGGAGATACAACACCAACTTTTCCAAGATTAAGAGCTTTATAAAAAAATAATAATGGAATATAGCCAATACCTGCAATCAAAAATGCTAATAAAATATATTTTGTAGAAAATACTGCATCTTGTCCAAAAAATATAAGTATCAAAAATAATAAAATGCTAATAATAACATTTCTATAAAATATAGTTTTCTCGCTACCTATTTTTTGAATTGGTACTTTGGCAATAGCATTACCTAGGCCAAATCCTAACATGGCAATAAAACCAAAAAGTATTCCAATTGTTGTTTCCATATGCTTAATTCTAACATAAATTTAACAAAACAAAAAAAGCCCCCCTTCGGAGGCAATTTTTAATATAATTTATTTCTTTTCCTCAGTCTTAGCTTCTTCTTTAGCTTTTGGAGCTGAAGAAACTTTTTTGACCATATCAGCAAAACGAGATTTTTTACGATTTCCAGTATTAGGCTTCAATATATTAGTCTTCACAGCTTTATCTACTACTTTTTGAAGTTCTTTGGAAATCTCATCAACTTTTTTTCCATCTATGGCAGCCTTTCTACCTTTTTTGATGATCTCTTTAATATTTCTTTTAATCAAAGAATTGCGTAAAGTACGCTTTTTAGTTTGCTTCAAATCTTTAATTGCGGCTTTCTTATTTGGCATAAATGCTTTTTTCCTTTATTATTTATAATAAGACTTGTAAAAGATTAACATAATCAAGCTAATTCGTCAATACTATGAGTGAATACGTATCACCAAAGGAACAAAGGCTAATTATAGAAAAATTATATTACTCCACCGACTCTATAACCAGCACTGAAAAATTTAACAAAAAATACCAAGGCCAGCTTGGTAGAGTAGGTGAAAAAACTCTCACTATGTTTGAATTTGCTAGAAAATTGAAAAAAACCGAGTTTAAACAATATGATATACAGCGCTTTATCAAAGATATCACTGGTAAAGATGTTCATTTAAGTTCTCTATAACATCTTTTACTTTTAATTTATTTTTAACTAAAATGTCTACTTCTACTTTTTCTAGAGGTACGGCATTTTTTATATTAAAACTTCCTATAGCAATACGTCTTAAGCCGGCTAGCATAGCTCCTGTCTTCATGGTCTGACCAAGGTCATGAGCTAAAGAACGTATATAAGTTCCTGCTGAAACTGATACTAATAAATCTAAATTTGGATATTTAAATTCTTTTATTTCTAATTCATGAATCTCAATTTCTTTACTCGGAGCTTTAACCACCTTACCAGCTCTAGCTAATTTATATAATTTTTGACCAGCTACTTTTTTGGCACTATAAATTGGTGCGACTTGGTTTTGTTTACCTATAAAGCTAGCTAAAGCTTGTTCTAATTGTTTTTTAGTAACTGATTTAGCATTTTCATTTATTACTATTTCACCTTCCATATCATAAGTATCCGAATCTTGTCCAAATAAAACATCCGCTTGATAAATTTTTGGTAATTCGTGAAACCAATCTAACAAACGAGTGGCTTTGCCACTAGCCACAATCAAAAGGCCAGAAGCTAAAGGATCAAGTGTGCCAGAAAATCCAACTCGCTTGGTGTTTAAAACTTTTCTCAAGACTGACACTGCTCTAAAAGAATTTACACCCTTGGGTTTGTCTATTAGATAAATTCCAGCGGACTGATCTTCTAAAATAGTTCTCAAACGAGAAGATTTATATAGATTGCTTTTAACAAATTTTATAATCTCTAAATTTATATCTTTAAATTTAGAAAAAGTGTCTTGTAAATATCTTTGATCCTCACCAATACATAGAATATCTGGCTGTAGATGATTAATTAAATATTTAGCATCATGATTAATGGCTCTAATAAAAACTTCAAAGCCTAAATCTTTTAAATTTTTAATTCTAGTCTTTTCATTATTATAAGGGATATAATTTCTTAAAGATTTAATGCTTTGATCTGCCTCTAAAACTATTATTACTTGTCCTAATTTTTTAGCCATAGCTAAAATGTGCATATGTCCAGGATGCAAAATATCAAACTTTCCAAAAACTAATACTTTTTTGTTCATACTAAAGATTATATTATACTAAATAACCTGAATTGACAAAAAATGCCAGTCACAGTTACAATATAAAAGTATTTAATACTTTCTAAAAATAGAAAGGAGGTAGGTAATATGGGAAAATATTGTTACTGTCCAACATCTTTCAACGTTACAATAGGTATTTTTATGGTCCTTTTGGCCATCTTTTCCTTTTTTAATGTTTGGGAGATTTATATGCCAATATGGCTATCTGTAATTATAGCCGTAATGGGTATATTATTAATTTTTCTCAATTCGGTCAATCCTATTCATGAAAAAGTAGATAGTGATGAACTAAGTACAGAAAAAGCTAATCAGATACATGCTCGAGAAGGATATTAGTAAAAATAAAAACTCCCCTATTAAGGGGAGTTTTTTTGTTATTCTACATTTACTATAATACTTGGTGTAGTTATTAAATTATTCGACTGGTCTTTCACAACCATATAAAGTTTATAGACCCCCGCTTCAATATCTTTATCCCAATTAACAAATAATTTATTTTGATAAGGTGACTCAATATAAGCAAACCAACGTGACCTATCTTCTAAATCTACATAATAGAAATCTATTTTCTTTACTTTAGATGGTTTGTCTAAATTTAATTCTAAATTAATTGGAAAATCTAAAAGCTTAAGAGTATCACCGCTAGTTGGACTAAGCCATACTAAATTAAAATCTCTAGCTGCACTATCAAGGTCTATGTCTATATTTATACTTTTGGCCTTAAAATTATCTCGATCATCAAAAGCAATTGCTTTGAGCTCATGACGACCATTGACTATAAAAGGACTTACTTGATAAGTAAAATCAAATGGTTCGGAATAACTAGTGCCAATTAATTCATCATCTAAGAAATATTCGACCCGACGCATCCCTCTAGGAGCGCTAGCATCTACACTCATACTCAAACGGCTACTAGTAATTGTTTGCTTATTATTTGGCGAGTCCCAATTTAAACTTGGCCTGTCTTCTGCTACATGTATATCATCATATTCAGTAGGCGGTTGCTGAGCTGTATAACCTTGTTCTTCTGCATAAGCTAATATAGGTCCTTCCCAAAGACTATATTGCGGTTCTTTGTTTGGATCTGATAATGGATCTCCCAAAGGATCATTTGTATTTATATAATGTAATATAGTGTGTACTTCAAGAAATTTCTTCTCTTTAGTAGTTGTATAAGGCGTATATTCTGTAGCTAGCTTACCACTCATAGTATCAACCTTGACTGGCTCTGCACCAGAAAGCTCCCCACAAACCATTGGCTTGTCACATTTGCCAATATCTTCTTTTTTAAATTCTTTAATTGACCTGTCTTTAGTAATCTCTTTCATGAAAGCCTGCCAAATTGGAGCAGCCATCGTAGATCCACTAGCCCCATCTCCCATGGCTGTATTATCATTATTGCCAACCCAAACACCTGTAGCGATATTTGGCGTAAAGCCCATAGTCCAAGCATCACGATAATCATTAGTGGTACCAGTTTTGGCAGCTACTGGCCTATCAGGCAAAGTCAATGGATTTATTTCACCAAAAACGTAAGCTCTAGCTCCGTTATCTGATAAAACATCATTTAATATTCTAACTGACTCTTTTTCTAAAACTCTACGGCCTTTATTATTATCATTTTTCTCAATAACTTCGCCTTCGCTATCTTTTATTTCCAAAATAGCTGTTGGTTCTTTATATATACCTTCTCTGGCAAAAGTAGCATAAGCACTAACATGTTCTAATAATTTAACTTCACCACCGCCTAAAACCAATGATAAACCATACCTGTCTGGATCAGTCAAAGTGCTATAGCCAAAACGATTAGCTAGATCAACTGTATTATGTACTCCTGCTAAATACAAAGTTTTAACTGCCGGAATATTCAATGAGCCAGCTAAAGCCTTGCGCATAGATACTGGCCCCCTTTCTTCTAGATCATAATTTTTTGGTTTATAATCATCGCCAACTGCAGCAAAATTAGTTTCTAAATCAAATATGATAGTATCAGGACGATAACCTTTGTCAAAAGCAGCTAAATAAGCTAATGGCTTCATTGATGAACCTGGCTGTCTTTCAGCTAAGGCAACATTTACCTGCCCGTCTATCTCATCATTAAAATAATCTTTGGAGCCTATCATAGCTAGGAGCTCGCCTGTTTCAACATCCATGGAAACTAAAGCTGCATTATTAGCTTCATAATTTTCTAAATTACCTTCAGCTCTTTCATCTATAATCTCTTGGGCTTTTTGTTGAGCGTCCCAATCTAGAGAAGTTTTAATTTCCCAGCCACCTTGCTGAATAATACTAGCGCCATATTTTTGTTCTAATAATTCTCGAACGTACATCACAAAGTGCGGAGCTTTTATTTGTTCAGCTCGCTTTTTGAAAACTAGCCCCTGAGCCTTAGCACTAACTGCCTCCTCTATACTAATATATTCTTGCTCAACCATTAGATTAATAATAGTTTGTTGACGAGCAATCAATAAATCTTTGTTATTACCATAAGGGGAGTACAAAGTCGGTGCTTGAGGTAGAGCAGCTAAGATAGCCGCTTCAGCTATAGTCAATTCTTGAGCAGTTTTGTCAAAATAATACTGAGCTGCGGCCTGAACTCCATACACTGAACCTCCGTAAGGAATTTCATTAAAATAAAATTCTAATATTTGATCTTTGTCATATTTCTTTTCTATTTGCCAAGATAAAATCCATTCTTTAATTTTACGAGACAACTTACGTTCATTAGTCAGTATGGCATTTTTAACAAATTGCTGAGTCAAGGTTGACCCACCTTGAGCACGCTTGCCTTGCAGGCGCGGCACTATTTGTCCTCTCAAAATACCCCAAACGGAAATACCTTGATGGTTATAAAAATTCTTATCTTCAATGGCTATAGTAGCATCAACTACATGATCCGGGATATCTTCTATAGAAACTAAAGTCCTATTTTCTGGACCATGTACTTCA
The DNA here is from genome assembly GCA_018656065.1 of Candidatus Komeilibacteria bacterium. Classification (GTDB taxonomy): domain Bacteria; phylum Patescibacteriota; class Patescibacteriia; order UBA1558; family GWA2-36-10; genus XYD1-37-29. The sequence goes on along the minus strand of JABHZY010000017.1, from coordinate 54,093 downwards.
TATAATAATACTTCGCCTGTTCTATCATATATTTTAGTACTAAGAGCTACCGGTCTGTCCATAATCTTACCTGGTTCTGGCAAATCACGAGAATACCAAGCAAACAAACCTATTAAGAAAATACCCCCTATAAACACCAATCCTAATGCATAAGGCCATAAACGCTTAATTAAGCCTTTAAACCAGCCTCCAGAGCCTTCAATCTTAGGTATTTTAGGTTTTCTTTTGTGATACAAAAAACGCCCAACTAACTTCTTTTTTTTGAGCTTCTTAGGTTTAGCTATAGAACGATGAGAAAATTGTGGATGAATATCACTAATTTTTCTTTTGCTAAAATTTGACTTAAGTTTAGGAATTGGCATAGTATTTAAATTATAGCAAAAATACGCTATAATTTGAATATGTTAAGATTAAATTTTAATAAAAAGTATGACTAAGATTAATACAGATAAGCAAAAAATTCAAGAACTACTAAATAGAGGCACTATTGTCGAGGTTTTGCCCAAAAAAAATGACTTTGCCAAAAAATTACTAAGCGGAGAAAAATTGAGATTTTACATTGGCTTTGACGCCACTGCTCCTACTCTTCATTTATCTCATGCCAAAAATTTTATATTGTTAGAAAAATTTCGTCAGCTCGGTCATGAGGTAATTGTACTATTTGGAGACTTTACAGCCCGGATTGGTGATCCAACAGGCGAAAGTAAAACTAGAGATCAGCTTACCAGAAAAGATGTGCTAGCTAATGTCAAAAAATGGAAAGAACTTATCAAGCCTCTGATGGCCTTTAATGATAAAAAAAATCCTCCCAAGATAATGTATAATGATGATTGGTTGGCTAAATTAAATATGGAAGATCTGATAAATCTAGCTAGCAACTTTACAGTCCAACAAACTATTGAGAGAGACATGTTTCAAAAACGTCTCAAAGCCAATAAACCAATTGGCCTTCATGAATTCCTTTATCCGATGATGCAAGGTTATGATTCTGTAGCTATGGATGTGGATGTAGAAATTTGTGGTACTGACCAAATCTTTAATGCTTTAGCTGGTCGTACTCTACAAAGAAAGTTAAATAACAGAGAAAAATTTGTGGTGGCGGTTACTTTAATGGAAAACCCTAAAACTGGTGAACTAATGTCTAAGAGTAAAGGTACTGGTGTATTTCTAGATACTAGCGCTAATGATATGTATGGACAAATAATGTCTCAACCAGACGAAATGATAGAAATATTATTTACTCACAATACTTATTTAGCTCTTGATGAGATCAAACAAATCATGAAGGCTGACAATCCTAAAGATGCTAAGGTAAGATTAGCATTGGAGATTGTAACAATATTTCATGGTGAAAAAAAAGCTAAAGCTGCTGCTGAAAATTTTGTAAATATCTTTGCCAAAAAAGGCACACCCGATGATATCGCTGAAATAAAAATTTCTAATAAAACAATAAGTCCCATAGATTTACTGGTAGAGTTAAAATTTGTAAGTTCTAAAGGAGAAGCTAGAAGACTTATAGATGGCAACGGTATGAAAATAAATAATGTCAAAGTAGCTAACTGGAAAGATGATATATCTCTAAAATCTGGCGATATTGTTCAGACTGGCAAACGAAAATTCGCTAAGGTGAAATAATGCTAAAAGCTAATAAAACAAAAATAATTAATTTTATAATCCTACTTGTATTATTTTTTATTATTGGTGGTGCTAGAAATTTTGGGGCTGATTGGCTTATTTTAAAAATATGGCCATTGTTAAATTTATTACCTTATTTATATAATAAATTATTTCCTCAAAATGAAAATGCAATTATATATTTTATACTAGCTGTCTCATGGCTATATATACTAGCTTGTGCTATACAATTTGTTTATCAGAAAATAAAGAAATAAACTATGAAAACTGCTATAGCTGATGCCAAAAAATTAGCATATTCAAAGAAATCGCCTCCTAAAATTTTAATTGAAATATCTGAAAAAAAAGCACTGGAGCTTTGTGACAAATTCCCTGAAGCTGATAAAAATATTGTACAGCTTAGTATTTTTTTAATGGATATCATGCTTACAGAAGCTTTGGCTGCTAACAAAATTTCTGAGCATGTAAAAATGAGCGTCGAAGCTACAAAAGAATTTTTAAATACATATGATTTCTCTCAAAAAGACAAAAATAAAATAATAAACTGTGTCGAAGCTCATCACGGCGCTGTAAAATTTGATTGTATCGAGGCTGAAATATGTGCCAATGCTGATTGCTATCGTTTTATACACCCACGGGGATTCTTTTATTACCTGACTCTGCTAGGTGGTGAACGAGCTCAAGAATTTTCAAAAGTTTTAGATCAAGCAGAATATAAATTAGATGAAAAGAAAAATATATTGTCATTACAATATTGCAAAGATGAACTTGATGAATATTATAATAGCTTAAAGAAATTTATAAACGACGCTAGAAATTTATAAAAACAAAAAACCGCCCTTCGACTACGCTCAGGACGGTTTTTTTAATATTATTATTTTGGTGCTCCGTCTCGATAAAACTCAGCCGCATCAGCTGGATCAATTGGGTTTATAATTAAACCTGAACCAATTTCCACACCAGCCCAAACAGAACCACGTGGTACTACTTTCATATACAAATGCTGATCATTATCATTAATCACTTGATGAAAATAAAAATTGTAAGGTAAATCAAGTTGACCAATTTTTTTCAAAACATGTTTCAAAATTTTAGCAAAAGATTTTCGCTCATCAGCTGTTAATTCTGTAATATTATCACGATGCTTAAGAGGCATTATCCAAATCTCATAATTAAACATGGAAGCATAAGGGGTAAAGGCAATTACATTTTTGTCTTTATAAACTAAACGCTTATCTTTAGATTCTTTGGCAATAACATCACAGTAAACACAATTCCCTTCTGTTAATTTGTAGGCCTGTTGTCGTTGGCTCTTATCAAAAAGATGCGGTGGTAAAAAATGAGTCGCAAATATTTGAGAATGAGAATGCTGCAAACTAGCTCCAGCCACACCACCGTCATTTTTAAATATCAAAATATAATCGATCTTGTCATCCTTAGATATTTCTTTAGTTCTGATTGCATAGGCTTCTAATAAATCTGCGATATGCTCAGTAGATAAATCTTCTAATTCTTCTGTATGATCACCTGTTTCTATTACTACCTCTTGCTTGCCATAGGCATGGTCATTAACTAAAGAAACGGCTGGGTACTTATTAGCAATAATATTGATTGACCAATCTAGGTCTGCGCCTTTCTTATATATACTTGGCACGTCTTTAAGATTGTTAGGACAAAATATACAGGAAGTAACCATTTTCTTCTTCTGGGCTGGGTTAGACTTAATAGTATCATGGGGCCTCTTACCACGCTTCGGCGCAATAATTACATACTTTTCCTGAATATAATCCTTTCTTAACTCTGGTTGTTTCATTGTAGACATAAGGCTATTTCAATTTATTATATAGTTTTAAATACTCTTTGGCTGATCTATCCCAAGAAAAATCTTCTTTCATATCAGTTTTTATCATTTTAACAAATTTTCCTTTATTTTTATATAGCTTCAAAGATTGTTCAATAGCTTTAATCATTTCTTTTTGCGTATACTTTTTAAACACAATGCCTGTTTTATTATGAGTGACTGTATCCTTAAGACCACCAGTTTGTCTAGCTATAGGTATTGTGCCATAACGCATAGCTATCATTTGGCCCAATCCACATGGTTCAAAACGAGATGGGATAAGAAAAAAGTCACTTCCCCCATAAATCTCTTGAGCTAAACCAACATTAAAAGTGATATTAGCCTTTACTTTATCTGGATAAATTTTGGCTAAATCCTCAAAAGCCTTTTCATGTTCAGGAGCACCCGTGCCAAGTACTACTAATTGAAAATCATATTTTTTTAATGTCTTTTTCAAGGCCGGTAGCAAAATATCTAAACCTTTTTGATCAAACAAACGAGAAACCAAGCCTAGTACTGGCACATCTTCAGTCGGCAAGCCAGACATTGTCTGCAAATATTTTTTATTAACTGGCTTATTTTTTAAAACAGTCTTTAAATCATATTTCTTTTTAATAAACTTATCTTTTTTGGGATTGAAAAGATCTGTATCAATGCCATTTACTATACCTGTTAAATGTTTTTTCCTTCTGGCCAAAAAATCCTCCATGCCATCACCGTATTCTTTAGTTAAAATTTCTTTAGCATAGTTTGGACTAACTGTATTAACATAATCAGCGGATAAAATACCAATCCGAACCAAAGTAATTAAATCGCCATCCTTATCATAATAATCTTCCATTAAAGCCGGCGTTAAATCGTGGTGTAAGCCACCATAATCTACAATATCTAAGCCTGACCTACCTTGGACTGATAAATTATGAATAGTTAATAGAGTTTTAATATTAGAAAACTTTCTATCCTCAATACTATACTCATCTATGAAAGTTGGCACTATAGCTGTATGCCAATCATGACAATGAATAAGATCTATATTCCACTTCATAACCTTGATAGCTTCAACCAAAGCTTTAGAAAAAAATACAAATCTCTCCACATCGCCTATCTTTCTATTTTTTGGCTTACCAATATAAACTTTGCCATCAAAAATTTTATGTTTAACTAAAAAAATATCAATACTTGAACCTGGTAATTTAGTTTTATACAAATCAAATTTTCCTTTATTTAAATCTACTTCAACAGAAATGTTTCTTTTGACTAAAGTAGTTTTAAATTTCTTTTTATCGATAGCTCCATAAAAAGGCATGATCATTTTTATGGATGTATTTAATTTTTGTAATGCTTTTGGTAATGAACCAGCCACATCTCCTAAGCCGCCTACTTTGGCCAAAGGTGCTAATTCGGCTGTAGCCATTAAAACTGATAATTTTTTGTTTGCCATATTATATTTATATCTAATTATTTAAATTTTTATAAGCTAAAATGTAAGTTGCGGCGTTCCAAGATTGTCTTGGCATACCAAGCACTTTACTACTTTTACCATCAAACCATTCATTAAATTGCCAATCACTACGGGCGTTCAATTTGGCCAATTTTAGAAGCTCTGACTCTACTAGGTCATTTCCTACCATATTGAGCAAAAGAGCCCAAAATCCGCCTATAAAGGGCCATATAGCGCCATTGTGGTACTGACCCGGTCTATTATTGGTACCACTATGTAAATCCATATATTTTCTCCACAATTTATCACCCTTTTTGATAGGTTTTAAGACACTTTTAATAGGCCACGGATCATTGGCTTTTTTATTTATAAAGTACTTTATAATTTGCTTTGTTTTTTTCTCATCAGCTAAGCCAACCAAGCAGGCTAAAATGTTTCCAAAAATATCTATCTCGTGTCCAGCGTATGAATAATTTACAAAGCTAACATATGTTGGATTATTTTTGTTTTGATCAATAGAGGTTCTTAAAGTTTTTAAATGTGTATTAGATCTAGCAATTTCTATTGGCAACTTAAGATTGCCGTCTAGCATATAATTAAAATATTCTTTGGTCTTGTCTGTATTTTTCAATTTATACAAAGTCTTAACCCAATACCACAAAGCATTGCTATATAAAACAAAACCAGAACGAGGCATTCTATCAGCCCAATCGCTGGCTTCATTTTGTTGAAGTAAATAAAATTTAGGATGTTCTTGGCACTCTAACCAATTGATAGCTAATTTTATTTTTTTACTAAACTTCTTGCTCAAATTTTCTCCTGTATTTTGATCATAAAACTTCAAAGCTATTAACCACCACAATGTAGAATCAATACAACCTAAATAATAAAAATCAGATTGCTTTTTTTCAGGCTTAACCCAAAAAGCAATCTGTCCATTGTCGGCTTGATACTTAGCTAGAGTTTCCAAACTACGACGAGCTGACATTTTAAGACTCTTGTCTCCACTAACTGCCATACCCATCGCACATATAGAAGCGTCTCGACCAAAAATACTCGCATAATTTCTAGCCTTGGCAGTTCCTGAAGGTGCGCTGGCTAAAGTACCAAACTTTGTAGAGTTTTCTTTAAGTAATTTTATTGATTCCCGCAGGCAATCTTCTGTATAATCTTTCATATGTCTATTTATCTACAAAAGCAGCTGCTACAATAGCTGCATTTTTTAATTTTGAAACTTTAACAGATGGCACTTTAAATGATGATTTATATTTTAATGTTTTATTCATTGATTTAGAAAAAAATCTAAACGCTTTAGAAATTTGTCCTCCCAAAATAATAACATCTGGATTATAAGCTCTGACTATTCCGATTAGAGCAAATCCTAAATGATGCCCATATTCTTGCCAAAGTTTTAAAGCTTGTTTATTACCCTGTTTAGCCAAATTATAAAGCTCTTCACCAGTATTTTCTTTTAGTTTATATTTTTTAGCTAAACGTTTTAAAGATCTAGAACCAGCATATTCTTCAAAACAACCATAATTACCACATTTACATTTTGGTCCGTCAAAATTTATTGAAATATGACCAAACTCAGGATTATAACCTTGCGTTCCATAAAGCTGTTTATCTATTACTACGCCACTACCAACCCCCGTACCTAATGTAATACCAACCACCACTCTCTTATTCTTGCCCTGTCCTATAAAAGCTTCCGCTAGAGTAAATAAATTAGCGTCATTTTCTAAATATACTGGATATTTATATTTTTTACTTATTATTTTCTTTATTTCTTGCCCAATTAAAGGTACGTTTGATTTTCCAGGCCAAGCTAAACAAAGACCTAAACATTCTACATCTCCACTTAACAATTCATCCAATACTTTTAAAGTATTTTTAGCTATTTGTTGTTTGCCCTTTTTAGCTTGGGTTGGATGAGATGTCAAATCTAAAATCTTACCTTGTTTAGATACTAAACCAGCAGCTATATTTGTCCCTCCTACATCAAAACCAATAAATGCTTTTTTCATAAACTTATTATATCAAAAAACACCCTTAATAAAAAGGATGTTTAAGTAATTATTATTATATATTAAATAACTCCGTTACCTCTTTAACTTTTTTTTGATTCTCTATAATATTATTATAATTAATAAAGTTTTTATATGAGAATTGAAAAATCTGATAAGCTTTTACATCATCGCTTAAATAGTAAAAAAACCTTATATTCTTATCGTCGGTCCATTCATTGTCATTAAATAATCCATAATCAAAAATCAAATCATAATAACTATTATCTTTATAAAACCGTATCAAATAATCATTATTGGCTGGTTTCTTATGAAAAAGCAAGCTTAATATTTTTTCTTCACCTTCAACTTCTAAATTTCTATCTACTAAAAAAGAATTTACACCTACTAATTCATCTTTCTTGTGTTCTATCTTATAGATAACCTTATTAGACTCCTCTTGCGCTGCTCTCCACAATAAAACATTATCATGTATCTCTGATAAATTATAATTATCTAAATATCGCCTAAAATTAGACGGTGTTTCCTGAAACAAATATTTCGAACAAAACGGACTATCTTTAAAAAATGATTCTTGCAACATAAAATCTTGATAATCTATCAAAACCTGACTAACCATAGGCGGATCAAAATTCTTTATACAAAATTGCGTCTTTCTTAGATAATGATATTTTATTGGATATACAACTTCTCTATTGCTGAGATTTGGCATAAAATTTTCTGAAACCACTAGACTTTCTTCGTTATTAATTTTATTTAAAAAATTCTTTCTTAAAATTATTTTTTCATGATCAGGATTCTTCAATAGAGTATTCTTAAGAGGTGAAATAAATAAAGCCATATAAAACGTAAATAAAATAACCATCAACAATATCTTCTTAAAATTCTTTAAATCAACTAAAGCAAAAATAAAAGAAATAAAAATCGCTGGCAACAAAAACATTGTATAATGAGCATACGCTTGCCAAGTTAAAAACCCACTAATACTTAAAACATTTGCAGCTAATGGCGCTAATAAAAGTAATAAATACCTTATTCTTAATAATGGAATAAAAAGAAGAGGTAAAAAAATATATAATATATATAATGTTTGTACAGGATTGAAAGTATGAATTATAAGTGCTTTGATATTTACTGCCCACGACATCATTATAGAAATAAAATCTGTTCCCCCTAGCCAGCCATAAAATGCTAAAAATTTATAGCTTCCCGAAAAAGAAAAAAATCTAATAAAAGAAATAGCTAAAACAAAATATACTAAAGGTAATATTAAGGACGTCAATTTCCATTTTAATGTCTTTTTATCTAAAAATGAAAAAATGAAAAAGGCTAACAAAATCAAAGCTATATCTTCCCTAACTAATAAACTAAGAATAAAAAATAAAAGAAATAACTTAAAATTGTTTATTTGGTAAAAATAAAATGTCCAAAAAATTAGAAATGCCGCAAAAGATATTAAATGAAATTCAAATAAATTAACAGAGTGTACAAAGGGATTAGCTAACCACAAAAAAGCTACTCCTAGGCTCACTAAAATATCTGATGTTTTATAATGCGTAATTTTATATATAGGCCAAGCAGAAAGCCCTATAATCGCACTCTGCATAACCAATAATGTTTGTGGATTAGGCCATATTTTATATATTGGCAAAAGAAAAAATATAATTGGAGTAAAATGATCTCCCAAATAATTATTTAAATTAATTGTCAATTCAAACCAACGACCATTTACAGTATTAAAAAAGACTTGATTAAAAATAGCTAAATCAAAAATATTGTATTCGAATCCATAATATTTCTTAAGACTTAGGAATGAAAAAAGTATTATGTAAATAAAAATAAACCCCCAAAGAAATTTATGTGAATATTTTTTAAAAAAATTCATAACTTATACAATGTAAATATTGTACTATTTTTCTCGCAAAAACGATAATATTTTATCCACCAAAGACGGATTGGGCAGTTTGGATGAATTGATAATTAAATAATCTAGTTTACTTTTTTTAATTAATTCTAAATATAGCTGTTGCTGTTTAATATAATCTGCTGGAGTCTGAGCTATTCGACTATAGTGAGGATAAAGCTCTAATCTATCTTTAAGTCTTTTGGCTAGAAGTTCTTCATCTTCATCAAAAATTAATAAAATTATTTTAGTATTTATTTTAGCTAGTCTATCCTCTATGGCTGAAAAATCAAAATCTTTATTATTATAGAGCTTTTGATAAACAGCCTCTGTTAAATGAAATTTTTCCGCCATGACATTGGTGTCATTTATCTCTTCAAATAACTCTAGATACTTTTGTAAAGTTATTTGGCCAAAAGCTGTACCAAAAATTCCCACATCGCAATTAAACCAATGACAGCCATCCATTATTTTGCCGCCACTATTATATTTTGGCTCTAAATAATTATAAACTTGGCTCATCAAATAACTCTTGCCCACCAATTCTGGCCCTTCAAATATTATATTATGTTTTGGATTTTTCATACTAATTTACATTAATAGACCTTTGGTTATTTTTAGCTAATTCTAAATATTGAATACTATCTTCTAATAAATCATCTATGGGATTAACGACATCCTTCATATAAAAAAGAAATGTAGTAGTGCGCATAGCTGTCCAAGATTGATAAAGATTAATTCGATTTATATATTTTATATCAATATCTTCAAATTTCTGATCAAAATAAGCCTCTACAAAAGATTGTTTATATTTGTCTATATCTTGCCGCGAAATAAAATTATGCCCCATAAAATCAAACTGCTGAATAAATGTACCTAAATCCATCATTGGATCTCCCAGAGCAATATCAGTAAAATCAATCATTTCTATTTCTTTGGCCTCCAGACTTTGCATAATAATATTTTCTGGATGAAAATCGCCGTATATCAAAATATTGCCAATATCTTTTCTAAATTTTCTGTCCATTCTAGATAAGTCATTTACTAGTTTTTCTATATTAGCGCCTAACTGGGGATCACTATCCTTAAAATCTTTGATAAAGCTTGCTGGCGCTGGTACCATCTTTAAAATATCAAAGCTAGGCCACTTAAAATCAACAGTTTTAATATCAATCTTATGTAGTTTTTTTATCCAGCCAGTAATAAGCTCCATAGAATTCTCTAAATCACTTGAAGTATCCTGAGTAAAAAAATTAAAAAAGCTTCTACCGGGCGAGGAGACATAAAAAAATGCTTTTTGCTCTGCTAGAAAAAATAAAGGCTTAGTTACTCTATAGTTCCCCTTATCAAAACCATGATTATATAGGGCTTTAGTTTTTTGATAGGCTCCTTTACGTGAACCATCAGAATGAGCTGATACAAAAATATCTATATCTTTAATTTTTCCTTCCAAGTTAATATATTTTATTTTATACTCTACTACAAATACTGCACTAGTCACTCCCAGGTGACGTTTAAAGGGGTCCAACTTAACGCTTTTTATAGTTTTAAAATCTTTGTAATACTTTGGTAAGCGTTCATTTAAAGTGTTTATTACAAAATCCTTTTCTACCAACTTAGAAATCCTCTGCTTAGTTTTTTCTGATAACTTCATAATTTATTTTTTATTATACTTGTTCCAGTGATCTGTCCAAGTATTTTTCTTAATATCAATATAAATTTTTTCTGCTTTTATTTTATCTTTGGCACTAGCGGAGTCCAATGACCGAATAGCTTTAATCAATTCTTCAGCACCATTGTCTATCATATCTGGATTCCAAGTAAGTGGAGAAAAATCCGAAGGCTTTTTACCTGATGCCCACCAAAAAGTGCAAGATGATACGCCTCTGTCCAAATGATTTCTAGCCCAATGCCAATTTTTATCTTCTTTATACTTATCTATTAGTTTAGTAGCTAAAGATACTAGCTTCCAAAGTGATTTATGAATTTTATTTTTTGGATCATTCCATAAAGCAAAAGGAATCTTTTGACTTAGCTCTGTCGGTAAACTCTCCCATGAAGCATCTCTCAGTGATATTTTCTTAACTTGATCTAAAGAAGATAAATATTTTCCAACTGTCTGAAGTTCTACGTTCTTATTGGCTAATACTTTTTCTATATGCCCCTGCCAATCTTCATGAAAATGACCATATATCTCTCCATCGCTACCCGTCACAATAGTTTCTGCTGGAGCATTTTTTTTCAATTTTTTATAAATCACTTCAGCTGGATAAGCTTTGGATATGGTTCTATTTCTAAAAGCAATTTTTAACTTAGTTTTTTTATGAATATATAAAGTGTCTTCAACGACATCGTCTTTATAATTTATTGGATCAAGTATAATCCATTCAAAATTTAATTTTTTGACAATCTTGGCTACATCATCTGAATAAGCCATCTCCGGCATATAAAAACCTTTAATTTTATCTAAATCAAAATATTGCGCCAAAACTTCTTGATTAAGCTCAATCTGCCTTTGTATCTCTGATTTAGAAAGCAGAGGCAAAAGAGCGTGGTATTTAGAACTGGAAGTTAACTCAATATGACCTTTACTCACCAAGGCTTGTAAGCGCTTGATCAAGTCTGGACGATAATTATCTAATTGCTCTACTAAATTACCAGTAATATTTAAACTAGTTCTAAAATTTGGATACTTTTCAAATAAAGTTATCAAATATTCATAGCTCTCTGAAGATATTTGATCAATCACCCCTTCGTTTTGCCAGGGCGGTTGATAAATATGTAAAAAATTTACCCAAGTTATTTTATTTACCATTTTCTTTTTTAAATTTTATTGCTTTCTTATATAGTTGAATATATTTTTTAGCGGGTAGCTCCCAAGAGAATGATGGTTTCATGCCTCGGCAGGCTAAATCTCGCCAAACTTTTTTATATTTAAATGTTTCTAAAGCTCTGGTAATTGCAATCAATAATTCTTTTTCATTATAATCTTTAAAAGTAAAACCATTGCCTTTTTTACTGCCTGGCTCAAAATTAATTACTGTATCACTAAGCCCTCCAGTATTTCTAACAATCGGCACACAACCGTAACGAAAACTCTTCATTTGATTAATACCACAAGGTTCATAATGTGAAGGCAGTAGTAATAAATCAGAACCAGCATAAACTTGAGTCTCATATTTTTGATTTTTTTCATGAGATGGTATGATGGCCAACTTTTCTGGATATTTCTTAGCCACTTTTTTAAGCTCTTTTATATAATTTTTGTCCCCACTACCTATGATAATAATCTGCAAATCAAAACGCATTAGTTGATAGATGATTTTCAGTATCAAATCAAAGCCTTTTTGAAATGCAATCCTAGAAGTGCTACAAAGAATCGGAACATCTTCATTAACTGGTAGTTTAAATAATTTTTGTATATATTTTTTATTTTCTTTTTTGCGTTTAATATTTTTATGATCATAATTTTTGTAAATACTAGGATCATTCTTGGGATTAAAATCTTTATAGTCAATTCCATTTACCACACCAAATAACTTATGCTTACGATTTTTCAAAACCCTATGCAAATCTTGGCCGAAGCTCTTATTTAGTATTTCTTCAGCATAAGTTTCTGACACTGTATTAATAACATCGGCTTCTAATATCCCTCGCTTAGCAAAATTTATATATTCTATATTGGGGTCATGAAATAAAGGTAGACCTTTTATACCTTTGTCTTTTTTCTTTAGTGGCACTTCCCACCAAGCCTGGCCCATTTGGAAAACCATATTATGAATAGTATAAACTGTAGCTGCTTTAGCTAAGGTCTGACTTTTTTTAAAACGAGTTTTCTTAAGGTATGGAATAAGTCCAGCATGCCAATCATGACAATGAATAATATCAGCCTTAAATTTTAAAAGTGATATTAATTTCAAAGCAGCGACATCAAATAAATAAAAACGAGCATTTTCATGACTAGAACCATAGAGATTTTTACGACGAGAAAAATATTTGTCATTACTTACAAAATAAACCTCTAAATCTGGCATTAATTCTGCTCGGTAATAGGCAACTTTCACTTCATTTTTTTTATCAATATGAAGACTAACATCACTATAAATCTTTTCTAGTTTATGAGCTTTACGATCAATAAATTTTTTATAAAAAGGCGTAATAATAATAACCTTATTACCTAGCCTAGTTAAAGATTTTGGTAAAGATCTGGCCACATCACCTAATCCACCTGTTTTTGAATATGGATCAACTTCTGAAGCAATTGATACTATTTTTAATTTCTTTGGCATTTTTTAAACTAATTTTTTATTAAAAAACGAGGCAGTAATTGCAACAGCTAAAGCATCAGCTGCATCATCAGGTTTAGGCACGGCTTTCAAGTTTAGTATGGTTTTAACCATTAGCCCTACTTGTCTCTTATTAGCATGCCCATTGGCACAAACTGCCTGCTTTATCTGTAAAGGAGTAAATTCTAAAAATTCTTTTTTATTTTTTATAATAGATAAAAGAAGCACCCCTCTTGCTTGCCCAACATCTAAAGCTGTTTTCACATTTTTAGCAAAAAATAATTTTTCTACAGCTATGATGTCCGGCCTATACTTTTTTATTAACTTATCTACCTCCTTATATATAATTTCTAAACGATTAACAAATTCTTCTTCCTTAGAAGTTTGAATACTCCCAGTAGCCACAAACTTTATACTAGCACCATCCTTATCAATCACTCCCCAGCCAGTATCAGCAAAGCCTGGATCAAGCCCTAAAATAATTTTATTAGATTTAGACATTAAATCTCCGCGTTAGTATAAATATTATTAACGTCATCGTCATCGTCTAAAGAATTCATTAGATTTAAAAGTTGCTCTTCTTTAGTCGGAACCACTTTTTCTTTGGCTAAGTAAATCATCTCAGAAGATTCCACTTCAAAGCTACTCTCTTGTAATTTATTTTTAACAGCTTCTAAATTATCTAAAGCGGTAATTACTTTTATTTTCTCATCACTAGTATCTATGTCTTCAGCTCCAGCTTCAATAATCTGCATTTCTTCATCATCATTCAAGCTAGCTTTATCTAAACTAATCTGTCCTTTAGTAGCAAACATCCACTGCACACTGCCATCTCCTCCTAAATTTCCTCCGTGTTTTGTTAAAATATGCTTTAAATTAGATACACTTCTATTTTTATTATCTGTCAAAATCTCAACAATCAGAGCTACTCCACCTGGTCCATAACCTTCATATAAATAACTTTCAATTCGAGCACTGTCATCATCACCACTACCTTTTTTAATAGCTCTTTCTATATTGTCTTTAGGCATAGATAAAGATCTAGCTTTATCAATAGCCATCCTCAATTTAAAATTCATTTCTGGATCTGCTCCATCTCTAGCGGCTACAGCTATATTTTTGGATAACTTAGTAAATAAATTACTACGCTTAGCGTCTTTTCCCTCTTTGGCACGTTTAATTGTTGACCATTTACTGTGTCCACTCATAATATATATTTTAATCAATTTCTGGTATCATCTTATCAATAATAGGTCAAAAAATCAATGCTAAAAACCACTTTTTAATTATAAAATTAACTATCCACTTGACTGATGGAACTTTAAATAATAAGATACAGATATTAATTATTTCTCTAAAATCTCCGCGTCCGTGCCTGGCGGAGATTTTTTATTTAAATGCTTTATTATTAAGTTAATTTTTGATAAAATAAAGCTATGACAAAATCAAAAAAATGGGATTGGAAATACCTATGGCTGACTATCATAATGTCAGTCTTTTATGGTCAAATACAGTGGAATAACTTTATTGGTGACCCAGATGGTTTTTATCATGCTAAATTAGCTAAATGGCTAAGTGAGGGCAGATTAATAGAAAGTCTACCTTGGATGCAGTTTGCTAGTCTGCGGGATAGCTTTACTGATCATCACTTACTTTATCACCTGTTATTAGTTCCATTTACATATTTTTTTGATCCTCTGATAGGCGTAAAAATATCTGCTGTAATTTTTTCTGTTTTAATGGTCTTGGGATTTTATTGGTTACTGAAAAAAATGTATATTCCTGGGGCTTTTTATTTTGCCTTGGGATTTTTATTACTTAATGGTCTAAATTTTAGAGTGTCACTAATTAAAGCTAATAGTCTTTCTATATTAATAATCTGGCTTATTATTTATGCTTTATTTGAGAAAAAAAATATTTTAGCTCTAGTGCTGGGTTTTTTATTTGTCTGGCTCTATGGCGGATGGCCACTAGCTATATTAATATTAGGTGTATATCTACTAGCTCATAAAATATACCAAAAAATACATGTTAACAAATTCAAAATATTCTGGCATCAAACTCTACATTTATTTGCTCTCCACAAAAAACCCCAACCAACTCTCAAAATATCTTCATACCTTTTAATTGGACTTGGATTAGGCGTGTTAATAAATCCATACTGGCCGCAAAATCTATACCTTTATTACCAACAATTTTTACAAATTGGCGTAGTGAATATGGGAAACCAATTTACCGTAGGCGGTGAATGGTATGGCGTAAGCATAACAAAAATAATATCATCAGCACCACACCTTTTTATAGCTGGATCTATTTGTTTCTTAATTTTGTTTTTTCAAATAAAAAAAATCAGTCGTTTAACTTGGTTTTCTTTCATAATGGCCATGATTTTTATAATTCTAACCGCCAAGTCACAAAGATATGTAGAATATTATATGCCTTTCACGTTACTTTTTGTAGCTAGCGCTAGTAAAGATATCAAAAGCTTTGTTAATGTAACAAAATTAAAAAAAGCCTGGCATAGCTTATCAAAACAACTAAAGATATATCTGGGCACTTCTACACTAATGCTTTTAATCTTAATTATGCCTATTACTTATGAACGAATATTGCATGTAAAACTATCTGATGCGTATTCTACGGACAAATATAAAGATGCCGCCGTTTGGCTAGCTAATAATACCGAACCAAGATCTGTAATTTTTCATAGTGATTGGGATGAGTGGCCAGTTTTGTTCTATCATAATGACCAAAATTATTACATAGTTGGCCTAGATCCAACTTTTATGGAAAATTACGATTCACAAATACACACCCTATACAGAGAAATAAACTATGGTAATATTTTATATGATGTTTCTAAATATATAAAAGAAGATTTTAGGGCTAACTACATATTTGTAGAAAAATCAACTCATGGTAATTTAATGCGTAATCTTACAATAGACCAAAATGCAATTGAGGTTTTTCAAGACAGCGAAACTATAATTTATAAAATTATTTAGTATAAAAAAGAATAATCTAAACCTAAGGCCACCCAAAGTGGTGGAACTGGAAAAAGTGTCCCAAAAATATCAAACCTAAGACTCTGAGGCCAAGGATCAAAAACACCTATAATAGCCACTATACATGACCATAAAAGTAAAATAGTAAAAACAGTGCTCATTTTTGCACTGAGCGTTTTTTTGAATAAAAATATAATAAAAAAGTAAAATAAAGGTGTGATAGCTATAAACCATCTATAGCCATATGCACCACCCCCATAGTCTTTGGCAAGGTTTATATAAAAAAGAATTAAAATTATAAATCCAAATACTATCATTAAAGCTTCCCAAATAAACTCTGATTTTTCTTTAATAATTTTATAAATACTATACAAAGGTAGTAATAATAATGGAGTATAAATAAAAAAACCATTAGTACCAATAAAAATATTAAACAATAATGTATACCAACTATGATCTCTAAAAAAATGTATCAAGACAAGCTCGCCATCTGGCCCTATCCAATAATCCTCATAGGCTTGGGCTGGTAGAAAACCTCCAAAAGCTTGATAATTAAAATATAAATGTAAAGAAAATATTATTAAGGCAGGTCCTATATAATATAATATTTTTCTAAATCCAAGTTTTAGAAAAAAATAAACAAAAAATAAAGCAAAAAAAGTAAGGCCCGTAGGCAAATCAATCACCGCTGATAAACTGGTAAAAAGTCCTGACAGAAAAAGATATTTATTTATGTCATCAAACTTATAATTGAATTTTTTTATTAATAATAAATAATAAAACCCTATAAATAACAAACTACCAGCTATAACATGATTATTAAAAGTCACGGAGTAAGTAAATAACAAACTACCTAAGCCCAAACCTAAAATAAGAGGTAAATGGTATCTACTTTTAATATAAAAAAGTTTGAGAGTTTTATAAAAATAAAAAAGTAAAAATAAAAATGGCAAACCTACAAAAATCAAATTAGCAACATACACCGTAGGATATATAGAATGAAAATATTCAGATCTAGTATTTATGCCAGTTTCTGGAAAATCCTGTCCAAAAAAATTATGAGTAATATAATAAATTGAAGAGGCTGCAACAGACAAAATTGGTGGCTTAGAAGAATAATAATGCCCCTCTCTATAAATTTTATCACCCGTAGCTTGATGTCTTTCATCTATAATAAAATCCCCATCTTCTACTATAGATTCTATTGTTAAATATCTAGAAATTACATTATAAGTATTAAAGTAAGGTTCCGTAAATAAAATAAGAAAAAAAGCCAAAAGAAAAAAAGCCAACACTACGCGGCGCTTATGCTTATCTTCTTTTATATTATTCCACCAATTCTTTATCATGTTTTTTGACATACTTATCTTTGCTTTTTGATATATTTTCTCTGACAATCAACTCCCCTAAAAACCCCATTGATACTAATTGTATACCTATGATCATAAGTAATACTCCTAAAAAAAGTAATGGTCTATTTCCAATACCTTGCCCCATAAACCAGATAACGGTCAAATATATTGATATTAGTAAGCCAATCGCAAAAGAGATAAGCCCTATATTCCCAAAAAAATGAGCTGGCTTTCTTTGATATTTAGTTAAAAAAACCACATTGATAGGATCTAAAATATAATTACTTAACCTTTTTAAACCAGAACGACCATATTTTGACTCTCCAAATTGACGAACATTGTGTTTTACTTTTATCTCTCCCACCTTAAAACCTTGCTGATAAGCTAAAAAAGGTAAAAATCTATGTAATTCTCCGTAAAGTTCTATACTTTTTACTACCTCTTTTCTATAAATCTTGAAGCCACAATTAAAATCATGAATTTTTAAGCCTGAGAGTAAAGATACAGTAAAATTAAAAATTTTAGACGACAATATCTTAACTAAAGGATCTTTTCTTTTGTATTTCCAACCAGATACAAGGTCGTAATTCTTTTCTATTTGCTCGATCAATTTTGGTATTTCCTCTGGATCATCTTGTAAATCAGCATCCATAGTAATAACTAAATCACCCACTAATTTATCAAAACCAACAGCTAAGGCAATTGATTTACCAAAATTTCTTTTTAATTCTATTACTTTTACATGCTTATCATTAGAAGAAATCTCTTTTAAAATTTTTACTGACTCATCTCTTGAACCATCATCAATATATAAAATTTCATATTTAACATTCAACTTACCGAGCACATTTTTTAAAATTTTATTTAATGGCCTCAATGATTCTTCTTCGTTGTACAAAGGAATGACTACACTTAAATCCATAAAATTAATAAGTTAATTACCATATTATACCCAAATATAATACATTTATGATACCTCTTTTTTATTAATTATTCAATAAAATAACACTTGTAATTGGAGAAACATCCATATCTACCGCCAATTCTCTAATATACCCTAACTTATTATCACCCTGCCAAGAAAATATTTGCCAAGAATTAACATTGTCAGATAAATAATAATAAAAACTAATTGGATAATCCTCTGGCCATTCATCCATTGGCCATAAGCCATAATCTAAGGGTAAGTCAAAGTAAGAATCATCTTTATAAAAACGCACTAGATATTTATTATCACTGTGTGTTTTTTTAAAATTTATTTTTAAAGTATTTAAATTATCTTTTTTCTCTAATTTATAATCATCAACTAAATTATCACCGACCGAAGCACTAGACTCAGGGCCTAGTTCATAAAGAGGATAGTTGTTTTTCCCTGCTTGAGCACTAAATAAAAACATATTATTTCTAGCCTCTACCAAATAATAATTGGCTAGTATATTTCTAAAGTTACTAGCTGGATTATCTATACTGCGCTCTGGCCGAGATTCTAAATCCACTAAAATATCAAAAAAATTACTATAATCTATTAAAATATAATCCACTGACGGTAAATTAAAGTCCTTATTACCAAACTGTCCTTTGGCAAAATAAGTATAATGTAGAGGGTATATTTCTTGCCTATTGCTAAGTTGTGAAGCTATGGATAAGTCTGTGACTAAGCTAGCCCCCTTGTCGATATAAGTAATAAATTTCTCTTTAATATGGTCTTTAGAAATGGTATTATTAAAAAAGTTTTTAATAGGAGATGAAAATATTAAAAAATATATTACTGTAAATAAAAATATTAAATTAAAAAAGTTTTTATTATTATAAATAATTTTTTGCTTATCTATCCGAGAGAAAGCAAAAATAAAAGATATAAATATGCCTGGCAATAATAATAAAATATAATGACTATTATAAATTACCGAGTAAAAACCAGTGGAAGATAACACAAATTGTAGTAAAGGCAGTAAAGATAAAAATAAATAACGAGCCCGCAAAAAAGGAATAAACAATAATGGCAAAAAAACAAAACTAAAATTAAAAATATTTGATAAAGAAAATATTTTAGCTAAAACACTAATAGGCTGACTAAAGATATTAGTTAACCATGAATAATATATAACGAATTTATAAGCTCCCCCCGAAAAAGAAGATACCAGGCTAATACTAAAAAGAAAATAAACAACTGGTAATATAATACTTATTATTTTCCATTTTAGATTTCTTTTTTCAAAAAAAGCCAAAGGAAAAAATCCAACGAGTATTAAAGCAATATCTTCTCTAACTAATAAACTAAGTACTAAAAATAATATAAAAAGCTTATAACTATCCTTTTGGTAAAAATAGAAAGTCCAAAAAATGAAAAACACAGCTAAAGGCAACAAATGAAATTCAAAAACATTAGCATTATGAACAAAAGGATTTACTAGCCATAATAAGGCGATACTTAAAGCAAATAAACTATTCTTTTTTACATGCCTGCTAATTTTATAAAGAGGCCAAGCTGATAACCCCAATACTATACTCTGTAGAATAAGTAAAGTCTCTGCTCTGGGCCATAATTTATATACAGGCAATAATAAAATTATTATTGGCGTAAAATGATCTGCCAAATAACTATTAAGATTAATCGTCATCTCAAACCATCTGCCATCGAGAGTATTAAAAAAGACTTGATTAAAAATAGCTAAGTCAAAAGCATTATAACCAAAAGCATAATATTTTTTTAAACTTAGAAAAGAAAATAATAAAATATAGATAAAGATTGATATCCAAAGTATTTTATTACTATGTTTTTTAAAAATTTTCAGCATTCAATTAATTATAGCATATAATATTTTAATTTGAACAAAAATAAAAAAACCCCTAACGGGGTTTTAAAATTAAAATTATTAAGCAATGCCGGTAGTTTGACCTAGGGCTAACATTACATACCTAGCTAAAGAATAAGCGGTTAGAGCAACTATCAAACCAATTAAAGCATTTTTTAAAGTGGCCTTGGCTGCTGATACCTTTTCTACATTCCCCCCAGAAGTCATCCACATAAAGCCGGCTGAGATTACAAAATAAGTAAACACCATCATAAATATAGACAGAAAACCATTAATCCATCTAGTAGCAATTACGTAGACGTCTGTTTCCATACCAAACTTAGCTATCGTAGCAGCTTCTCGAAGTTCTGCCTGTCCAACAATGTCTGCTGCTAAAACTGCTAGAGGAGTAAATAATAATGACAATAAAGTTAATTTGTATTTTTGAAATTTCATTTTGTTTTTGGCATATAGTGTAAGCTCTAGTAGGTTATTATTAGTATAACCTACTATAGTCTAGACTACATATATAAATTAAATCATTACATAATGATTATTCAACAGTTTGTGCATATAATTCGCTTAATACGAATCTAGATACAGCGTAAGCTGTTAATATGATTACTAAACCGACGATACCAGCACCGATAAGCTTTTTAGCTTCGTCAACTTTTTCAGTATTACCTTGAGAAGTCATCCATTTGAAACCACCCATTAAAATAATCAAAGTTGTTAAAATTCCTAAGAAACCTAAGATAATGTTAATAACACCACCAATTGTTTCTTTAAGATCCTTTGAGCCTAAAGCGATATTACTCTCAGAGAAATCATTATATCCCCAACTGTCAAGATTAGTTTGAGCACTAGCCATGCTAGGTGCTAAAACCATTAAAGAAATAAGTATTTTTTTCATTTTTTCACCCCCTTTCAAATATAGTAAATTTAATTAAATTATAGAACAAAAATAATAATTTTACAATTTTTTATTCACAGATATTATGCATTTCCACCAATAATAGTAAATAGGAAATTAATAATTATATAACTTGTAAAGATAATTATTAAACCTAGTATGGCCCATAAAATAGTATCCTTCCCTTTTTTAAGTCTCTCGGCATTACCATTTGAGGTCATCCATACTATGCCGCCCCAAACTAGCATAAATAAAGCTATAGCACCACTAACACCCAATAAGCCCCTAATCATATATCCTGACAATTCTTGTATATTGTCTGCCTTTATTGGATTCGGCAAAGGCACTCTGTGATCTTCCGCAGCTTTAGACATATTTGGAATAAACAAGAGAATAAATAATATAATTTTTTTTAACATAATATTTGAAAATAATTTATTAAGCTTAATTTGGCGGTGGATAAGCACAAGTTTGAGTAGCTGGACACCAACTACTATCCCAGCCAGGAACTACTTCCGACCCCTCTAACAACACACCTACACATTTCCCACCTCTAGTGCCTCCACTAAGCAACACACTATGAATCTCGCAAATATATACACAACTATTATTTAAATGTTCCCAAGGAGCTGGAAATCCTGCTCCGCATTGCTTGTTGTCTCCGCAATCTGTAAAAATTGGCATTTCATTACAGCCCGTAAATGGGCCTTCTTGGATTTGAAAATTATCTTCAACATTTAAAACATCGTTGACGAAAAAACTTACTAATATGTAAGAACCAAAAGCTAAAATAATAGCAAAAACTGTATTTATCATTATTTGCTTACCTCTATTTACTCTCTCTGCACTACCGCCAGATGTAAGCCACTGTAAACCGCCCCATACAAAAAATAATAAAGCCACAGCGCCCATCATGCCTAATAATAATTTAATAAGTGAATTAAGGCCGGCTGCTGCATCTTCAAAATTACAAGATCCATTAGCTGTGCAATATGCTATATCATCCATAAATCCTGCCTGCGCTATCTGAGGAAGTAGGATAAATAAAAAAGCAACAAATAAAATTTTAGTTATTAGGCGGTACATAAGTTTGATTAATTTTATTAACAAATAAATTGATCGGCGTAGCTTCTTTGTCCATTATCAACTCGCCAGATACAAGACCATCGATTATCTCAGCTGTAAATTTTTCAGCTAAGGAAATATTATAACCGTTATACCAATTATCAGCTGTCAAAACTTGAGAAGCAAAGGTAGCTAGTTCATAATCATTAAGTTGCTTATCAATTAATGATCTGAGAGCCGTTGGTCTTTTATTAGCTTTTAGATATATATTAACTTTATCAGCAGCAGCCGTGCTTTGAATAAAATTCCAAGCTGCGTCAACGCTGTCTGATTTTTTAGATACTACATTCACCCAGTAATCTGCGTAATATTTAGTTCCGCTAGCACCCCTAGTTTGTGGGAAATTTTTTATATCCCAATCAAATTGTAAATTCCTATCTCTCAGTTGATCAGCGTGATAACTATAGCCAAACATATAAGCCAATCTACCACCGGCAAACATCTCTAAAGCATCTTCTGCCTCAGCATTCCAACTATAACTAGCCTTACCTGGTCTAGCAAAATCAGTATAAAAATTAAAAGCTTGTACTAACCTAGTAGCAGACTCCTTATCTTCCATAGGCTTAAATCTTTTACCATCTGCCTTTACACCATTTTGTAACATAATGCTAGAAAATATATCAAAAAATCTTGGTATATTATCTGTACCTCCTAAAGCTACAGCTGATTGGATTATCCTATTACTATCAGTGGCTTTAGTAAGTTTTGGAACTTGTTCAACTAGGTCAAAAAAATCATCCATTGGCTCTGGAATACCAGCTTGAGTAAGTAAGTCAATATTATAAAATGTTGCTAAAGTATCAAGATAATATGGCAAAGCATAAACCTTACCATCTAAAATCACATCCTCATAGACTACTGTCACATATTGGTTTTTTACGTCTTGTGGGGATAAACCCTTAAAGCTTTTCAAAACTATAACTAGCTCTTCTTTAATACTGCCTTGTAATTCATATACTGGAATTTTATGAGTTTTAGGCATTGGTTCTATCCTATGCTGGTAGCTTTTAAGCCAAGTCGAAGGTATGGCAAAAATATCTGGCCCCCTATCATCAGCCCAGGCTTCTAATAACTTCCTTTCATACTCATCATATCTAAAATTTTTATATTTAACTTTTATAGTAGGATGACTAGTATTATAATCAGCCATTAAAGCCTTTAACTGCCCGGGCGTATCCCAAACTCCCCAATATTCTAGAGTAACTTTATCATAAGAAGCTGGATCTTTTTTAAAAGGATTCCATTTACAACCAAAACCTGAGCTAATAACAAATATCATTAGCATAAGTAGTGTAAATATTTTTATCCTTTTTTTGACAAGCATTCGAGAAAAATTATTTTAATGTTTTAAGATATTTTTTCAAAAACCTTTTAAGCTCTGGTCTGTCTTGAGCGTATTCTAAATTTGTTCTAAGTAGATTCAAAGGGTCTCCGGTAGTTAGCCATTCTCCATCTTGAACTTCCTTGGCGTAAAAATCACCACCTGCTTTTATATAATCACGAATAGCATCTACTATCCAAAGTTCTTTACCTTTGCCTAATTTAGTTTTTTTAAGCACGTCTACAATTTCTTGATTCAATATCATACGGCCAAAATCTGCTAAACGAGAAGGAGCCTCTTGGATAGATGGTTTTTCAATAATACCATCTAATTGCATAGTTTTTTTATCCTTAAGACTAACGATCCCATATCTATCAACTTGATTACGAGCAACTTGTTGTACACCAATCATTAAATGGCCAGTCTTATTATAATCATCGATCATCTGTTTAGTAAAAGATATCTTAGATTTAACTAAATCATCCCCCCAAACATATAAAAAAGGCTCATCTTGGACTAAACTAGCCGCAGATAAAACTGGGGTGCCATTCCCATAAGGCCCTTTTTGTCTGACGTATATAAAATTAGCCATTTCTGAGATTTTTTTAACTTCAGCTAATTTTTCTTTCTTGCCTGCTTGAGCTAATTCGTATTCAAGAGCCCAAGAATGATCAAAATGATCTTCTAGGGGTTTTTTATCCCATTTTGTAACAAGAATAATATCTTCAATGCCACCAGCCACTAATTCTTCAACTACTAATTGAATAGCCGGCTTATCTACAATAGGCAGCATCTCCTTTGGCATAGACTTAGTAGCTGGCAATAATCTTGTACCTGACCCTGCTACTGCGACTATAGCTTTTTTAACTTTTTTCATGTGTATATTATACTAAAATTTTAACTATATGTAAATGGCTTAATTCAAAATATTTTTACGATGTTCAAAGATATGAGAACCTAAGTCAAAAATTATCTTTAAAATCACTAAAAAAACTATAGCTGAAACTGCTTTATCATATTCAAGGTATATAATTCCTGCTCCAGCTAACATAATCACAAGATGCATTATTATAATCCTTCTATAGGGAATAAACATTTGTTGTTTTATACTAATATGTTTAAATTCCTCTCTTTTTATAAAATTATATATAAATGAAAGCCCGTGACTCAAAAATATAAGAAACAAGGAAATAAATATACTTCTAAAATATTGCCAAATTATTACAAGGGCCTCTAGTTGATCTGAGGCTGGTTGTAAATTTGGTTGAAAAAAATTTATTATAAAAGATAAATGCACAAACATAAAAATTGCATAATGCATTATAAAAAATGGTAACAGAGGAGTAAATTTATAATTATTTATCTTCTGCATTTTTAAAATATTAAAAAATCCAATTACAGCTGATTCCATCCAATACAAAATAATAATTGAAAATACATCCCAACCTAAAAATAACACTCCTAACAAAGGAATTAGATTCACTAAAACTAAAACTAGGCTAGATGGATAAAAAAATATTTTATTAGCTTTTGACATCTTTTTTATATTTAGAAACTACTAAAGTAAAAACTAGCATTGTAAAAAATAAAATACTTAAATCATTTTTAAAATAAGGCACATCAACTAAACCATGTATAAACCAAGTCACCCACATCATAGCTAATGGCCAAGCTAAATTATTTTTATTCTTAAATAAATTTTTTAACAGTAAGACTACGTATACTAATAAGCTTACAAAAACCAATAAGCCAAATATGCCCATCTCTGTCCAAAAATTTAAAAATATATTATGTGGATATAAATAAATCTCTAACCATTCTGTTTGATGATAATTTTGTAGAGCAGCCTGGTATCCATTTAAACCAACCCCTAATAAAAAATTGTCCGCTAGCAAATCACTAGTCTCTTGCCATTGATTAAGACGAATGTCTAGGGAGCTAGATTGTAAATTTAACTCTGGATTAATGTCTATACTTGGTAATACTAAAAGAATACTAATTAATCCCAAGACTATAATAGAAATGCCTATTTTTCTTATTTTTTTGGCTAATATTAGAGCTAAAAATAGTGCAAACCCAATAGCTGAAATAGCCCCCTGGCTAACAGTCATAATTGCTAAAGATACGCCAAAAATAAATAATATTAAATAATGCCAATTTAATAACTTATCTTTAGTATAAATCCAGAGGCCGGCAAATAAAGCTGTCAGTGGCGCTGTAATTAAACTAAGTGCATTAGGATAGGCAAAGGGCCCAGTCAATCTTTTAACATTAGGAAAATTATAAGCGTTAATATAATTCCAATTTGTAAAGTTCTGATACATGGCAACGGTAAATAACCAGGCCAATAACAAACCCAGAGAATTTATAATTACTTTCCAATCTTTTTTATCCTTAACCGTATAAATAAAAACTAGGAAGAACATTAGAGGCTCCAAAAAATAAGCTCGCCACAAGCCTAAAGAGGAATAGCTAAAATTTGTTAGCAAGGCCAAGATAGCTGCCAATGACCACAGGCCTAATAAGTATCTTAAAATTTTAGGAACTTGATTATTAGAGTTTTTTTGTAAAGAAAAGTTTATTTTAGTATATTTTTTTTCTTTGATCAGCCAAATTATAAATAAAGAAACTATCAACAACTCTAAAAAAGTAGTTGGCAGTCCTAAAATATCAAAACGCCAAAGATAGGCTGGTAATAAAACTATCACCGCGCCCACTCCCCAAAGTAATTTTCTGTAACTTAGAAAAATAAATCCTATCAATAAAATGGCAAAAAATAAATTCATCATTTATTTAAAAATATTTGCTTAAGATGTTTGCGACTGATAGTTTTGAACCAAGTCAAAATTATAAAATATAACAACAGCGCAAGAGCTAAAGTAAAAACTATATTATATGATCGTAACATCCAGGCTACTAAAAAAGCAAAAGCTCCTGCAAAGATACTTTTATATAGAACACCCAACTTGATATTTATGTTTATATTTTTTTTGACAACTCGCCAAGCAAAAAGTACTATCAACCACTCAACAACTAATGTCATATAAGCTGCCCCCCAATAAGAATAAATAGGTATAAATATGAAATAGCCAATTAAAGCTACAATAGCTGACCAAAGAAAGTATTTGATCATTTGTCTTTGAGCGTCAATGGCTACTACCATATAAATAAACAAAGTTCCAAAAAATATACCTACTGTAGCAACAATCAATACATCTAGTATTGGCCCTGAAGCAGCAAATTCTTCTCCAGATAACTTAATCATCAGTGGCCTACTAATCAACCAGGTACTGAAAAGCATAGCTATACTTATAATACTAAAAAAATCAAAACTGTGCTGAAAATTTTCATTTAAGTCTTTGATTTTTCTAGCCACCCAATTAGCTGTAAAGATTGGCAAAATTAGAGACATAAACATATGCGGAAATGTAGCCATTACTTCCAGCACTCTGTAGGGAGCACCATACAAACCCACTTCCTCTGGAGATTTATAGGCAGACAATACTAAAGTGTCAGCCTTAAAATATAATAAATTTAATACTACCGTAATAGCTAAAGGCCAAGAACGATGCCAAACAGTCTTCCAGTATTTAAAGTCCCAAGCTAATGATAATTTAATGTGTCGCCGTATAAAAAATAAAAGTAAAATGAATGATACTCCCATGGTGAATGAATTGCCCAACACTATGGTATGAAGAGAAAAGCCATAAAAAAATAAATAGAGCAAGAATCCAGCATAAAGAAGTTTATTTACAAAATCTATAAAGGCTACCTTGGCCATATCTAATTTTTTGGAAAAAACTGCTGTCAAAGTAGTAATTAAAGTTTGAAAAAAGAATGTGCCCATAAAAAATATAACTCCTGTCTTGACTGCCTGATCATAGGGGAAGAATTGAATGACTAGTGGAATTAGAACCAACATCAAAAGAGATGATACTAGTCTAATAGTAAATATATTATTTATTATTTTATTTTCACTAACTTTATCTTTAACAGAAGATATTTCTCTAAGCATTGCCATATAAAGACCTAGATCTGCTAAAATGGCAAACATCTGCACAAAAGCAAATATAGTAGTATAAAAACCAAAACCAGCTTTGCCTAACATACGGGTAATTAAGGCTAAAGAAAAAACACCTATCAAAATATTGATAACCCTAATTATCACCTGCCAGAGAGTATTGGTGAATATTTTATTAGCTGTAGACATATTCAATATTATACTAATAAAAACCACCCCTAGCAAGTATACTAGGGGCGCCTAGCAAGGCTGGAGCTGCTTAATAAATATATTTATTTACCTAAAGAATATTGCAATGCTTCATTACTAGTAATCTCTGTTGAATTAAATAATTTAACCGCAATATCTTTTTGGCTTATAAGTAAAGGTAGCTCAGTACATCCTAATATAACTGCTTCTACTCCTAATGATACTACACTATTTATAATGTTTTTAATATTTTTACTATCTAGTTTATTATTTTTATTTTGCATTACATTAAATATACTTTTATTAATTATTTCTTGTTGCTGTTTAGTTAAACCTACAACTTCTATGCCTCTATTATTTAAAACTTTCGCATATAACCCCAGTGTTGTGGTACTAGCCGAACTCAAAACACTAACAGTTTTGAAATTATGTTCTTGTACTTTTTTTACTGTTTCATCAATCATACTTATCAAAGGAATATTTATAACCTCTTCTATGTCTTTTTGGAAATAATGCACTGTATTACAAGCTATAATTAAAAAATCACTGCCAGCTAATTCTATTTTTTGAGCAGCTTGAATTAGTTGTGATTTAACTAAAATTTTATTCCTTATCCCTGTTTCATCAAAACCAATCAATGGTAAATTATAAATTATAATTTTTGGAAAATCAAAATCTTGCTGACAATTATATTTATCTTGGCATAAGTTAATTATAGTTTTGTACATATTCAGACTTGCTTCTGGTCCCATACCACCAAGGATGCCTATTGTTTTTTTAAATTTCATAATGTTTATTAATTAATAATAAGTTTTGTGGGAGATAAGTTTTTGTCCTTACCTCCCACTAATCAAAGTGGCATCTCCCAATATTTTCCTTCAAGATCAAATAATATTACCTTGATGGAAAATTCAGGAAGAATTTTTTGTATAATACGGATCAGGTTTCTTTGTTCCTCTTCATAAAAGTACGGCAAGATATTTATCGCTTTATCTGCCCTGGCACTTTTAAAAAGAGTTAAACCTACATCATACAAAATACAAAGCGGCAATCCCATTTCGTTAGTTAGAGGTATGCCCGAGCAAAACCACTTTCCATTTCCATTCTTTCTAGCTTTTTTCTTCTTAGATAAAGATGCTAATTTTTGCAAAGCATCTTTACCGTATGAACAAAGCTCTGATTCATAAACAAATAAATCAACAGAAGGGTTAAATGGTTCGGTAGATAATGTTTTTTCTTGAACAGACATCTGCTCTACAGTATGCACATCATCAACCATGAGTAATGTTTTGTCGTCTAGTTGCTTGATATTACTCATAATCTCCCAAGCTACGACTGACCAAAGTGTTGGCCCTTTTGCCTTGTAGTAATGCCCTGCTTCAATGATTCGAGTCATCGCTGACCTCCTGTGTTTAAAAGAACAAATTTACCAAAAAACGACCTACTTGAGGCCGCATGATAAATTTTAAATACCCCTATATTTTAAACACTAACAAACGACCTCAAGATTATTCTTAAGCGTCTGCTACGACCCAATATAGATTGTATATAATTTATTTTTTTCATAATATAAATTTATAAATAAAAAACCAGCTCCCCTTCGGAAAGCTGCTTAATATATAATTATAATTTTATTAATATACAAGTGCCTCTCCGAAGGATTATTCGGAGGTTCTGCGGATAATATTAATATTTACATTCAAAATATTCATATAGTATATAATTTAACATAACACTATAATTTGTCAAATTAATCTTCATAAATTATATTTCATAATAAATAAAAACACCCCACTTCGGGGTGTTTTTTAAATACACTTATTATTCTTCAGAAGATTTATGTTCTTTCCAAACTTTTTTTCTAAGTTCTGCTAACAATTTTTTATCGCTTTTTAAAAATGTCTTAGCGGTTTCGCGACCTACTCCAAGCTTGATATCTCCATAGCTATAGGAATTACCAGCCTTAGTAAGAACACCAAAAGCTAAACCAGTATCTAACATATCCCCCGCTACAGAAATACCTTCATTATACATAATATCAAAAACTGTTGTTTTAAATGGTGCGGCTACTTTATTTTTTACAACCTTGGCTTTGACTTGATTTCCAATAACCTTTTCTCCTTGTTTGATTACAGCAGCTCTTCTGACCTCAATTCTAACCGAAGAATAAAATTTCAGAGCATTACCACCTGTGGTTGTCTCTGGGTTACCAAATACAACACCAATTTTCATTCTGATTTGATTGATAAAAATAACAGTAGTTTTACTCTTATGTACTATACCAGCTAATTTTCTAAGAGCCTGACTCATCAATCTAGCCTGAAGGCCCATATGAGAATCTCCCATATCTCCTTCGATTTCTTTCTTTGGTACTAGAGCAGCCACAGAATCAACGACTATTACATCAACTCCACCTGAGCGAACCAAAGTCTCTACAATCTCCAATGCTTGCTCACCTGTATCTGGTTGAGATATCAACATCTTGTCTATATTTACACCAATTTTTTTGGCATAGCTTGGATCTAAGGCATGTTCAGCATCCACAAAAGCGGCTACACCGCCTTCTTTTTGAACTTCAGCTACAATATGCTGTGCCAAAGTAGTCTTGCCGGACGCTTCAGGACCATAGATCTCTATAATTCTACCCCGTGGTACTCCTCCCACCCCTAGGGCAATATCTAACGATAAGCAACCTGTACTAGTAGCGGCTACGTCCATAGCTTTAGCTTCACCTAAATTCATAATTGAACCTTCACCAAAACGAGTTCTAATTTGATCAATGGCATTTTTCACACCTTGATCAACATCATCTTTAGTCTTTTTGACCATATATCTAATCCTTTCTTGATAGCAAACCAGCCTGCTTATGCTTGCCTTAATTATATTATTTAATTATTCTAATGATTCTCGCAAAATGATAATTTCTATTGTCTTTACTTTACTATGTTTCTTTTTAGCACTTATCTCCAAATTATTCAAACCGTTTATCAAATTTATTGACTGATTAAATTTACCCTCCTCATCCAATAATACCAATTCATTATTAATAGTCAACTGTACCTCTGCTTTAGTTTGTCCTTTAATATTAACACTAGATTCAGTAGTTTTAAAATTATTACTTGGTTCAAAAATAGTTACTTCTGGAGGTGATATAGTATTATTAATTTCCCATCCTAAATAAGCTAACAATGCCAATATTAATAAAGCTATACCTAAAAATTTTAAAACCCTAGGCTTAAGAATACTATAAAGAGAAATATTATTAGACTTAACAACTGGACTAGATACTTTAGTTAATTTATTACTAATGGATTTCTCTATTTTATAATCCACTAATAGCTCATTAACTTGCAAACCTAAAAAATCTCCATAGAGCTTTAACCAGGCTTTGGAATAAATATCTCCTGGTAATTTTTGATAATCACCCTCTTCTAATATTTCTAGATACTTTACTTGAATCTTGGTGGCCTCAGCAACTTCTTCTAAACTGATTTCTTTAGCTAACCTAGCTTGTCGTAACTTATCTGCTAAATTTTGAGACCGTGTTATCTTCTTCTGTCTAAAACTGGACATAATTAATTTTACTTATCTTCTTCTTCATCCTCTTCATATTCTACACCTTCATCATCCTCAGAATCTTCTAACTCTCCATCTAGTTCCTCGCTCTCTACCTCTTCTTCGTCTAAGACTGAATCAAAATTTTCTTCCAATTCATCTTGAGAAATTAAAACCTCTCTTGCTTTAGAGCCCTCTGATGGGCCAACTATTCCCATTTCTTCCAATATATCTAATAATCGAGCTGCTCTAGCATAACCCACTCTTAATCTCCTTTGTAATAATGTAGCTGAAGCTTTGCCAGCTTTAATAACTACCTCTTTAGCTTCTAGAGTTAAATCATCATCAAAATCTCCGCCACCACCGAAACCAGCTACAGCACCACCTTTCTTTTCTACGATACTTTCATTATATTCTGGCTCTTCTTTGTCTTTTATAAAAGCAACCACATCATTAATTTCTTCGTCTGATACATAAGCCCCTTGAATACGACGAGCTTTAGAAAGTTCAGCCGTCATAAATAACATATCTCCTTTTCCTAGCAATTTCTCTGCTCCTGAGGTATCTATAATAGTACGAGAATCCATAGATGAAGCTACAGCAAAAGCAATTCTAGAAGTAATATTAGCTTTAATAAGGCCTGTAATCACATCTACTGAGGGACGTTGAGTGGCTAATACCAAGTGAATTCCCACTGCTCTAGCCATTTGAGCTAGTGATACTACAGCCGCCTCTATTTCTTTGGAAGCCAGTGACATCAGAGCTGCAAATTCATCTACTATTACCACAATATAAGGTATCTTATTAACTATAACTGCTTTATTATAACTTTCAATATTTCTTTTGCCAGCTGCTTGAAGTAATTTATATCTTTCATGCATGTCATTTACTACCCAACGCAAAGCATTAATAGCTTTATCTGTGTCATTAATCACTGGTGTAAGTAAATGTGGAATATCATTATATGAAGAAAGCTCTACCCTCTTTGGATCAATTAAAATAAATTTTAATTGATCAGGTGAATTTTGATATATCAAAGATAAAATGACATTATTTATACAAACTGACTTACCTGATCCTGTAGAACCAGCGATTAATAAATGAGGCATGGTAGCTAAGTTGCCCATAATAGCATTACCCGCCACATCTTTACCTAGTGATATATGTAAATTATTTTTTCTTTTTTTATAAGTATTGCTTTCTAATATTTCTCTAAGCTTAACAATAGAAACTGATTGATTTGGCACCTCAACACCAACTAAAGATTTACCTGGGATAGGTGCTTCCATACGAAGTGGATGAGCTGCCAAAGCCAAGGCTAAATCGTTTTGCAAAGTTAACATTTGAGAAAGTCTAACACCTTCTGCGGGCCTAAGAGTATATTGAGTAACAGTTGGCCCAACATTTACATCTGCCATCTCAACTTCAATACCAAAGTTTTCAAAAGTCTTTTGAATTTTGTTCATGTTAGAATTAACATCTCCTGAGTCTGGTTTAGTATTAGATTTAGAAAGCAAATCAACTGGTACAACAATTTTTTTTCTGGGTTTTTTTACTTCTACTTCTTCATCATTCTCTTCTTCCTCTTCGTCGGAATCTTGTTCCTCTTCTTCCTCTTCCATTACTTCATCTACTTCAAATTCCTGCTCCTCTTCTTCCTCTTCAAATTCCTGATCTGGTAAAAATTTTTCTTTAATAATACCCAAAGCTTTAGCTTTAGCTATAATATCTGCGAAAGAAGTATTAAAACTCAAAAATACTCCAATAAATAAGATTGCTAAAAGAATAACTAGCGTTCCCCAAAACCCTAAAATATTAATGGCTGGGTTACTAATCAAATAACCTAAGGCTCCACCACCACTGCCTGTTTTGCTAATTTCAGAAAATGTAAAATTTCTGACAAAATAATGCAATATTCCCGAAAATGATAGTAATATAAGAAAAAGACCAATATAAGTAGCTATTCTAACTCCGTAAATCCCACTTCTTATCAAGAGATAGCCTAACCACAACAAGATTACAATAAATAACCAGACACCAAGACCAAAAACATAAGACAGGGCAAAATTTAACATTCTGCCAAAAGCGCCTGTCATGTCAAATATTGATAAAACACTTAAAATAGCGAGTGTAAATATCAATATTATGAAAATAGCTTTTTTAGTTTCAGGATTTAAGCCCAAAAACTCTTCATCTTCTTCATAATAATCTCTTTTTTTCCTTCTAGCCATTTATTTTAATTTCTTTAATAAGTGTATATATTTTATCATATTTAAAGATAAAAATAAATGCTTTACTAAACACAAAAACCCCCTAAATTAGGGGGCTTTATTAGTAAATATTTTATTTTTTAGCTTCGAAGCCAGTACCAGCTGGAATCTTTCGGCCAATTATTACATTTTCTTTAAGTCCTTTTAGATTGTCTACTTTACCTGAAATAGCAGCATCAATCAATACTCTAGCTGTTTCTTGAAAAGAGGCAGCTGACAAGAAAGAGTCTGATGTTAACGCAGCCTTAGTAATACCTAGAAGTAAGATATCTCCAGTTGCTTTTTTATCCTTACTAGCATTATTAGCTTCTTCAAACTGAGTAGATGTTACTACTTCACCTGGTAAAAGTTCGGTATCACCAATTTCATTTATCAAAATTCTAGAAAACATTTGTTTAACAATTAACTCAACATGTTTATCATTTAAATTTTGACCTTGGGAGGCATAGATATGTTTAATTTCTTTGATAATATATTTTTGTACACTTAACTTACCTTTCAAAGAGTACAATTCTTTTAATTCAATACTACCTTCGGTAATTTGCTGACCTTCTTCAACAATATCTTTATTTTTTACCCAAAGGTTATAGCCTGGAGGAATAATAACTTCTTGCATACTACCCTCTTTACTAATAACTTTAAGAGTTTTGGCAGTTAATTTTATTACACCATCTAATTTAGTACGAACCTTATCTTTTTTATCAAGGAAGATAACTTGATCAGCTTCAACTTCTTGACCGTCCTCAACCTTAGATGTAATTCTATCAGTCAATTCATATTCTTCTACTCTGATTTCTTGCGGCTTAATCTTAATAATTCTTTGTTCCTTACTAATCAATGTATTGTCATCATCAATATGTATTATCCCAGAAATTGGAGCTAAGATTGATTTCTTCTTTGGTTGACGAGCTTCAAATAATTCCTCTACACGAGGTAAACCTTGTGTAATATCACTTTCAGCTACACCACCAGTATGGAAAGTTCTCATAGTCAACTGTGTGCCTGGCTCACCAATACTTTGAGCAGCCACAATACCAACGGCTGTGCCAATCTTTACCAATTTATTAAACCCTAGATCAAAGCCATAACATTTTTGACAAGCACCTCTAATAGATTTACATGAAAGAAGTGATCTGATCTTAATATAATCTGGATCAGCCTTGCCAATATCTTCAGATAATTCTTTAGTTAATAGAATTCCTTTTTTAACTAAAACTTTTTTAGTCTTTGGGTCTACTACATCTTCTAATAATATACGTCCGATAGACCTTTCTTCTAGTGTTTCATTAAGCTCTTTGCTCTCTTCTTTGGTAATGATTAATCCTTCTTTATCTTTACAGTCATTTTCTAAAATTACTACATCTTGAGATACATCTACCAAACGACGAGTAAGATAACCAGCGTTAGCTGTACGAAGCGCTGTATCTGATAAACCTTTACGAGTACCATGAGTAGAGATAAAATATTCTAAAACATCTAAGCCTTCTTGAAAGTTAGCTTTAACTGGCAACTCAATAATTTCACCAGCTGGATTAATCACCAAGCCTTTCATACCCATAATCTGAATCATTTGAGACATAGAACCACGAGCGCCGGATTCAATAATAGATGCTACTGAATTTTTTGAATCAAAGATAGCTTCAGCCTCAGTATAAATCTTATTCTTAATTTCATTCCAAACTTCAATAACCTTAATATATCTTTCATTATTAGTTAAAAGACCTTGATTGTACTGTTCTTTAATTTCTAATACTTTTTGTTCACCTTCTTGTATTAATTCTTTCTTGACATCAAGTTTTTGAATATCATCCATTCCCCAAGATGAGCCTGAGGCCGTAATATATTTAAAAGCAATATCTTTGATATCATCAAGCAAGGCTACTGTTTTATCATGAGATAAAGTACGGAAAGCTAAGGCTACAATATTTTTTAAACCTTTCTTGTCTAAAGTCTTATTTACATATTCCATTCCGTCTGGCAATATTCTATTAAACAAAACTCTTCCAACAGAAGTTTCTAATGTTTTATTTTTTGCTCTAGCTACTCTTACTTTTATGAGATCTTGTAAATCAACCACTCCTAAAGCAAAAGCCTTTTCTGCTTCATCTTCATTACTAAAAGCTTTGCTTACTTTTGCTTCTGGATCAATATAAGTAAGATAATAACCACCCCAAACAATATCTTGGTTTGGCACTGCCACTGGATCACCAGTAGCTGGTTTAAGTAAGTTATTAGATGATAGCATTAATTTTTTAGCTTCATCTTTAGCTGCCTCGGTAAGAGGTACGTGGACAGCCATTTGGTCACCATCAAAGTCAGCATTAAAAGCAGAACATACTAATGGATGTAATTGAATGGCTTTACCTTCAATAAGAGTTGGTTGAAAAGCTTGAATCCCAAGACGATGAAGTGTAGGGGCACGATTTAACATTACGTTAGCGCCCTTAACCACACCTTCAAGTATAGCCCAAACTTCTGGATGACCAGCTTCAATAAACCTATTAGCAGATCTAACATTATGAACTAATTCATCTTTAATAAGTCTAGAAATAACAAATGGTCTAAATAATTCTAAAGCCATTGTTTTTGGTAAACCACATTGATAGATCTTAAGATGAGGACCAACTACAATTACAGAACGCCCCGAATAATCAACACGTTTACCAAGTAAGTTTTGTCTAAAACGACCTTGTTTACCTTTTAACATGTCGGCAATACTCTTCAAAGATCTTTTTTGTCCAGTTGAAGCAGTGACTGTTTTGCCCTGACGAGCATTATTATCAATTAAAGCATCTACAGCTTCCTGAAGCATTCTTTTTTCATTTCTTTGAATTACCTCTGGAGCACTTAAATCTTTTAATCTTTTTAGACGATTATTTCTATTAATTACTCTTCTATATAAATCATTTAAATCAGAAGAAGCAAAACGTCCACCATCTAATTGAACCATTGGTCTTAAATCCGGAGGAATAACTGGAATAGCGGTCATAATCATCCATTCTGGATGGATGTTATTAGTTAATAGACTCTTAACTAATCTAGAACGTCTGATTAATTTCTTTCTCTTAGAAGCAATTGAATTATCTATTTCTTCTTCTAAGGCTTCATATAATTCTTTTAATTTAACCTTCTTTAATAGTTCTCTGATGGCCTCAGCTCCAATACTAGCCTCAAAAACATGTCCGTAACGTAAAGCTAGCTCTTGATATTTTGTTTCAGATATAATTTGGAGTAATTTAAGCTCGCGAAGTTCTTTAAGGGCTGTCTCAGCAGCGTCTTCCAAAGTCTTGATTTTATCAATTTTAGCTACATTAAGATTCATCAAATCCTGTTCGATTTGTTTATTAACCTTATCCTTATCTTGTCCGTCAGCAACTAACTTATTTTTTGTATTATTTACTTCTTGAGTTCTTTGATTAAACTCATTGTCAATTTGTTTACGTTTGTTCTTAAGCTCACTCTTAATTTGTTCAATAGTTTCTTTACGAGCAGCTTCATCAACATGTGTAAGAATAAAACTAGCAAAGTATATTACTTTCTCTAAAGCCTGAATACTTAAATCCAATACTAAGCCAATCTTTGATGGAATACCACGCAAAAACCAAATATGAGATACTGGAGCAGCTAATTCAATATGACCCATTCTCTCACGACGGACCGCGGCTCTAGTTACCTCTACGCCACACTTGTCACAAGTAATTCCTTTGTAACGAATTCTTTTATATTTACCACAATAACATTCCCAATCTTTAGTGGGCCCAAATATTTTTTCACAGAACAAACCGTCTTTTTCTGGCTTCTGAGTACGATAGTTAATAGTCTCTGGCTTTACTACTTCGCCATGTGACCACTCATGAATATCTTCAGGAGAGGCTAGTCTTAATTTAATAGCGTCAAACTCTAAGACAGTCGTCTTTTCTCGAGCCATGAACGTTGTTTTTGTTGATGATGGAGTAGGCATATTTTTATAATTTATATTCTCAAAAATTATTCTTTAGAATCACTTGCTTCTGGCTTGGCTTTTTCAACATCAGCTACCACAGGAGCTTCTTTTTCCAAAGCTTCTTTGGTTTTAGAACTTACATCATCTATTTCTGTTTCTCGCTTACCAATCAATTCGACTTCTAGACCCAAGCCTTTGAGCTCTCTGACTAGCACATTAAATGATTCTGGAATATTTAATCTATTTATTTCTTCACCCTTAATAATAGCTTCATAAGCTTTTGATCTACCTGGCACATCATCAGATTTAATGGTAATCATTTCTTGAAGTGTGCTGGCAGCACCATAGGCTTCCAAAGCCCAAACTTCCATTTCTCCAAATCTCTGACCACCAAATTGAGCTTTACCACCCAAAGGTTGTTGAGTAACAAGTGAATAAGGACCAATAGATCTTTGATGAATTTTATCTTCTACTAAATGATTTAGCTTAAGCATATAAGCTACACCCACAGTAGTTTTATTATCAAATGGTTTACCAGTACGACCATCAAAAAGTTGTAATTTACCATCTTCTGGCCAACCAGCTTTCTTAAGTTCACCTCTAATAATTTCCTCATCTACACCATTAAGTGGGGGACTAGCAACTTTATAACCTAAAGTTCTAGCAGCCAAACCTAAATGCGTCTCGAGTAATTGCCCGAGGTTCATACGAGAAATAACACCAAGTGGATTTAAGATAATATCTACTGGAGTACCATCTTCTAAGAATGGCATATCTGCAGCTGGCACTACACGAGAAATAACACCTTTATTTCCATGACGGCCGGCCATCTTATCACCGACTTGTATTTTTCTAAGTTGAGCTACTGTAATTTGGATAGATTTAATTACACCCGCTGGAAGTTTATCTCCTTTATCACGAGAAAATACTTTTACACCAATAATCTTTCCTCTTTCACCATGTTTTAAATAAAGTGAAGTATCACGAACATCCTTAGCTTTTTCACCAAAGATAGCTCTAAGTAATTTCTCTTCAGCAGAAAGTTCGGTTTCACCTTTTGGAGTAATCTTACCAACTAAGATATCGCCAGATGATACATTAGCACCAATTCTGACTACACCCTCTCTATCTAAATCTTTAAGTTTTTCTTCGGACACATTTGGAATATCACGAGTGACTACTTCTGGTCCAAGTTTAGTATCACGAACATCAATTGAATAATCTTCAATACTTACTGAAGTATAATTATCATTTTTAGCTACGCGTTCTGAAATTAAAATAGCATCTTCGTAATTTCCACCATCCCAAGTCATATAAGCTACCAACATGTTTTGTCCTAGAGCTAACTCACCTTGATCTGTAGCAGCGCCGTCAGCTAAAGCTACGCCTTTTTTAACTTTATCTCCTTTATCTACTATTGGATGTTGGTTCATACTAGTAGAAGTATTTGATCTGGCAAATTTATTTAAGTTATAAACTATAACTTCTTTTTTCTTATTAGTAACCTCAATACGACGACTATCAACATAAGTTACCGTACCATCCTCTTTGGCTACCACTACTTGCCCTGAATCAATAGCCGCTTTTGCTTCAATACCAGTTCCGACAATAGGAGCTTGCGGTCTAATTACTGAGACTGCTTGTCTTTGCATGTTTGTTCCCATCAAAGCTCTTACCGCATCATCATGTTCCAAGAATGGAATCATTGAAGTGGCAATAGAAATGATTTGATTTGGAGCAACATCTAAGAAATCAATTTTTTCTACTCTATCAAAAGTTGGATTACCATTAATTCTAATTTCAGAAAAATCATTTACAAAATGCCCGTTCTCATCAATAGGGGTTGTAGCAGCTGCCGTATTATATTTTTCTTCTTCAAAAGCATCTACATATCTAATTTCATTTGTTACTACTGGTTTAATTGCTACTGTTTCAATTTCTTTATACTTAGCAATTTCTTTAGCTTGAACAGTACTAATTGTTGCTCCTTGAGCAACAATTAATTTTTTACCGTCGGGAGTTTTTATGTCCTCTCTAGCAATTTTTTCAGTCGTTACTTTTGGATTATTATCTACATCATGAAGTACTATTCTGTATGGAGTCTCAATAAAACCAAAGTCACTTATTCTAGCATAGGATGCTAGATGACCTACTAGCCCAATATTTGGACCTTCCGGCGTGGCAATTGGACAAATACGACCATAATGAGTTCTATGTACATCACGAACTTCAAAACCAGCCCTTTCTCTAGATAGACCACCTGGTCCCATAGCTGACAAACGTCTTTTATGTTCTAACTCAGCTAGCGGATTAACTTGGTCCATGAATTGAGAAAGTTGAGAACTCATAAAGAACTCCTTAATAACACCAATAACTGGACGAGAATTAATAAGTTGATTTGGATTGATATTACTCATATCCAAAGTACTCATACGATCCTTAATAATTCTTTCCATACGAGCTAAACCAATGCGGAATCTGTTTTGAACAAGTTCACCGATTGCTCTAACACGACGATTACCAAGATGATCAATATCGTCAGCGTCATTTTGAGAAAGGTTAAGACTAATAATTTCTTTAACTACCAAAATTAAGTCCTCTCTGCGAAGCACTCTGGTTTTTTTATCGTTTGGAATATCTAAAGAAAAACGAGCGTTAATTTTATATCTACCTACTCTACCAAAATCATATCTATCGAAATCGAAAAACATTGAGTGGATCAAACTTCTGGCATTATCAGTAGTGGCTAAATCTCCTGGACGAATACGACGATAAATTTCTTTCAATCCTTCCGCTTCATTAGTAGAAGTATCTTTATCTAATGTATTTTGAATAAATTTAACTTCTGGATGAGTATCTACGTCTTTAAATAAGTCTGTAATTTCTTCATCAGTGAAATATCCAAAAGCACGAAGTAAGGCTGTGACAGGCACTTTTCTTTTTCTGTCGATCTTTACATAAATGATACCATTAACATCGGTTTCAATCTCTAACCAAGCACCACGATTTGGAATAAGCTTGGCTCCGTAATATTTTCTACCTCTCAAAACTTGTGAAGTGAAAAATACACCAGCAGATCTAATAAGCTGAGACACTATTACACGCTCAACGCCATTAATAATAAAAGTTCCTCTTTCTGTCATCAATGGAAAATCACCAAGATACGTTTCTTGTTCCTTAACTTCGTTGGTTCTTTTATTTACCAAACGTACATTCACTCGAAGCGGTGCTTCATAGGAAATGTTTTTATTTTTAGATTCACTTTCATCAAACTTTGGCTCATCTAGATAATAATCTAGAAAAGAAAGTTCTAAATCACGACCAATAAAGTCTGTAATAGGAGAAATTTCATCAAAAAGTTCTTTTAAACCCTCTTCAAAAAACCAATCATATGATTTTTTTTGGACTTCGACTAAGTCTGTTAGAGGTATAGCTTCTCGCAGAGTAGTAAAATACTTACGAGTAGGAGTTTTTACTTGAGGCATAAAGATAATGCTAATTATATTGTTTAATTAGCCTCCTGTTGGGGCTTTATATTCTAAGACGAATTATGAACACAAAAAATAAACTCACCCTACTTTTGGGTCAGTTAAAGTTATTTATTTTTATTTAAAATAGGCTAGCGGCCAAAAATTTCATAGCCCAATATTATCAAATTTGGCACTTCTTGTCAAGGATTTAAGCCTCCAGAGACAAATTTCTGTCTTTTTTTAAGAAAAAATGACTAATATTAGCCACAAACACTCTATATATAAATCAATTTTTTTGTCAAATTAGCCCTATTTAAGGCAATTCTATACACATATATAGATACTTACCTACAAGTTATCCACATTTATAAGCTTAGAATACGCCTAAATAATACAGTATATTACTAATATTAGCTATTTTATTAATACTTCTCTGGCTACTTGCCGATCATCATGAGCTATCATTTGACCATTTGAACCACAAATAAATTGCTCGGCCCCTTTACCGGTAATTAATACTATATCATTTATTTGAGCTAAACCAATTGCTCTAGCTATAGCCTGAGACCTGCTTTCTATCTTAAATAGGCTCTGATCCTCGATCTTTCCCGCTTCTATAGCTCCACTGGCCACATTATCTATAATATCCATAATATCATCATCGTAAGGATCTTCGTTGGTAACAATCACTACATCAGCGTTTTGACCAGCTAATTTACCCATAATTGGTTGACGAGCTTTATCTCTACCTCCTCCGCAAGATCCAATTACGTGAATTAATCTATTTTTATTTATTTTAGCCAATGTTTGATAAAGTTGTGTTAATCCTTCTGGCTCTGGAGCATAATCTACTAAAACTTTAAAATCTTGACCTTCGTCTATCCATTCCTGACGACCAGGTACGCCACTTAACTTTGTTTGGGCTAAATCTTTTAACTCGAAGCCTAACTCTTTGACAGCCACTAAAGCTGCTAAAATATTATAAACATTAAAACGTCCAATAAAATTTGTGGCTATTTTATTATTAGCTACAGAAAAATTTACTCCATCTTCTAAATTTATATCTTTAGCCTGATAATCAGAATTACTATCTATAGAATAAGTAATGAATTTATCTACTTTGTATTTTTTCAACCTTTCTGTTTCTACATCATCATTATTAGTTACAATAATTTTTTTTATTTTTTTATTATCTAAAACTTTTTGTTTAGAATCACTTAAATGTTCAAATAACTTTTCTTTATAGCTTCTATAATTTTCAAAACTACCATGAGCTTCAATATGTTCTGGTGTAAGATTGGTAAAAATTACTAAATCATAATTAATACCAATGTGTCTAAATTGTTCTACACCCTGAGAAGATGTTTCTATGACTGCATATCTACATCCAGCCTTAACCATCTTTGATAAAAGTTGTTGGGTTTGAAAACGACCAAGCATAGTCATCTTTTTATCATTCAGCCATTGCTGCTCAGCTACTTTAAAATTAACTGTTGAGGCTAAACCATTTTTTTGTCCTAAGTGATCTAAATATTGTGAAACAAAATTAACTGCGGTAGTTTTTCCATTAGTTCCAGTTACTCCAATTACAATTAATTTATCAGCTGGGTGACCATAATAAAAAGCTGCTAACTTAGCCAAACTTAAATGGTAAGTTAATAATAATTTTTTGCCTAATATTTTTTTAACTAGTCTTTTTAACATCTCTCTTCGGCTCCCAATCACCACTTAAATATTTTTCAACTCTAACTATGTCTTCTGGCTTACCAAGATCCAACCAAATACCTTTAAGATCCATGGCTTTAACCTTGCCTTGAATGGCTAAAAGATTAATAACGTCCGTTAACTCATATTCTCCTCTAGGAGAAATTTTTATTTTATCTAAATGATCAAAAACTTCAGGTGTAAATTTATAAAGCCCGGTGTTTATTAAATTGCCCACTGGATC
This sequence comes from Candidatus Komeilibacteria bacterium, assembly GCA_018656065.1. Taxonomy (GTDB): domain Bacteria; phylum Patescibacteriota; class Patescibacteriia; order UBA1558; family GWA2-36-10; genus XYD1-37-29. The sequence continues at coordinate 11,054 of JABHZY010000017.1, read as the reverse complement.
TTTAGGTTTTTCTACAATTCTTTTTAATAAACCATTTTCATCTACTGCCAAAACTCCATAATTTTCTGGATGGCTATGCGGTAAACCAGCTATATAAGAATAATTATCATCTATATTCAATCTTTTAAGATCTTCTACTGCGTAAAGATTATCACCATAAACTGCTAAGAAACTTTCTCCTTGTAATAAATCTTTAGTACATTCTAGAGGACAAGCTGTGCCATATCTATCTTCACTCAAAATATCAAATTGATTAACTAAAGTAATATTAAATTCATTGCTATATTCTGCCAAAAATTCTTCCATGAATTCTTTTTTATAGCCCACTACCATTATTATCTCTTCAAAACCTGCTTCTTTGAGATTTTTTAATAAATAATATAAAAACGGCTTACCATTAATAACTATCAGATGTTTAGGTTTATCCTTAGACAAATCTAACATTCTAGTGCCTCTACCGGCTGCGGAAATAAGAACTTTTTTAATCATATTTAATTATCTTTTTAATAAATATTTTAGCTTAACACCTAGATAATAAACCTTATACCAGGAAGGGTTATAAATCAAATCATATGTTCCTGGAGAAGTTATGGCTCGTCCACCAAAAGATTTTTTAAAGCGAGTTAAGCCTCCCCACTTTGGTTTACTCCCATCTTCTGGAGCCACTCCACCAAAATCATAAATCTTACTACCTAGACCTTTGACTCTTTTAATAGACTCCCACTGTAATAATTGAGGGGCCATATATTTTCTAAAATTATAATCTGAGGCCCCGTGTAAATATGTAGTTGCCTCACCGAAATTAACTAACATATTTATAGCTACTACTGTGCCATCTATTTCCGCAATAGCTAATTCGCCCGCATCATTGTCAACTAAAATTTTAAAAAGTTTTTTATAATACCCTTCGGAGTGAGTGATTATTTGATTACGACTGGCAGTTTTTTTATTAAGTTCAAAAAAATACTTTAAGTCCTTTTCTTCTTTAGAAAACCTAATTTTAACACCCCTCTTGGTAGCTAGAGCAATATTGTATCTAGTTTTAGCATGCATATCACCTAAAAGATCTTTAGGTTCTTTATCTAAATCTAAAACCCAAGTATCTCGTGGTTGGACATCTCCGGCTTTTTTCATTCTATCTAAAACTAGATTAGCTTGAGCCAACTCTAATTTAAAAAATATTTCTTCTTGTTTTCTAGTAAGTACTGTAATATCTCTAACTTTAGATAATATTAATTCTAAAGCCTCTGTCTGCTTTTCTTCCGAAACTTCGTTACTTATAATAGGTCCTTTAGGTGCAAACAAATAAGAACGATCTAGGGGAAGTTTTTTTTCATAAAAAAGACAGGTGGCTACGATTCGTTTACCATCTAAGATTGTAGCCCGCCAAGACCTTAAACTTTGTTGATTTAAAAAATCTTGCCAAATATTAGATTGTAAAAAATTACCAGGTACAAATCTGGCTTTTAAAAAATCATCGTAATCATTATTATCAATTACTAAATCCATTATTTTTTATTTATAAATTGTAGAGCTTGTTTTATCTTGGTGGCTAAATCAGCCTCTTCTTCTGGTAGATGTTTAATAATTTCTTGAGCTTCTATTTGTTTATAGCCTAGAGACACTAAGGCCTCTATTACTTGTTTACCATCGTCACTGGCAATAACTGCATCTGACAAGTCTGTAATGAACTTTTCTTTTAATTCAACTACCAATCTTTCGGCAGTTTTTTTACCAATACCTGAAACCTGCTGGAGAACTGCGTAATCTCCGCTAGTAATAGCTCTTTTTAATTCTTCTACATTGGCTAAAGCTAAAACATTAAGAGCGCTTTTAGGTCCTACACCTGAAACTGAAATAAGCTTTTTAAAAAAATCTAACTCTTCTAAAGAAACAAAGCCATAGAGATCAAAGGCATCTTCTTTTATATAAGAATGTATAAAAAATTCTTTTTCTTCATCTATATTTAAAGCTTCTAAATTTTTTAAGCTTAAAAAGACTTCATAACCAATGTCGCCAGATAAAATAATGGCGGATTTGGTTAATTTTTGGCTAATTTTCCCTTTTAGATAAGCTATCATAGTAGATTAATTCTAACAGAATTTACTGAGTTTTTCAATTGACAGCTTAGATATATTATAGTAGATTGAATCGTCAACCTTGCTAATCACAGAAAGCTAAGAACGTTCACTCTCAACCAAGGAGTCTAACCATGACTTCCCGTCAAAAAACCCACTTGTTCAGCTGGGTGATCTTTGTTGTCATCCTGTCTCGAGCACTCTTCTTCATCCCCGATCTCTTCCCTGGGCTCCTGCCCGAAAACATCCACAATTATCCCTGGGTTGATTTCCAGATTCACCTGAGCTCCAAGGTCACCCCGGTGGTTATCAGCCACCAATTCATCGACCCACTACTCCTAGGTCTGATCACTTGGGTGATCGGCCGTCTCCTGCTCCTGACTCCGGGAAAAATCTACAAGACCATCTTCTTGGTGATCTTCCCGGCCTGCCTAGTTGGCGTAACTTACTACACCTTCTACGAAATTGATGGCCATCACCTGATAGCCAATGTGCTGAAAGTTGGTAGTTATTCGGGAAATGCCTTGAAATGTTTTGTCGGGGGTATTTCGGTGGCTATTGTCTTTGCTCTCGCCGGGATTATTTTGGGCCTCTTGATACTGGGATCTATGAAGTTCCACGAATTGAGGTCTAAAAAGCCTCCTAAGGAGCGAGAAGAGCCCCTTGAAGTATCCAGCTCATAAGCTGGACAGCTTCTAGCCCCTTGGGTGCATGTGTGTTGTGTGCCCAAGGGTTTTTCTTTTTGACAAATAAGTATATTTATTATATCGTCAATTGTCGACTCTAGTTGGCACTACGAAGCTCTTTCGCAAATCCGCGTTGGCTCACTATCCCCTTCAAGGAGGAACTCAACCATGAACCACTGGACCAAACCCCGAATCCTGCTCTCGACCTTGATGATTTTCATCATCCTTAGTATCCTTGGCTGGTACTGGGGATACAATGGGGCTATGTCGTACCACGTCGAGCTCACTACCGACAGCTACTTCGGCCTGGCCAAGATTCAGGACGACAGCACCATGACCATCAACAAGGGTATCATCGGTCCGACGATGGTGGCTCTGCTCTGGATGCTCATCATCCTCATCTCTACTCGAGTCAAGTGGCGCCTAGGAATCAAGGCTAGCCTGATCATGACAATGATCGCGCTGGGTGCCATGTTTTTCTGGGGAGAACACTTCAACCACTTCGTGGCTCATGGTGCAGTGACTTTCCTCAGCTTCCAACCGCTGGTCTGGACCGTCTTCTGGCTCACGATGCTCTGTTTGACGGTACCCCTCTCCTACAGCACCGACAACGACAAGCGTTTGCTCTGGAAGTTCCTGTCCTCTGGCCTACTCCTCTGTCTTCTACTCGGTGATCTGACCGCGGGCTGGTTTGGACACGTGACCAACAACGCCCTGTTGTGCGTCCTGTCCGTGATACTCCACCTAGCTGTCTACGCCTGTTGGATAGCTAGCGCAAGTCTAGTTTGGCTAGGAACCCATGCAGTTCCTATCATACTATGGCTTGGCAAGGTCTTGGCCTGGAGCACACTGATTCTAGGTGGGACGACAATCCTCGCTGTCATCATCGGCATGCTTCGCGGGAACAGTCCCAAGGAAACTGCCCGATACATCTCCGGTTATGGCAACAATCATCACTGAGAGCTCAGTCTCTCGTCATCTCGCCCCAGGCGCACATCAGTGTGTCTGGGGCTTCTTTTTTTTGGCTAGACATTATATTATATATATGTTAAAAATTGCTATTATGAAAAAAGAAAAATATCAAGTAGAGCTTCTAGCTCCAGCCGGTTCATATGAATCATTAATGACAGCCATCGACAATGGCGCTGATGCTATTTATTTTGGAGTAGGCCAAATCAATATGCGATCTCAATCAGCGGCTAACTTTGATCTGGAAGATCTTAAAAAAATAGCTAAAATTTGCCAAGAAAATAATATAAAATCATATTTAACAATCAATACAGTATTATATGACAATGATTTAAAAATGATGAAACAACTGATAGACACTGCTAAGGCTAGTAAAATAAGTGCTGTGATTGTTTCCGATATGGCTGCTGTTCAATATGCCCATAGCGTTAAAATGCCACTACATATTTCTACTCAACTCTCTATTTCTAATGTTGAATCTGTGAGATTTTTTGCTCAATATGCCCAACAAATAGTTTTAGCTAGGGAATTAAATATAGACATGATCTCTAAAATTAGCCAAGAAATTAAAAAACAAAACATTACTAATCCTGATGGCAATTTAATTCCTATTGAAGCCTTTGCCCATGGTGCTTTATGCATTGGAATTTCTGGCCGTTGTTCCATGAGTTTATATAATGAAAATTCTTCAGCCAACAGAGGAGCTTGTCGTCAAATGTGCAGACGCAAATATAAAGTAACTGACTTAGAAACAAATAAAGAAATGGTGCTCGATAATGAATTTGTAATGAGCCCTAAAGATATTTGTACTATTGGATTTTTAAAAGATTTTTTAGCGGCTGGAATATCTAGCCTTAAAATAGAAGGCCGAGGACGTTCCCCTGAATATGTAGCTACTGTCATTAAAGCCTACCGCCAAGCTATTGATAGTATTAATGATGGAACATATACTTTGAAAAAAGTTTTGGCTTGGGAAAAAGAATTAGGTACAGTTTTTAATAGAGGGATGAGCGATGGATATTATTTAGGTAAACCACTTCATGAATGGTCAGCTTCTGGTAATAGCCAGGCTACTGAGAAAAAATATTTTGCTGGTGTAGTAAGTCATTATTTCCCCAAAGCTAAAGTAGCCGAAATAGATCTTCAGGCTCATGATATTAAAATCGATGATAAGTATTCTATCACTGGTGAAACAACTGGCGTACTGTTTGGCAAAATAAAATCTATCCAATTAGCTGATGAGTCAAAAACTAAAGAAGCTAAGACTGATCAAATTATTACTATCGCCGTAGACCAACCAGTCAAAAAAAATGATAAACTTTATATTATAAAAGATAGAAAAATTTATGACTAAAAAATATAAACTATATATAGATCGAGATAAATGTATAGGCTGTGGAACTTGTGTCAGCCTACTGCCAGATATATTTGATATAGATGACAACGATGGTCTAGTCCGAGCTGAAGAAGCTAAATCAGAAAAATATTATTTTGTCTTAGAAATAGACGCTGGTCGTTTAGAAGAATTTCAACAAGTAGCTGATTCTTGTCCCAGCCAAGTATTTAGAATTCAAAAATAAAAATCCGCTTCACCTTTCGACTTTACTCAAGGCCTACGGGAGCGGGTTTTTTAATATTCAAAATTTTAACAACCAAAAAACACCCCAATCGCGCAAGAGTGTTTTCCGGTCTGTCCTATGAGACAGGATTGTTACCTCTAAAAACCCTTTCGACAGGAGTTAAATAAAGGTACTCATATTATAACAAATAATAAAAAACATTGCAAAGGGCCTGTGGATTATTTATCAACCCAAGCCTTAGACCTTGACAAAACAACGAATATGATGTAGAGTTAGCAAAGTTCGCGTTCCATTCTCATCGGGGAAGGATTGGTATATCTGTATAGCGTTGACTGTCCATGCAGTCAAAATAGCTCTCTAGGGTGTTCACTACAGCAGTGGGCGACCAAGATCTGAGGTTTAACCAAAGATCAATAGTAGCTCCGAGCGTAATCGGAGAACCTAGATTGGCGGTCTCCTGACACGCCGCAAAGATGCTCGCGCTATTACCAATCCTCTCCCTAATCTCAGTGGTTGCTGGGGTGTCCAGACCTCCTGGCAGGCTAAGTGAGCCGTGCCAACTCCCAAGCCTGTTTGTCCAGGCACTCCAGCAACCCGTAATTCGGTGGTCTGCCGACGCAAACAACCTTCAATCAATCCTCTGGATTGAGGCTGCAGAAGTTCGCTCCTGCAATAAGCCATGAAGTTGTTCTGCTAGGCAGATCACCTACCAACTCGCCTGTCTGTGCTTGCGCAGACACAACCACCAAGGTTCTCGTGACCAAACTCACGACTTGCCCCCTTGTGTTGGTTGGGAGGTGGCCACGCGTTCTAACGCTGGCCACCTTTTTCTTTTTGACAAAACAATCAATCCCCTGTAAGTTATAAATATCTTGTACATCCATCATATTCCACCTGATTCAAAAGGTGGCTAGACCGAAACTCGCGAGTTGGTATCTCCCTCCAAACCCCCACCAACTTAAGCTTCGGGCGTTAGGGGCCGACCGTTATCTTCAGATAACAACAGGCCCCTAATTTATTTTGATCAAAATTAATACTGCGCCCGTCATTTCTGACAACGAGCGCAGCTATTTTTTCCCTCCTCGACGATTATTGAAATTACCGCCGTTTTGTGTCCACCAAGTGACGAATCTCATCACTACCATACCAATAATCATACCCCAGACAAGTTTCTGAGGTAAAAGAATCATCAGGACTAGACGAAGTGTGCCACCGATACACAGAGCTAGATACCCTCTAATACCAAAGCGCTTACGTTCAGCAGAGAAGGCTAGTGTACCTATCTTTTGTCCTTGGGGCGCAAAAGCGAAGACGATTAATTCAATCAATCCTAGGGGTTTACCCTTAGTGATCTTTAGGATCCAACTTGGAGTTTGAGGTGTCTCATCACGAAAGAACTTGAATCGCCGAAAGAACTTGAATCGCCGCAAAAAATTAAAAGCTCCAGTGTAAATTCCAATTTCTGCAGCAATTAAAACAGCGTTGAAGATCGATATGATTGGTATCTGCCACCAGATAGGCATATTCCAAGCATCAAACTGCATAGCCATACGTTCTTCCGCGTGGAAAAACCAAATAACCTTATCGGCAATCCACAGGAGGATATACCAAAGACCATCCCAGGACATATCTGGCATCTCATCCTCCTTGATTTATGAAAGAACCTCGAACGTTAACCTATTATTGTTAACATGTAGGCTAACCTAAGTCAATATCCTTTTGGTCTGGTTCTTGACTTTTATGTTATTATATAATAAGTTGATTAGTCGCCTGCGGACATTCGTATATCCCCCAACCCTACCAGCACACGGAAAGGCTAGGTGTATCATGAGTAAGGCGTTAAAAAAACTGGGTGACCTCCAGCCCGGTCAATACTTCCAGGCAGCTGAAATACGCTACCAGAAGGTAGGTGAGCCTGTTCACCGCGATGACGAACAATGGCTCGCAGTCTGCGTGGACAGCGATGATGTCGGCTATCCGGTCGGCACCGAAGAATCAATGGTCACTCCCATCGACGACCCCGAGGGTACCTAGTAGTACCCACACTCCCAACAGCGGAGTATTAGTAATCGGGGGTCCCAAGTATAGGGACCCCCGGCTTTTTTATTTACCTAAAATGAAAAACTTCCTAGCGGCGAGGCCACCAGGAAGCTCGATTCTTCGCACCCTTGAAGAGGCGCTGTCGTTTGATTGTGTATTCAATCTCTTGTGTACGACGAACTCTGTTGTAGAGGAAAAATGCTGTGCCCAGCACTGGCAAAAAAGGAATGCCTACCCATACAAGAATACGAAGTTCCTTCTTCTTACGTTTGTGATCCTTCACAAATTGCCCCCTTGTTTATTTAAACACTAATGTGCGAGAATTATATTTATCATTTATATATTATTATGTCAATTATATTTTGACAAAAGAATATTTTTGACCTAATATTAGCAACAGCTTAAAGAGCGCTAGGTATTGGTAGGCCCAGGCTTTGGAGAGAAGGCGAAACTCCCCATCGTATCGGGTTTGGCATCACGCCACAGTAGTAGTTGGGACCCTGGGTTCCACCATCAGTACTAGTAGTTGCCGTTTGGCGAGCCGACAGGTTGTTGATGTGATCAGGGAGATGCAAGCTCCACGACTGGGGTTACCCCGACACAATCGACAGCCGATGGGAGGGGAAGTAAATCAACATGACGATTTTCCCCTCCTATTTCTATCCAACTAAAAAACCACCCGAAGTGAGTGGTTTATTTTATTATAATTTATTTTATTGTCTAATAGGCATTACTAAATAAATATATTTATCATCACCAAGTGGTTGAACTAAGCCCGGAGAAGAATTATTATTAATTTTAATATTTACTTGGGTAGTTCCTAATTGAGCTAAACCATCTAGTAGATAACGATAGTTAAAAACAATATCATTATCCTCTCCTGAAATTTTAGCATCAACCTTAGAAACAGAAGTACCGGTATTTGAAGAGGCGGTAGCAATTATTATTTTTTGATTTTTAGAATCCAAACTTAAACGAATATCATTTATACCTGATTTACAAAATAAAGCTACAGATTTTACAGCTGGGACAAGTTTATTAATATCACATTTAGCTTCAGTCTTAAATTCATCTGGAATTATTTGGTTATAATCTGGATATTTACCATCTATTACTCTAGAGGTTAATTCTACACCATCAAATTCAAATAATATTTGATTTTCATTAAAATAAATCTTTAAGGTTTTTTCTTGTTGTTCATTTAAAATACGACTTAACTCTTGTAAGGTTTTTAGAGGAATAATTAAGTCTGTTTTTTGGGTATTAGTTAAATCTAATTTCTTTTCGGCTAAGCGATAACTATCGGTAGCAGCTAGAGTAAGATTATTATCTTGAAAACTAAAATTTACAGCGTTGATCTCAATACGAGAAGTGTCTAGAGAGGCCGCTAAGAGTGTCTGACTGAGACTTTTCTTAAATTCTTGGACTGGTAGCTCAACTACATTAGTTTTATCCATATCAGGGATTAAAGGAAAGTCTTCTGAAGCCAATCCCTTGATAGATGTTTCTTGATTTGAAGATTTTATTTCAAAATTATCTTCTTTGAGAACCATATTAATATTTTCTCTAGGAAGAAAAGATACAAAACTATGAAGAAGCTTAGCATCTACTGTAAATTCCCCTTCTTCTTCTATTTTACCTCGGACTGAAACTTTGATACCAAGTTCTAGGTCTGTAGTAATTAGAGTTAAACCTTCTTTATCTGCCTTAAGTAAGACATTATTTAGAATGGGAAGATTAGAACTCTTGTTTGCAATATTGGATACCAGAGATAATCCTTTGTTTAAATTTTCTTGAGTACAAACGATTTTCATATAATTATTTCTTACTTGTTATTATTATAATATAAATAAGTATTAGTATTAGAGCCTGTGGGTATGTGAATAAGTTTTGGAATTTGGCTCAGAATTCTAGGGAAATTTTATTTTTATTTATATTTTCTGTGGGGGTAAACTATGGGTCTAGATGTTTATAAGTTTAGACTAATCCCCAACTTGGTTTTGAATTTAATTTTTTGTGAATAAGTCTTTTAGCTGTGCACACTTTGATATTTAATTACCAACAGACTTATAGGATATTTATAAACAAGTTATTCATAGATTTTTTGACGAAGAACCAGAATATCATTTTTTATCTTTTCATCAGATTCAATCAAAGTGGTTATTTTTATACAAGCGTGCATCGCTGTAGTATGATCGCGGTTACCTGTTTCTCGTCCGATATTTGGATAAGATGCCTTCAACTCCTCTCTCATTAGGAACATTGCGATCTGTCTTGGCACTACTAATTCTTTTTTACGACTAGCTCCTAGTAAGTTTTCCATACTAATATCATAAAAGCCAGCAATAGAATTTAAAAGCTTCTTTGGAGTAAGGCCGGCGCGTCTATGATTAGCTGAGATACCTCCTAAAATTGATTTTACACTATCTAATGAGGGGGTGGTGTTGTTTAATTGGTGGAAGGCAATAATTCTATTAAGAGCTCCTTCAAGTTCACGAATATTTTCTTGGATATTTTCAGCAACATAGTGAATGATATCTTTATCAAGCTTATATTTTTTTTCTTGAGCCTTAATTTCTAAGATAGCTACTCTAGTTTCTAGATCTGGAGAAGAAATATCAGCAATCATCCCCCATTCAAAACGAGATATTAATCTATTTTCTATAGATTGGATTGCTTTTGGTGGGCGATCAGAAGAAATTACAATTTGTTTATTATTTTGATGTAAAGCATTAAAGGTATGAAAGAATTCTTCTTGGGTTTGTTCTTTACCGGCAATAAATTGAATATCATCTATAAGTAAGACATCAATATTGCGATACATTTGTTTGAATTTATCAGTTTGGCCAGACTTAATAGCAAAAATAAAATCGTTAGTAAATTTTTCACTATTTATATAAAGAACTTTCTTACTTGGATCTTTAGATAATATATAATTACCAACTGCTTGGACTAAATGAGTCTTACCAAGACCAACTCCACCATATATAAATAAAGGATTATATATTTCACCTGGTTTATTAGCGGCGGCATGGGAAGCTGCTTGAGCTAACTCATTTCCAGGACCAACCACAAAAGTATCAAAAGTATATTGAGGATTTAAGCCAAATTTGGCTAAAGTAGCTCCATTTGAGGTTTCGTTTTTGGGTATAGAGTTATTAACAGGCTCTTCTTTTACGGGTTCTTCTTTTACAGTTTTTTTGCTAATATTAGTAGATTTCTCTTTAGTTATGACCCTGTAGATAACTTGTAGATTGTTTTTTGATAAGACATTTTCCAGAGCAGATAAAATTTGCTTGTGATATTTTTTTTCTAACCACACCTTGGTAAAAGCATTAGGTACACCAACAGTAATATTCTCCCCATCTAGTTGAGCTACAAAAGTATTTTTGAACCAAGTAGTAAAATTTGCTTTACTAATTAGAAGTTCTAATTCACCTAATGTTTTTTCCCAGATTTTATCGTTATTTTCCATATTTTTGGCAATGTTTACCATAAAAATTAACTGTGTATAACTATAGCATAGATAGTATTTTATTAGTATATCCTCACTAGTTGATATGGTGTGAGCAGCTTGTGGATAACTGTGGATAACTATTTACAACTCTTAGCCCTTGAAAAAATATTTATAATATGTTATTGTTTGGTGGTTAAAATATTTAAGAAATTCTGAAATTAAGATATGTCTACTAAAAGAACCT
>JABHZY010000016.1 GCA_018656065.1 Candidatus Komeilibacteria bacterium | reverse complement strand
TATTATTTTTGTGGCCTAAAAGTGAAGGTATGCATGTTCCAGTGGCTCCAATGCCAGAGCCTGGCCCAGTTGCCCCTCCTAGTGAAGAAGAGCCTGATAATAGCTAAAAGATTGAATAAATTGAACCTAGCTGAGTTTAGCTGGGTTTTTAATTTGTTATTTTTTATTAAATATAGTAAAATAATCATATAAATAATTAATTATAAAATTATGTCAAATAATTTTGAAAACAGACCAAATTCTGAAGCTTTAGTTGAAAAAGCACAGGAATATGTACAAAAATCAATAGGAGAAGTGTTATTGGACAAAGATGTTGTTCAGGCTGCTATTGAAGAATATGATGAATCGTCAGATGCTATGTGGGACAAAATAGAAGAGCATGTTATGTTGGATTTACTTAGAGAGCATGGTGTAGAGCTTAGTGAAAAAGAACAAGATCAGTTACATGGCGCAGAACATATAGATATAAATGATCAAGATTCTATAGAAAAAAAAGCTGCATTAGATAAAAAAGGGGACATGCTTAATAAATTAGGCATGGAATATTCAGGAATTGACATAAAAGAATTAATCAAAAAAACTATTGGAGCTGTTGGAGATGAGACGGATATAGAAAAATTAAGATTAGAATAATACGTTCTAATGTAATAAAATAAACTTGAGCCCCCTAATGGGGGGCTTTTTTTGTTTAAAAAAGTATTGATCCAGCCTCTTGCGCCTGTCCGCCTCTGAAGGAAGAAGCTGGATTGATTTTTTTATCAGCTTACTGTATACTAATCCTGTTTTTTTATTAATAAATTTAAATAAATAGAAAATTACTATGAAAGATAAAGTAAAAGGCTTACTTCTCTTTATTCTTGAAATCGCTGTGATTGCAGGGATTTTATATTTTGTGAGAGGAAAGCTAGTGGATAGTCATAATCACGAGGTTAGTCATTATATGCCAATGTTAATCGACATTGCTTTTTTAGCACTTTTTGCTAGTTTAGGTGGTCGAATGGCTAAAGCTATTCGTGTAGCCCCTATGGCTGGTAAAATTATCATGGGTGTAATTGCTGGTCCGGCAGTTTTAGGTGTTTTACAGCCAGATGCAGCTGGCGTAGAATTAGCTAGATTAATTGGTGTGTTATTTATTCTTTTTGAAGCTGGTCTTCATTTTGATATGGATTTGCTAAAAAAGAATATTGGTATTGCCATGGCAGTAGCTTTTGGTGGGGTACTTATTCCGCTTCTTTCTTTTGCGGCCTTAGGTCACTATGTAATTGGCTTAGAATGGTTGCCAAGTATTTTCTTGGGAGGTATTTTTACCGCTACTTCAGTAGGGCTTTCTGTAGAGGCTTTAAAACGAGCTGGTAAGTTACAGACAAATTTAGGTAATCAAATAGTAGGTGCGGCAGTAATTGACGATATTTTAGGTGTTGTTATTTTAACAGTGTTGGCTAAAATAGCTTCATCTGGAACTGGACATGCTGTTGAAGGTGGTACTAATCCTTTTGTATTGTTAGCTATTGGTGTAATAGTATTTTTAGTAGCTACTTATGTATTATGGAACATGGGTATAGCTGATAAAATTGCTAAGTATTTAAATAAGCAATATTCAAATAATAGTACGGGAATATTTACTAGATTTTTCTTTGGTATGTTGATGCTAGGTGCTTCAGTAGCTGCTCTGTTAGGGCTTGAACCAGTTTTAGGTGCATTTGGTATCGGTGTAGTATTATCAAAAGTAGATAATGAGATTAAACATAGTGCCTGGGAAAAGATAGAGGGGTATATACATATTTTTGTAGGTGGATTTCTAGTTAGTATTGGTACCATGTTGCCACGAGCCGCTTTAATGAATTTTAAAGTTTGGATGTGGGCTATATTATTTACAATATTAGCTTTTGTCGGTAAATATTTAGTTAAATATTTATTTAAGAATAAGCAAGAAGGTAAATTGGTTGGTTTAGCTATGTCTATTCGTGGTGAAGTTGGCTTAGTGTTTGTCGCTGTTGCTTTAGCCAATCATGCTTTAGACGAAACTATGGCAGCTGCTTCTCTGCTAGCTGTTATATTAGTTACAGTTTTAGGGGCAATTTTATTTGAAAAAGAAATTATGAAGCAAGCTGC
>JABHZY010000015.1 GCA_018656065.1 Candidatus Komeilibacteria bacterium | reverse complement strand
TACTACTACTTCTGTTTCATTACCAAACGAGGAAATGAAAGGTAGAATTATTGGTCGTGAAGGTAGAAATATAAAAGCTATAGAACATCTTACTGGTGTAGAAATTATTATTGACGATACACCTGATGCTATATTAGTATCAGCCTTTAATCCTGTCCGCCGTCAACTAGCTAAAAGAGTTTTAGAAAAACTTATGGCCGATGGACGCATCCATCCTGGCAGAGTTGAGGAAACTGTTACCATAGCTAAAAAAGAATTAGCTATTGATATTAAAAAAGCTGGTGAAGATGCTGCCTATAAAGCTGGTATAGTGGGCTTAGATAATAAATTATTACAAATTTTAGGTCGTCTAAAATATAGAACTAGTTACGGACAAAATCAATTACAGCATGCTCTAGAAGTATCACATTTATCAGGACTTTTAGCCGCTGAATTAAAAGCAGATGTAACTGTTTGTAAAAAAGGTGGACTATTACATGACCTTGGTAAAGCCTTGGATCATGAAATAAAAGGATCTCACCCAGAGATTGGTTATGATTTAATGAAAAAATTTGGTTTACCAGAAGAAGTAGCTTATATGTCTACCGCTCATCATGAAGATCATCCAAAAACATTAGAAGGTGTAATAGTAAAAATAGCTGATGCTATATCAGGTTCACGCCCAGGCGCTCGTCGTGATTCTTTCGAAGAATACATTCAACGTCTAAGTGAATTAGAAGACACTGCTAAAACATTTGAGGGTGTTGAAAAAGTTTATGCTATTCAAGCTGGTAGAGAAATAAGAGTATTTGTCTCACCAGATAAAGTAGATGATTATACTGCTGAAAAATTAGCTAGAGACATAGCTAATAAAATAGAATCTGACCTTAAATATCCAGGTGAAATTAGAGTAACCATGATTAGAGAAAAAAGAATAACTGAATATGCCAGATAAAACTAAAATATTATTTTTTGGAGATGTCTCTGGTACCTTAGGTAGAGAGGGTGTTAAAAAGATGGCTCCTAAATGGAAAAAAGAACATCAGACAGATGTTATTATTGCTAATGTAGAAAATCTAGCCCACAACAAAGGCCTAACTCTGAGGACTATGGCTGAAATGGATGAGGCTGGTGTAGAAATATATACTGGCGGTAATCACATTTGGAAAAAATATGAATTAGATAAATTTGCCAAAGAGACTGACTACAAAATAGCTGCTCCAGCCAATGATAATCGCTGTCCTGAAAAATATCTATTTCAAACTATCGAAATAAATGAAACTAAATTAGTCGTGATCAATCTCAATGGTCGTACTTTCATGGAACATGAAACTACTATTAGTAATCCTTTTACAAAAATAGATGAACTTCTCCAGCAGGTTCCAAAGGATGCTAATATCATAATTGATATGCACGCTGAAGCCACTAGCGACAAAAGAGCTCTAGGCCTTTATCTAGATGGTCGTGTTTCTACTGTCGTGGGTACTCATACTCACATTCCTACAGCAGATGCTCAAATATTAGCCGAAGGTACCGGATATTTGACTGACATTGGCATGGTTGGAGCCTATCCATCCGTACTAGGAATCAAAAAAGAAATCATTATTGAAAAATTCCTAACCGAAACCAAAATAATGCATGATTTGCCAACAACTGGTCAAATCGAAGTAAATGCAGTATTATTAGAAATAGATAATCGTACTCACAAAACTACGGATATCAAATCACTAAGAGAAATAATTAATTAGTATAATTATGAACAAAGCTCAGCTCATAGAAACACTAGCTATTAAGGCTGGTATTAGCAAAAAAGAGACTGAGGACGTGCTCCAAGCTTTTGAAAGTTTGGTCATCGAAAGACTAAGGGAGGGTAAAGAAGTTACCTTAACTGGTTTTGGAACTTTCTCTGCCAGAGAAAGACATGCTAGAATGGGTGTCAATCCTAGAAATCCAAAAGAAAGGATAGAGATACCCAAGGTAGTAGTACCAAAATTTAAAGCAGGTAAAACTCTAAAAGACTCTCTAAAAAAATAAGTCCTCATGCAACTAAAATTAAAAGATATAAAAAAAGATCCTCGTATTAACTCTTTTATAGACCAGACGGATAAATATCTCCGTTCTTTAGGTTACACGGATCATGGTCGAAGACATCTAGATATTGTCAGTGACCGTTCAAAAATGTTAGCCAATAAACTTGGGCTAAATATTAAAGATCAAGAGATAACCTCCATTGCTGGCTGGTGTCACGATATGGGAAATTTCCTAGGTCGTACACAACATCATTATTGGGGCGGCATGCTTTTTTCTCAATGCTACATTAATGAAGCTGATCCAGGTCAAGTGTCTAGAATTATGCAAGCCATAGTATCTCATGATAAAGACGATTTAAAAATATTAGATAAAATTACTGCCTGTGTAATCATAGCTGATAAATCTGATGTTCACCGTAATAGAGTTTTAAATAAAAATTTAAAAGAGGTTAAAGCTGATATTCACGACAGAGTAAATTATGCTGTTACAGACAATCATCTACGAATAGATAAACAAAAAAAGACAATTACCTTGTCTTTAACTCTTGATACTAAATTCACTAATATTATGGACTTCTTTTCTATTTTTGTAGAACGTATGAACTACTGCCAAAAAGCAGCTGAATACTTAAAATACGAATTTCACCTTAATATAAACAAAACTAAGTTAGCTTAGTCATTATATAAAACTAAAACATTCCTGGGTCCAGTACTGCTGGACTTTTTTGTATCCCAATCAAAAATAGATTCCATCATATTTTCATAAGTATACACAAAATCTGCTCCCCTACTTGTTCCTGGGTCATTAGTAATAAAATTATTATCTACATAGCCCTTAATAACCAACATATGATATTCGGGGCCTACGCCATTGAAAAATGGATTATTTAATATATGCCCATTAGCTGGAACTATAATAGGTAATCCTTGGTCTAAAAAATCTTCTAGTTGATTTATTGTTACATTACTTATTACTTCAGCTCTATAATCATAAAAAATATTTATATACTCAGCTAATTTAGCTACTGGTAAATCAAAATGTCCACCCCAATTAGTCTCTTGCCAAATCACCATAGAAGATAATAATACTTCTATATCTTCTTCATTTGGTAGTTGCTTATTTTTATAATAATAATCTACCATCAAAAAGCTAGCTTCTTCACAAGCATCTTGATAAGGCGGATCCCAATTAACAGTTGGCGCCTGAGAAGTAAATGGTACGTCTAAATTAACATTTACAACTTCTACTTGAGGGGAAATTTCATCAAGTACACCCACCTCCTCTTTAATTTTATCCGCTAATAGATTATCTTTATCCTCGGCTAGCTCTTGTTCAACAAACTCTTGATATTCTTTAGCCGCAGGTAAATCAACTTCAATTAAATCTGGCTGACGAATTTGATGTCGCCATAGTAGTCCCAAACCAATAATTATAATAATTGCCAAAATATATTTTTTCATAGTATTATATTAGCATAGATACAAAAATCTACCTAGATAGCTATAATTGACAAAATAGTATATTTATTATATAATAAATAGCTATCCTCAAATAGCGACTGTTCTGTAAAAGACAACTAAGTTGAAACACCTCGAAAATAAGGGAGAAACACCATGCTATGGCTTGGAATAATTCTGTCGGCGACTATAAATGTTGCTTGTGTGCTTCTATTGTTATTTGGAAGTACTAACAACAATCAAGAAGATGCCTATATGCCTGGCAAGGTCTGGGGAGGAATGATCTGTAGTATCATTGCTGTAGCTGGCTTCTTCTCTCACATCTTCTCTTCCGGCAACACCTCTGCTATCTTCTGTATGTCTGGTAGCCTCTGTTCGGCAGCCTTCTTTCTCTGGGGATTCATCTCTAATGCCTTAATCCGGCGAAAAGAGACATACGCCTAACGAAGCCCACTCTTCGTGATACCGCGGGACTCCCTGAGTCCCGCGGATATTTTTTTACCAAAAAGAAGAAGACCAGCGTGAGCCGGTCCGGTGACTTGATGCCAGAAAAGCTATAAGCCTTCTGGGAATGTCGGTGGTACCCCTGTGGTAGACAATTGAGTGGCTGCTTCATTCATGAAGGTCAGCATAGTAGTAAGCAGTGTGACCGCTAACTCAAAAAGTCCAGGGGTAAACATCTTGAACAAGATAAGCATAAAAAATAGGTTGAAGAAAGCATAGATTGCTCTAAACATATGTTTGCTTATTAGTTGCAAGGCCTAAGGAGAATATTTTGTTTGGGGGAGTTCGACGATTCGCCCTAGACACAGGCAGTGTCCAAGATATTCTCTTCAGGGTGCTAGACAGGAATATTCCAATCCAGGATCCTGAAGAGAATTTATGTTTAATGAACTACTTACACTTCTCTTATATCATAAAAAAACAATATGGTCAATACTAAGAGCTTAATCAAATATTTTAGCTCTATATTGCAAAGCTTCTAAAATATGATTATCCTCTATATTTTCTTTTAACTCTAAATCAGCGATTGTTCTAGCAACTTTTAAAATTTTAAAATAAGCCCTAGCTGAAAGATTAAGATTTTTACTAGCTTGTGCTAAAATAGAACAACTAGAATCTGATATATTACAAACTTTGTTTATAAATTTACTACTTATATCACAATTTAATCTAAAACTATAATCTTCGTATCTTTGTTTTTGTATCTGACGAGCACTATCTATTCGCTGAACAATATTTTTAGATGACTCAGCATCAAATTTATTACTAACTAAATCTTGACTATCTACTTTATCAAGTAAAAGATGTAAATCTATCCTATCTAAAAGTGGTCCCGATAATCTTTTTTGATACCTCTTAATATCACCTGCGCTACATTGACACGATCTATCTTTATCAGTTAAAAAACCACAAGGACAAGGATTAGCAGTAGCAATTAGTATAAAATTAGCTGGAAAATCAAAACTACCTTTAACTCTAGACACTGTGATTACTTTATCTTCCAAAGGCTGGCGCAAAGCTTCAAGTACTTGCCGAGGAAATTCTAATATTTCATCTAAAAATAAAACATTATTATGTGCTAAAGATATTTCACCAGGACGAGGCCATGATCCTCCACCGATGATAGCTGAAACGGAAGCCGAGTGATGAGGTGATCTAACAACATGACTATCGATAATAGGTTTATCTTCTGATAAAAGACCAGCTAGACTATATATTTTACTAGTCTCTAAAATTTCCGGTAAACTAGGCTTTGGTAAGATTGATAAAAATGCCTTAGCTAGCATGGTCTTACCTGCCCCAGGTGGTCCAACCATAAGTACATTATGTCCGCCAGCAGCAGATATTTCTAACACCCGTTTAGCCTGAGACTGACCCCTGATTTCTGACATATCAATAGCATATTTTACTTTAGAAAAATTTATTTGTCTTGAACCTAGGGGTTTTATAGACTGATTACCTTCTAAATGCTTAACTAATTGCTTTAAATTGTCTACTGGAAAAATATCTATTCCATCTACCACACCAGCCTCTTTGGCATTAGCAGATGATAAAAACACTTCTTTAAATCCCAACTCTTTAAGACTAGTCACCATTACTAATATGCCTGGCACAGCTTTAAGATCACCGTTTAGAGATAGCTCACCAATAAATGCTATGTTATGATCTATTTCTTTTAATAGACCGCTAGCTACAAGTATAGCTATGGCAATTGGTAAATCATAAGCTCCGCCCTCTTTCTTAATTTGAGCTGGCGCTAAATTAATAACTACTTTTTGTCTAGGAAAACTAAAATTACTATTTTCAATAGCTGCCCAAACTCTTTCTTTGGCCTCAGATACTGCTGCATCTGGTAAGCCGACTATAATTATCTTGGGCAAATGACGACTAAGATTAGCCTCCACTTCTACTAAGACACCATTTAAACCATAAGGCGCAATGCTATAAACTTTTTTCATATAATAAAAATCACTTTTCTTCCCGAGAAAAGCGACTTAAAACATGCTTTGATTTGAGCCCCCGCAAAAATCAAAACAAAAACTAACCCGTGCCTACCCCTAAAGGGGCGAACTCACTCCCACCAAAAATGAAATAATAATATGGTGGTCCCGCTATGCGGGAAAAACCGCTTTTCTCGGTTAATGACATCTTAGTCCTCTATTAAATTTTTGTCAAGATTTTTTTTCTGATGAAACCATTGATGCCATAAAATCCAAACTACACCTATGGAAATATATACGTCCGCTAAATTAAAAACTGTAAAATATGGTACATTGATAAAATCAATTACTCCCCCATATTGGATTCTGTCCATCAAATTACTGACAGCCCCTATAATTATCATGCCCCAAGGCCAAATCAATACACTCTTTCTCTTCCAATCCTTTTTCCAAAAAGAAATTAGTAGTCCTAGTATCACTACAATTACTGGATAAAGCACGAAATAAGTAGTTGGCAATGAAAAAGCCATTTCGGTATTAATATGTAAATCAAAAAAACCACCCCCAATATCTGGTGATGGATTTTTTAAAATATAGATTTTAGTAAATCTATCTAAAATGAAAATTAATAGTGCGCTAAAAAAATATTTAATCATCTAAAGTGATTTTTCTTTGCATTTCATACAAGCAGTCGCTGATGGAAAAGCAGCTAGACGTTCTGGATTAATAGAACCTTCACATTTCTCACAAATTCCGTAATTTCCTTCATCAATCTTCTTCAAAGCTTTTTTTACATTATAAAGAGATATTTCTAAGGTTTTTTCCATAGATAAATTCTTTTCAAACATAGCAACTTCAGCAGCATTATCATCATCTTTGTCTCCAAGATCAACAAACTTAGCATCATAATCATTTTCTGCTACTTGTTCTGCTGAACTAGCTAGCTCTTTTTCTAACTCTGCTCTTCTTTTTTCTAAACCTACTTTTCTTTCTTCTATAAATTTTGCGTTCATTTTCATAAGTTTATTGGTTAAAGCTCTGTCTAAAATACCTCTACATAGTAACAAAAAAACCTTAATAAATCAAGGTTAACAAAGCAAAAAGAAAAGGCGCAGCTCCGCTGCCCAAATTATTGTTTTGTGGCTGGTTGTTGCGCCTTTGGCGCTTTTGTAAAATGATTTGTTAAACTTTGTGTAAGTTTGAATTAGCAAATACTTGGTTTTGCAAAAGCGTTATTGTTATACCCATCTTGACTCAGGGTTGCTCATTTTACCGTCTTACGGTACTGATCTCTTCATCACGAAGGAGCTGGTCACTATAATTAGCGCTCAATTCCTTCGTGTTGAAAGGATAGTCCTTTTTATTTTTTTATTTTTGTTTTTCTAAGTGAAGATAGTCAAGGTATCTTCTATTTTTTATAAAAACAGTAAAGTGAAAAGGGTTAGACACTAGTTTTTAAGCTAATGTGCAATCCTTTAAAAGTTTTATGTAAAGATCATTTATCAACATACTAAGTATATCATATAATAGGCCTTCTGTCAATCCAATATATAAGCTAACATTAGCTAAAAAAAGAATATATTTTAATTATTCTTTTCTTTTCTGTCAAATTATATTCTAATATGTTAACAACTTATCCACATAGCTTATTTCGGCCCCTAAAAACATATATTTAAGCCGCTAATAGTGCCTGTAGCATAAGAAACCATTTGCAAGTCTTCTACATCGTAATCAGCTATATAACTAGCTGTAATTTGCTCTGAAATAGTCTTATCCTTAATATATAAGAAATCTCCTAGCTTAAGTTCTTTATCTACACAGTTATTAAAGATATCGGCTATATAACGATTATTAGAGCTCAAATCTTCTATCAAACTCTTCTGATTACTTAGATAATGCTGATCACCTATATCCCATATAAATAAATCCTCTATTTGAGCTACTATCTGGCCATTAATATTGTGTTCTGTAATGGTCTGATTAGGAGAAGCAATTAACTCTACATAAGCCGTACCATCTTTAAGTACTCCTGGCACTTCTTCTACTACAAAATAATCTATAAAATCTAGAATATCCTCTTGCCACTCTTTATCACTAGCCAAAATCCAGGCATCATCTTTTTGCCAAAGCATAGTATCAGTCAAAATCCTATTTTCAATCACTTCTTTACTTAAATTATAGTAAGGCAAAGAATCAAAAAATATTTTCAATAGCTTACTAGATATATCGCTGGTTAATTCAAGCGGCATACTATTGTTAAAACCAAAGGCTAAGTCGAAATTCTCTGGAGCTAAGAAATTAGCAATATCTTTGGTCTCTGAATTTCTATTTTCTAACAAACTTAGCTTATTTTTACCTTTCTTAAGTTCCTGTAAATTTAATAAAACCTCTTCACCTACAAAAACTGACTCTACCAAGCTAGATAAGTTTTGTAAAAACTCCGGAGCTTGGTTTTTTTGCCAATAGACACTAAGGCCATCCTCAAAGTACTTACTTTTCTCTAAATCAACTTCTATGTTTTCAACAAAAGGGTCAGAATCAAGAAGTAAAACATTTTTTTCTACAATAACTGCTTTATATTTCCATTCTTTGCTATCAAACTTTTCCAAAAATGATTTTGGCAATCTAGAAAACCTCAATAAGTAATCACCCCCCACTTCTTTGTCTGTCCGAAACCAAATAATCTCTTGTAAATTCAAAAAATTATCATCTAAAATATTTTCTAAATCCAAAATCATTTCTTGAGGCTTGCTCTGCCCAAAAAAATCTTGCTTAAACGTCTTTTTGTTAGTCCAGTGATAATAAAAAGCCACATCATCAGGTAAATAAGCTAATAAATGATGCTTTTGACTGGTAGGCCAGAAAACAACTGCAGACATTATTAAAACAACTAAAATAACCATAGATATGATTATCTTATTATCAGTTTTGTACTCTCTTTTTTGTACTAGTTTTAGAAAATCCACAGAATAATTTTTTTACCCTGTTAAAATACTACTAAGCATCCCGCTAGTGGCGAGATGCTTACTAAAAAACTATCTTTTAACGAATGGTTTTTTAAATCCTGGCTTTGGTCTTGGAGCTTCCTTGAATCCTTCTGGTTTGGGTAATAAATCTTTAATTGAAAGACTAACTCTACCTTTTTCTTTATCAACTTCAGCTACTTTAACTTTTACCACGTCACCCATTTTTATTTTATCAGAAACTTTTTCAACTCTTTCATGAGCAATCTGAGAGATGTGTACCATACCATCTTTACCTGGAGCCAATTCTACAATAGCGCCAATCTCTGTACCTTTATTTCTGTCAGTAACAATTTTTATAACTTTACCTTCGTAGATTTCACCTACTTCAATTTCTTTAACTATATTTTCAATCCACTCTTGAGCTTTTTTAGCACCCTCACCTTCAACAGAAGTAATCATTACTACACCATCTTGTTCAATATCGATATTAACATTACAAGTATCAATGATTTCATTAATTGTCTTACCGCCAGAACCAATTACATCTCTAATTTTTTCTGGATCAATGCGCATACTAGTAATACGAGGCGCATATTTAGAAAGTTCTGGACGAACTTCAGCAATAGCCTTCTTCATAGTATCTAAAATCTTTAATCTAGCCTCTTTAGCTTTATTTAAAGTCTCTTCTACAAGATTATAACTAATACCACCTAATTTGATATCGAGTTGAATGGCTGTAATACCATCTCTAGTACCAGCTACTTTAAAATCCATATGTCCGGCATGATCTTCCATGCCTTGAATATCAGTTAAGATCTGATACTTATTACTATCATTATCATCTACTACTACTCCCATGGCAATACCAGCTACTGGCTTAGAAATAGGTACACCAGCGTCCATAAGTGATAATGTAGATCCACAAATAGAAGCTTGAGATGATGAACCGTTAGAGCCCATAACCTCTGAAACTACTCTAATAGTATATGGAAAATCTTCATTCTTTGGTAAAACTGGAATTAAAGCTTTTTCTGCTAAAGCACCATGTCCGATCTCTCTACGTCCAGGACCACGATTAGGTTTTACTTCTCCTACAGAATAACCTGGGAAATTATAATGATGCATATATTTTTTAGTACCATCTTCTTCCATAGTATCTAAAGTTTGTTCATCGCCAGGTGATCCAAGAGTAACTATTGAAAGTACTTGAGTTTCACCACGAGAAAATAATCCTGAACCATGAGTACGTGGCAGTAAGCCTACTTCAGCTTCTAAATTTCTAACCTCATCGAATTTCCTTTTGTCAGGACGCTCACCATCTTCCAATACTAATTTTTTGAAAGCCTTAATAAGTGCCTCATCAATCATAGCTACTCCCATTGACCTCATATCTTTGGAAACTTCACTATCTTCTTTAAGAGATTCATTTATCTTGTTAGTAATTTCTTCAATAGAAGCTTTCATTTTTGATTTATCAGGATCAAAACAACTACCTAAATCACTTTTAGCTAGTACTTCTTCTACTTTAGTTTTTACTAAATCTAATGTAGCTCGTTTTTCTTCATCTACATTGGCCTCACGTTTAGCTACACCTTCTTTTTTAATTATATCTTCAATAAAAGTAACCAGTTTAGAAATATGTTTACCAGCAAAGTTAATTGCTTCGAACATATCAGCTTCTAATACTTCTTTAGCACCAGCCTCAATCATAATAGCCTCATTTTTTGATCCAGATACAAAAAGGTCTAAATCACTTTTAACTTTGGCTTCTACTGTAGGATTAATAACCCATTCACCTTCTACTCTACCAAGTTGTACTCCAGCTAGCGGCCCCTTCCAAGGAATATGGGAAATACCTAAAGCTATTGAAGTAGCTATCATACTAGCAAAAGTAGGATCATTAACACCATCATAAGACAAAACAGTGGCTGTTACTTGCACGTCATTTCTATCACTTTCATTAAAAAGTGGTCTAATAGAACGATCTATCAAACGACCAGTCAAAACTGCCTCATCTGTAGCTCGACCCTCTCTTTTAATAAATCTTGAACCTTTAATTTTACCAGCGGCATATAATTTTTCCTCATAGTCTACCATTAGAGGGAAATAATCTATTCCATCTCTGGGCTTACCAGAAGTAACTGTTGTGGCTAGAACTACTGTTTCCCCATAAGTAACAGTACAAGCGCCGTGGGCTTGTCTAGCTAATCTACCGATTTCAACCTTAAGTTCTCTACCGGCAATTTCTGTTTTAAATTGTTTGATACTCATATATGAGTTCCTTTCTTATCTGTCGGGAAGCTGATATGGCAAATTTTAGACTGTTAGCTAACTAGCAATCTAATACTTACCTACCAACTCTCGACTTATTTAATTATTTATTTTTCAAAACCCCGAACCGGCGCCTCTAGAGACTATCGATTCGGGGCTTAAAATTTATTTTTTATCTTTTTTCTCTTCTTTTTTCTCTTCTTTTTTCTCTTCTTTTTTCTCTTCTTTTTTCTCTTCTTTGTTTTCTTTCATTGGCATATCCTCTAGATCAAGCCTTTCTTTTCTAGCGATCTTGAGTTTTAGTATTTTAACCAGTTTTAGAAATCTCTTTTCATCTTCTCTTTCTAAATAACGTAACAATTTATGACGAAGTGATACTTTAGCTAGCAAACCACGTCTAGAAGAATAATCTTTCTTATGTTCACGTAGATGCTTAGTTAGTTCTTTAACCTCTTCAGTCAAAATAGCAATTTGTACCTCAGATGAACCAGTGTCACTCTTATGAGTCTTAAATTTCTCAATGATTCGTTGTTTCTTTTTCTTGTCTAACATATTTTTCCTTTCTATCCTCAATCCTAGCTAGGCCTCAATTAGACTTTGTCAGGCTAAACCAAGTATTGGGAAATTAATTAAATACGGGATTATATTAACATTTTTGTATATAAAAGTCAATATCTAATACTAAAGCTAAATAATTACTTTTGTGTCGTTTTATGTTAAAATATAATCATATTGAGCTATGTCGAAATATGATCAAATACAAACAATACTTAAAATCTTTAGATCTCAAATCATCTACTATCAAAAACTATCTTTGGCATATAAATAAGTTTTTACTGTGGCTGGGTGATAACAAATTGGACCAAGCTGTCCTAAAAAAATATTTTGATTATTTATTAAAAAAATACAAACGAGTAAATACTATCAATCTAAGACTCAAAATAATAAATAATTATTTAAAATTTTTAAACAAGCGTTTCTCTTTTGACCTTTTATCTGATGAAGATACTAATATTAAAATATTAACTAAACAGGAGCTGAGTACCTTTCTAAAAAATCCCTTAAAAAATAAGCAGCTAATTGGCCTGAGAGACAAGGCTATATTAGAGCTACTCTACTCCTCTGGCCTCAAGGTCGGTTATTTGGTAAATCTTAAAAAAGATCAAATAGATGATCTGCGTCAAGAAATTTTATTAGATAAAAATAAATCTTTAAAAATAAATCCTAGTACTTGGCTGTATTTAAAAAAATATATAGATAAACGAAATGATGAAATAGAATATTTATTTATAAACTTTGATCGCTCTAATAAATCAGCTAACAAATCACTAAGCGTTCGTTCAGTAGAAAGAATAATTAATAAATATAGCAAAAATATAGATCCGCCCGTTAATATTAATCCTCAAATCCTAAGAAATACTCTGGCCTATCAACTAAAATCTGAAGGAGCCCAAAGCGAACATATTAAATCGGCTCTACATTTTCAAACTAAGTCTGGTGCAAAGAATTATCTAAAAAGGATATAATTGACAAAAATTTAAAATTCAAATAATCTAATAGTGATCTTGATCATTTCTCAAATCTAAGCCCTTAGGAGGCAGTCATGAATCCGAAGCAGACTCTAATCTGGATAATCCAAATCATTGCCTTTATATGCTATGCCAAGGGCAGCTACCGCATATACTATGCTAGGATTAGATACTTGCGCTGGTTGTATCTAGGCCTTCTTTTTGATCTGACAGTGGTTGCCTCAATGTTCTTCCTGAACAACGAAGCATCTACACTAAGGCAAAGCCAACTCTTCTGGCCGCATGTCGTCCTAGCAAGCTCCGGACTACTAGGGTTCTTCTGCATAATCCTTTATGGTTCCTGGTTAAGGTATCACGATGTTAGAAGAATTTATAACTGTAGGGTACGTATATCAACCTACAGATATATACTACCCATCTGGTGCTTGGGGGTTCTAATACCCATCATTCACCATCTGTGTCACTAACTCCCCTAGTTGCCTCATAACATCTGACTCCATCCCGCAGGGATGGAGTCTTTATTTTTATATATCGCAGGCAATGATACTTACATTTATATTTTAGTATTTTTAAAAACATGATATGATAATTTAGCATAGCAATTAACAACCCAAAATATGGCAGATGCTTGTCCTAAATGCGGAACAGAGTCATGCTCTTGTGGTGCATAAATCTGTAATAATAAAAACTCCTTGTTATAGATAAGGAGTTTTTATTTTGTATAATTTATAATTTTTATTCGTCTACATCTTCGGCTTCTTCGGTATCAATAAAAATAAAACTATTTAAAATTTTATTATATAGATCCCAATCCTGTTTATCATTACCATGAGTAATAGTAATATTATATAGTTGATTATCTTTTATAAAATAATAATAATCGGCTCCCCAGGCTTGGGGAGTTTTAACCTGTATGTAATGAAGTGTTTCCAGCCCGGCGATACTAATTTCATCACCTAATTCATAGCCCGGAAAAGGTTTCACCCAAGTTGATAACTCAACGCCCTCTCCTGGTCTGTAAAAATCACTACTGTAATGAGAGACGGAAACTCTTGGCCACCATTCATTATTTGATAATGGTCCAACAAATTCTATATGTTGATCTAAATCATCACCCATCACATTTACAATGGTGGGATATTGCAGACTATAACTTAGTAATTTATTATTATAATTTTTCCACTCTAAATCTTCAAAAATAATATTTACTTCCTCATCAATTCCTTCCTCAACAATTTCTGCGTCATTTTCTACATCTTCTTCAATGCCTTCTTCTGCGCCCTCTTCATCAATTCCTTCCTCATCTATAAAAACAGGCTCTTCAATTGATTGATCGCCTGTTATAGGTTCTATATCATACACCTCTGCCTTCTGACAGGCACTTGTAAACACTAATACAAAAGACATAACTAATAGGCCTGAAAACAGTTTTTTCTTTTTATTAAACATAAGAAATTTAAATAAATTATAAGCCCTCCTTTGTATAATCATTATTAGCTTTTTAAGCAATAATGTCAATAATCTCTATTTTTTACCCTTAAGAATATCTAATACATCTTGAGCTGATTTTTCACCAATTATGCCCCCAAAAAAATGCAAATTATCAAAACGATGAAGTAATATAATAATTAAAATCACTACACTAGAAAAAGAGGCTTTAAGAGCTGACTTAAAAATAATTCCCTCTGATGAAATTGTAGCGACAGTTATAAGTAATATGCTAGCTAAAAAATAAATAAGCGCCCACTGAAAAGTTGGAATCCTCTCTTTGTGTAAGGCTACCATTTTTTTTCTGGTAACTTGTAAATTCTCGAGTGAAACTAAAACCCTTTGAATAGAAAAGTTTTTTAAAGTACCAAAAACTTTATCTTTAACTGTTTTTTGAATTAGATTGTGTGTATCCAATAAAGTTGATGACTTATGTGTAAAATTATAATCCCACGAATTATTATTTAATATTTTCTTATAGTGTTTTGTTATAATTTTAGAAAAAGTATTTTGGGCAGCTTTACTAATGTGCCCAAATTTTCTATATATAGCGGATATCTCGCCATCAAAAGAAGTAATTTGTTCTCTAATACTACTATATCTGGTACCCTGCCTAGCAATAAAAAATCCTGTAAATATTGCAAATAAAAATGTTCCTGTTCTTAAAACCAGATTACTAAACTCAGTATCAGATATTATCTGATAATTATAATAAATTACAAAAGAAAGACAGAAACTCGCTACTAAAATAAATAAACTCATAATATTTTATATTTAATTAAGGAATTAATTCGCTCCAAGTACAATTACCTATATTCTGGTTACAAGTATAACGAGCCTTTCTGGCTGCCTTATCATTAATAGCCGTAGATTCTATATGAGAGTTACATTCTGCATCATCTCCACAACCTTCTGGCCAAGGAGTAATGATTAATCCTGGTGTAGTAAATTTAAAGCTAAAGCCAGATTCTACCACATGCCTTTCTGCAAAATATAATTCAACAACACTATCGCCTTCAGCTAAAAATATATCCCCTGTTTTGGTAAAAGCAGCATGAGTACCACTATTATTTACTACTACTAAACCATCTTTCATTATCCAGGAATCATCATCAGAGGCTAACTCGTATCCATAATCAGCATCCGCTGGAGCAGTCACTTTAGCTCGCCAATGCATGCCAAAATGATAATCATGGGCAAAGCCCTCTTTATCTTCCCACTCAGTGCCATCATAAGGAAACCACATTGAAGTATCTAATTCTAAATTAGCATCAATTTGTTCATAAATCTTATAATCATCCCAATACCAATCATGATCTAAAGGACTGGGTGTTGGGCCTGGGTATGGATTTACCTCCATATCAGGATGATTAACTGAATAATTAAAATATTCGCCCCACCAACCAGATCCAGGTACAAACTGACATTCAGGAATTGGTGCACACTCACCAGGTATATCAAAAAATTGACTAGTAGAGGTAGTGTCTCCTACTAATATATCTCTAAAGACATAATTATTATGTTCTTTCCGAAGCTGCATTAAAGCTTCTCCTACGCCTGACTCAGCAGCATAAAAACCTTGCGTAGAGCTCATAAAAGCATTAAGACTTTCTTTCATATTCATAGATATTAACAGAACTGACAAGACAATTGAAAGCATGCCGGCTGATACTACAATAGAAGCTATTAAGGCTGCTGCGCCGTTTTGTGATTTTAATATTTTCACCCAGTTAGAAATTCCTGGTTGTTTTACTTTATGCATATTGTAAAATCAATTGAATTATTTATTATTTTAATATCAACCCGCTTAGAGTAAATTTCTAACTGGGTTCATTATCTTATACTTAAAAAAGTGCTAAAAGATTTTTGTAGATAGCCGTAGTTATTTCCTGGTGCACCTACCGTTAAAACAAAATCTATTTTAATCCCTTTATTTAGATTCCCGTGGGCATCAGATATAGAATATATATTTAAATTACTCACTACTACTTTATTTGAATTTAAAGCTAACGGATTAGCAGTTGATTGATCGGGGAAACCGCTACCAATATCTTGAACTTGACGATAAATCAAGTCATCCCCTTCTACATCTATACTAAAACGAATATCTGGCATCTGATAAAAATGCCAAGCTTCAGAAGCTGGACTAACGTCAGTAATTAGATCTACATTATGAATACGGTTACTTAAAAAATTAATAACAAATCTAGCGTTATGTTGTACGGCATGTGAAGCTTGTAATTGTTTGCGGGCATTAAATATAGACATTAGCATAGAGCTAATAATCAAAAGCAACATCGACATAATAAACAAATAAGTAATGGTTTCTATAAAAGTAAAACCCCTCTCTTTTGAACGAAGCTCAGATATTTGATTTTTAATTTTATTTAATATAATCATGGGTATACAGAATAAGAAATTGTTACTTCTTCTAAAATTGGCACTTCCCAAGAAGAGTTAGTATTTAAAAATAACTTATAACGCATGTATCTTTGATCAAGATGGGCGCTATAATTAATAAATTCTTGAGCCGCTACACTATAATAAGTACCACTAGTTCCATTAGGACCAACAAAGCTCCAAGGACCAGTCGAATTATTACTAGTAGCTATTTGAAAACGGATATCAGTATCAATTGGCTGAGATCCTGTAAAAGACAACCAATTATAAGTTACCTGAGCACTATCAGTATCAAAAGTTGAAGATTCAAGAGTGCCGGAACTTGCATATCCACAATCTGCTACCTCGGTAGATATAATAAAAAATTCTCCATCATTACTAGAAGTGGCTGCATATATTATGGAACAATTAGCAGACATACCCAAAACATAACCACTTAAATCAAAGCCCGAAACCGGACTTGGACTAGCTGGAACACTAATATCTATCACTGATAATTCTTCATTCAAAAAATTTGTACCTACCAAGGCATAAGGACCAACAATTCCGAAAGAATGAATTGTTTCGTTAAAATTATAATCACCAATATAGACTGGGTCTGAAGGATCAGAAATCTCAAATATAAAAAACTCTGGACCACCTCCATTATTCTGTGTACTAATATAAGCTGTGTTGCCTAAAACGTAAACATCTGTGGCTTTTAAATTTCCTGGCAAATCATATTCACCAATCTGATTTAAATTGGCTGGGTTAGTGACATCTACGATCTGAAGTTCTGCGTCATCTTCTTCAGTCGCAATATATACATTGTTCTCTGATAAAAATAATTCCCTAGCCTTATCATCAACATTGATTCTGTCTAAATAGTCTGGTTCAGCTGGGTCAATTAAACTAAAAGAATAAAGATACTTTCCTTTTACTAAATATAATTCTGTATCATCTACCACAACATCAAAAGCATTAGCATTCCCCCCTATATCATTAGTATCTACTATAGAAGGTGAGCCTGGATTAGATACGTCAATAGTTGTTAATTCTTTATTATTACCGTCTGTAGCCAAATAAGCATAATCTCCTTTAACAACTACTGAATTAACAGAAGCTCCAATATTTAAAGAAGCTAACTCTGTAGGATTATAAATATCACTAACATCTAATATATAAAATTCACTACCAGATGAATTATTCTCTGTTACTAAATAAGCAATATCATCTACTTCATAAACATCATTTTCGTCAAAATTACCAGGTGTATCAAAATTAGCTGTGGTGGTGGCATCATTCCAATCAATAAAACCTGACTGTAAGGTAGTTATACCAGGTACACTAATATCGGTTCCTGACTCTTTAGTGGCAAACTTTGTAGTATCCGACCAAGTCCCTTGTCCATCACCGCCAACCCAATCTGTTTGCATCCAACGCTCAGCTTTCCATCTATAAAAATAGCTTTGAAAAGATTCTACTTTACTAGACCCTGCCTTAGAGCTCCAAGAAATACTAACCGTAGCTTTTTTCGTATCTGGATCAAGATAACCACCACTAGTAACTATTTCCCCATAACTATGCCCATTAGAAGAATCAAGACGATAAACATCCTCTACACTAATAGTACGTGTATATTTATTATCTAATAACTGACTACCACTATTTAATACCCAAGAATCTCCAGATAATTCAACAGAATAATCTCCAACGACTAAATCGTTCCAATTCATTAATTCTACAGCTTCTAAAGCTTCTGTAGAATAAAATAAAGCCTGCGTTCTTTCTTCGTTTATATATCTTAATTTATTATTTGAAACAGACACAGCTACAATTAATAAAGTCATAGCACTAACAAAAGAAATTACTATTAATAATTCCATTAAAGAAAAACCTTCTTGTTTTGCTAACTTTTTCACCCCGTTAGAAATTCTTTTTCGTTTTACTTTTAGCATAAAGTAAAATTAGTACTCAATTATTTAATATTATTATTCCTAGCCCCATTAGAGTAAATTTCTAACGGGGTTCATATTAATCAATTTGTCCTGAAGATAAAACTGTTATGTTTTTACTAAGCTCCGCTTGAGCTGATACTATAATACTAACAGTGCCCGTATTATAGGTATCACCATCGAATTTAGAAAATACTACATCGGAGGAATAACCTCCAGCACCATCAGCGAAAGTAATATATGAATCTACTATTTCTATATCTCTTAACTCCCAAGTTTTATTATCAGGATCTGAGTCATTATAAAAATTACCTGGAAAAATAGTATAGGAGCTAGTAGCTAAGCGCATACCCCAAGCACGGTTATCAGCAGCAGCTGTAGCTAATTGCTGAGCTCTAACCAAGGCGCTTTTAAGCTCATCACGAGTATTAGTAAGTAAAACCTGTCTTTGCCAAACACGATATGCTGAAAAACCCATACTCATAACAATAGCAACAATCATAAGAATAAATAATACTTCCAATATACTTACTCCTCTTTGATTTTTTATAAACATAAAGATTACTCGGCAAAAGAATTGGTTAGTTCATACATTGGCCCAATAACTGATACAGCAATAAAACCTACTGCTATTCCAACTATCACTAACAAAACAGGTTCTAAAATTGTAGATAAATTATTCAAAACACTATCAACTCTATCGCCATAAAATTCAGAAATCTTTGCTAATATCTCTTCTAACTGACCCGTAGTTTCCCCTACCTGTACCAACTGTATAGTTAAAGATGGAAATAAATCCGGTCTTTTAGCCATAGCTATTTGTAATGACTGACCTTTTTCCAGTTCTTTAGCCATTAACAAAATTTCTTCTTTATATTGTAGATTGCCAACTGTCTTAGCAACAATCTCCATTGACTGAACAATTCCTAATCCTGCTGCTAATAGAGCGTTAAGATTACCTGCGAAACGAGTCAAGGCTAATTCTTGATTAATTTTACCTAAAAAAGGTGTTTTTAAAATAGCTCTACTTAATAATAATTTTGGCCCTTGTTTAGAAAATATAATTTTAAATAATACTATTAAACCAAATAAACCACCCAAACAAAGATGCCAATAATTTCTTACTATAAAGTTAAAAGTCTGAACAGCCACTAAAACAAATGGTAATTTTACTCCACCTGACTGAAAAAGATCTATCAACTGTGGAAATATAACCATCGCTAAAAAACCACTAACTACCAATAAAGCCAAAATAACTATTACTGGATACATCATGGCTCCTATTACCTTATTACGAAGTTCTTTTTGACGTTTCATAATGTCTGCCAAATGTCCAAAAGTATCAGACAACATGCCAGTATTTTCACCCACTTCTATAGTGGCTATAATCATACCTGAAAATACTTTTGGATAATTTTTCATACCACTAGAAAGTGATTGTCCATTTTCAATATGATAAACTAAATATTCTAATACTTCTTTAAAATATTTATTTTTTATTTCGTTCTTAATAGTTTTAAGAGCTGGAGTAAGTGATAAGCCGGCCCTAAGCATAGTAGACATATTATCCATAAAAAGCATTTTGTCTGTCAGAGATACTATATTAAACATCTCAATTTTATATTTATGCTTTGGTGCGACTGATTTCTTTGTAATTTTTTTTTGATCTTTTTTGTCCACTTTAAGTTTAGAAGCTTTTTTCTTAGCAACCTTTTTCTTTTTACCAGTATAAAGTTTAAAAGATGACATATTAGGCTTAGTCTTTGTTAATTCACCGTCACCTGTTAATTTACCAATATCTAAATTAGCATTAGTATTAGTCTTTTTATTTCTATTATCTAAATATTCCATACTTATACTCTTTTAATACGTAATACTTCTTCTATAGTTGTCATACCCAAAAGAACTTTTTGCATACCATCTTCAAAAATAGTAATCATCCCCTGTTCTTTGGCGACACTCTCTATTTCGGCAGATGTAGAATTTTGGATAATACAATCTCCTATTTTTTTATTATTTTCTAATAATTCTAAAACTGCAATCCGCTTGTGATAACCAGAACCATTACATCTAGAACAACCCTTTCCTTTATAAAAAGTTAGTTTAGAAAAAGATACAATATTATCTTCAATTAACTTAAGTTCTTTAAAACGATTAAACATTTCTTCCAAATCAAATTCTTGATTAAGACTTTTTAATTGATCTTTAGTTAATTTAAAACTTTCAATACAATTCAAACAAATACGCCTTACCAATCTCTGTGCAATCACTAAATTAAGTGTAGACGCCACCAGAAAAGGCTCTACCCCCATATCTGCTAACCTAGGCGGCGCGCCACTAGCATTATTGGTATGAAGAGTAGATAATACTAAATGACCAGTCAAACCAGCTCTAACAGCAATTTGAGCTGTGTCATTATCTCTAATTTCACCAATCATTATAATATCTGGATCTTGACGAAGCAAAGCCCGTAAACCATTAGCAAAATCATAGCCTGCTTTTGTATTAGTTTGAGTTTGGTTAACTCTATGCACGCCGTATTCTATTGGATCTTCAATTGTAGAAATATTTACTTCCTCCGTATTCAAAATATTCAGCACTGAATAAAGAGTGGTGGTTTTACCAGAACCAGTTGGCCCTACCACAAGTATCATACCAAATGGCTTCTTTACCTGCCTAATCATAATCTCTTGATTATGTTCCAAAAATCCTAAATCTTCTAAACTAAGGTTTTGAGCGTCATCTGTCATCATACGCATAACTATCTTTTCTCCATAAAAAGCTGGTAAAACAGAAACCCTAACTGATTCTTCCTCATCTTCTATTTTAAAAGAAAAACGACCATCTTGAGGAACACGATGTTCATCAATACGCAAATTAGACAAAATTTTAATACGAGCTATCAAAGCATCATGCGTAGACGATGGCAACTCTACTACATCATGAAGATCACCATCTACTCTAAAACGAACTACTACTGCATCAGGCAAGGCTTCTATATGAACATCGGAGGCTTGTTCAAATAAAGCTGATTCTAAAATAGCATCAATAATTTTTATAATAGGAACTTCTACTTCTGTGGGCTTACCATCTACTTTTAATATTTTGTCATCTAATATTTGATTAAGCTCCTCTTGTATATCCTTTTGATACAAACGAGAAGCAAAAAGAAAATTTTTGTAGCTAGTCATAAAGACTTCTACTCTCTTTTTACTAGCTTTTTTTATTAGACTTATCTTATCTTTATCTTTTGGATCAACAAAGGCTACTTTAAGTTTGCCTTTTTCTAATGCAAAAGGTATAGCTTTAGCCTGACGAGCTGTTTTTTCATCAATAATATTTAAAACTTCATGATCTAATTTTCTTTTACGTAAGTTAATAAAAGGAACTTTTAACTTATCGCTAATTAATTCATATAAATAACGCGAATTCAAAAATCCACGTTCTATTAAAACTTCCTCTACTCCTCTACGGCGACGATGTGCATTATCTTCTGCTTCTTTCCACTCTTCTTCTTTAACTATTTTCGCCTCAAAAAGTATTTTTTTTAATTCGTCTTGTGGTATTGGTAAACGAGATGCCATATTAATCTAAAAATATAATTTATATATAATATTATACCAGAAATCAGGGTCTTTTACAAAATAAAAAACTCTTCCCCAATATATTAAGAAGAGTTTTTTATAAAAATTTATTTGACTTCTCAAACCACTCCATCTTCTTGATGCTGAGTAGCCTAGGAAAACCACATTATTTTATCTTATTTCTTTTTTACTACTCTCTTTTTACTTACTTTTTTCTTTACAATTTTTTTCTTAACTGGCTTTTTCTTTTTTGACACTGGAGATTTCCCGCCTGCCCTGCTAGTTTTACGGGCAGATTTAGAAGGAATTGGTTTTTTTATTTTTTTCTTAACTCCAAAAGTATCAACCACTGCTTCTTCCAAATTAATAAAGTCTTTAACTACCATCTCTACTGAATGATTGAAGCTATCTGAAGAAAAAACTGCTTTTTTAACCTTGGCAATTCTCTTTTCCATTATAACAGGTAGTTTATATAGAGACCCAAAAGCAGAAATAGAATCTTTTTTGACCTTAAGCACATCTCTAGCAATTTTTTCACCAGGAATCTTAACTACCTTGATTTGTTTTTGCTGAGACTTACTCAAGGTTTTTTTCAACTTATTAATATCAAGATTTTGATCAGCGGGTAAAATAATCATAAAATAATCCTTATCTGCTTTGACCAATAATGATTTAGCGATCTCATTCATTTTTTTCTTCATGGTATTAGCTGCGTCAATAGCAGTATAGATTGTTTTGTGTTCGAGCATGTCATGTTTTACACCAGCCTTTTTTAAATACTTTATAACTTTGGCTGGTAATTTTCTTTTTTTTACTTTTGGCATATGTTTATAGTTAATATATTAATTAAAATTATTTTCTATCATCAGCAAAGAATTCATAATAAGTTAATACTGAAATTGAAGCTAATATTACCCAAAAAAATAACTCCTCAAAAGGAAACCGATTACCAGCAATATCTACCCAAAATATAAATTGATCCCCTGGAAAAACCCACTGATCTAAATGAAGTGCAGTTAATTCAAAAAGTAAAGTTAAAAAGAAAAAATAACTAGCTGCTTTTATAAACTTACAAAATAAACGAGGGAAAAAAGATAGCATAGCGGCTAATGGTAATAAACCAGCTAATAATCCA
This sequence comes from Candidatus Komeilibacteria bacterium, assembly GCA_018656065.1. Classification (GTDB taxonomy): domain Bacteria; phylum Patescibacteriota; class Patescibacteriia; order UBA1558; family GWA2-36-10; genus XYD1-37-29. The sequence goes on along the minus strand of JABHZY010000015.1, from coordinate 64,693 downwards.
ATCCAAAAATAAGCATAAGGAATATTTAAAAGCTCTGAATTCTTAAATATAATAATCAAAAATATTAAAAAAATAATTGTCAACGGTATTATAAATAATCTCAATTTTTTATCAATTTTGTTATCTTTACCTTTATCTAGAAGATGCTCATAAAACATAATAGTTAAATAAACAAAAAGTGTACCAAAAACAAAATCCTCAATGGGAATTAAACCTAAAAATCTAAAATCAAATATGGAATAAGTAAGCCAAGATTTACTAAGCACAGCCACTGAATTTATAATCGTTGCAAAAGGAAAGCCTAGTAGCATGGAAAATATAAAACTCTTAAGTATTATTTTATAATTACGAACAGAAAGATAAAGACTAGGCGCACCAAAAAATAATAGTGTAGAAATCAAATAATTTGCCTCCAGAGCTATAGAAGTAACCATGGCAAATAATGGAAAAAATATTAAAATTAAAATATCTAATTTACGATACTTCATATTCCCTAAAATAAATTACTGAACCAATAAGGTTGGTGACTAAAAACTAACTGCCATATCAAAGATATAGTAAAAACTGTCCACATTAATGAGTAAGCAAAATATTTTTTAACCCACCTAGGATCTACTTTTGGACTCATCTTTTTGAAATAATAAGCATAAAAACTTTTTTCACTTTCATCTACATCTCCTCTATTGTCTAATTGGGCTTTTGTTAAAATACAATTTTTGAAAAAGAAATTCTGAACATAAAACAAGGCTACTATTAAAAGTATCCATTGCCATCCCAATACAAAAGGCGTAATTAAATAAGCTAAAATTACTAGTAGATGTATCCAGAAAATTAAACCGTAATCATTTTTTACCATAATATTAATATTTTATAAAACCAAAAAATATATCATTTTTTATTTGACGCCATTTATAATCATTATAACTTATGCAATGATAGTGATGAGTGGCGCCCCAAATATTTTCTAAATCTACTGCCACTAAATCTTTACAACAAAGATTATCAAATTTTCCAAACTGCCCTGGAGGTATTGGGAGCGTATAATCATTACCTTCAGATATACAATTATCCTTTATACTTACACCAACAAATACTGGATGTATTGGCTTAAAAAATAAATAAGCGAAATATAATACGTATAATAAAATAAGAACGCCAATAATTTGTTTTACTCTTTTAGAATTTATCATATATTATATTTTACAAACAGATGGATTTTGTATTTTAGAGGCTAATAAATAAATAGATAATAAAAGCAACAATAAACCAAGAATTCCAATCTCTATACCATGAAAAGGTAAAGTAGCTAAAAAATTAGTTGTTGCTGTATAACCAAAGATAGAAGATAAAACTACTGAACCACAAGAAGCACAACCCACCCCAAAAATTCCCACTATTATACCGACAAAGCCAGTGCCAGCTGATTTTTCTAACTTAATTTTACGTTTTAAATAAAATATCAACATAGAAAAATTAATACCTGCCAATATAGATACTAAGAAAACTAACCATCGACTCCACAGGGTAGAATTAATTTTAAAAAATCCCCAAACTTGAAAGATAATTCTAAATCGTGCCCAAAATTCTGAAGGCGTATAAGTAGATGCAAATTTTAAAAAAGAAATACTTTGCAACAAAACAGTTCCCCAAAAGAATATAATGGCCACAACAAAAACTAATAAAATGTAATGCCATCTGCTAAAAACCAACCTAAAAGCTGGTAAAATATTATTAATCATATATAAAGATTATATCATTTTTGAGTCAAAAACAAAAACGCCCTAATAGAACATTTTTGTCTGTAAAATATTATTATATTTTAGCTCGTTTGATCCTCAGACTATTAGTCACTACCGAAACACTACTAAAACTCATAGCCGCGGCAGCAATCATTGGGTTGAGTAATCCTAAAGCAGCCAAAGGAATAGCAATGACATTATAGCCAAAGGCAAAAAATAAATTTTGCTTGATAGTACTAAAAGTTTTTTTAGATAAATTAATAGCACTAATAACTTTCATGGGATCGCTGTTCATCAGTACTACATTACCGCTTTCCATGGCAATGTCTGTGCCTCCTCCGACTGCAATACCTAAATCTGCTAAAGTAAGCGCTGGAGCATCATTAATACCGTCACCCACAAAAGCTACTACCTTGCCTTCTGATTGAAGTTTTCTTATCTCTTCAACTTTTTGATCAGGTAAAACTTCGGCAATCACATTTTTAATGCCCAACTCTTTGGCAATGGCTTGCGCTGTTAATTTATGATCGCCAGTTAACATATATACTTCAATATTTTCCCGTAAATTCTTAATAACCTCTTTGGAAGAATCTCTAATCACATCAGCAACAGCTACTACTCCCATCAATTTTTTGTCTTTTATAAAATAAATAGGAGTTTTAGCTTGCTCCGCATAATCTTCAAAAGCTGCCTGATAAATTGGATTTTCTTCTACGCCTAAATCTTTCAATAATTCTTTGTTACCAAGATGTATTTCTTGATTGTCTACTAAGCCTTTTACACCCTTACCTTTGATAGCTTCTATATTAGTTGCTTTTTTGAGATTTAAGTTATTATCTTTGGCGTATTTTACAAAGGCATTAGCCAAAGAATGTTCGCTGCTAGCTTCTAGAGAACATGCTAACTCCATAAGCTGACTGGTTGTTAAATCGTGACTAGTAGTATTAATATCTGTCACCGTTGGCTTACCTTTAGTCAAAGTGCCTGTCTTGTCAAAAACTACTACGTCTACTTTATGAGCAACTTCTAAACTCTGTGAATCTTTGATCAGTATGCCATTGGCAGCGCCCTTACCAGAACCAACCATGATGGCCGTAGGCGTAGCCAAGCCCAAAGCACAAGGGCAGGCGATCACTATCACAGCCACTGCATTGATTAAGCTAACTTCAAATCCAGCTCCGACAAGCCAATACCAAACCACAAAAGTAAGTATAGATACAACAATAACCGTTGGCACAAAAATACCAGATACCTTATCAGCTAATTTTTGAATAGGTGCCTTGGAAGCCTGAGCATTTTCCACTAGCTTGATGATTTGTGACAAAACCGTATCTTCGCCAATTTTATTAACTTTTACTTTTATAACTCCTTGATTATTAATAGTGGCTCCGTAAACTACACTTCCCTTTTTCTTATTAACTGGAATACTCTCCCCAGTTAGCATTGATTCATCGATAGAAGTCTTGCCTTCAATCACCTCTCCATCTAAAGGAATTTTCTCGCCAGCCTTAACTAAAACTATATCGCCTATATTAATATCTTTGATATCTGTTTTAACTTCTGTATCACCAGCTAAGACTGTTGCCTGTTTTACTCCTAGAGACAACAATTGCTTAATAGCAGTTGAAGCTCGGCCTTTAGATTTTTCTTCAAAATATTTACCCAGTAATATCAAAGTAATAATCGTAGCTGCAGTCTCAAAATAGACATGACCACCGCTAAACATAGCATAGAGACTATAAAAATAAGCAGACAAAGTGCCAATAGATATCAGAGTATCCATGTTTGACTTAAATTGCTTGAGCTGCAAAAACATTCCCTTGTGAAACTGCCAGCCAATAATAAATACTACTATAAAAGCCAAATCATGCATTATCCACTTCTCTAAACTTACGCCCCAAAAACTAGAAGAAAAATTTGACATATAGAACATAGAAATAAACAACGGCAAAGTAAAAATCAATGCCCAGATAAACCTATAATAAGCGCGCTTAGTTAAATCTTGCTCCATATTTTGATCACTATCATCTATTACTTTATAATCACCAGCCTGAGAAATAACTTCGGCTATTTCACTTTGGTTAATTTGCTCAGCATCAAACTCCACCTTGGCTTGATTATTAGCATAATTAACACTAGCACTTTTTATGCCTGACTTTTTTTTGATAGTTTTTTCAATATTCAAAGCACAGGAAGCACAATGCATGCCAGAGATTTTTAAATTTATATTTTTCATATAATTATTAATTATTCTACAATAAACCTACCACGAACCATACCCATCCAACAAGAAAAATTAATATTTCCTACTTTGGTTGGTGTAAATTCAATAATATTTTCACCAGAACGTATAGGCTCCCTAATACCTAAATCTGGAACAATTATTTCATTAGTACAACCAGTAGCACCATCACCATCTATAATCCATTTTACAGGCACATCTTTCTGTAATTTAAATACACTGGGCGTATAACCTCTATAATCTACTGTCATATTAATGATTTGTGCATTAGCAGTATTTATTACTTGCCCTACTTCTTTTTTAGCAAAAATATCAATATCTACTCCTCGAATAGCTAAGCCTGAAGACATAGTAAAAAAAGCAAAAAATAAAACTATGAATCCAATTGCTTTTTGTAGCACTACTGTCTCCATATTTTTAAATTTGGTAGTAGCCACTCCCAATCCCAGTAAGACTGGCGAAGTACCAAGAGCAAAAAGAAATAAAGTCAGCCCTCCAGTCATAAAATCGCCTGACGACATAGCAAAAAGTTGCATGCTCTGAGTAAAACCGCACGGTAAGAAGAATGTAAAAGCTCCTAGAACTACTGGCGCCATAGCATGTTCTGATTTTTGTAGTTTTTTCCAAGCTCCCATACTACGCTTAGGCATTCTTATGCCCAAAATAGTCATAGATGGTACAAAGCCTAAAATATTTAAAGCCATCCAAAGTAAAACTACAGCAATAAATATTGTAAACCAACTCATGAAAACATCTGAAATATTAAACCAAGAACCAATCATGCCTAATACTCCACCTAATATAAAAAAAGTGGCTAGTCGTCCAATATGAAATAGTAAATGCGGTTTCAAATTACGCTGATAAAAAGTCCCACGAGCCTGATACTTACTAGCAAAAGACATTACCACTGCTCCCACTACTACCAGACAACTAGAAACTGAAGCCACTATACCTATAATAAAGGCCGCGCCATAATTTATGTCGCTAGTATCTGCTTCTATCCAATTTAGGAGTCCAATCCATTGTAAATATTTATAGACTAAATACAAACCAGCTACTAGTAATATGGAATGGAACCACTGCTCAGCTGAAGCCTTTGATTTTTTTTCTTTAATGGGCTCAAGAGAGGCTTGATAGCCCAAATCTTCTATTTTTTCTAAAATATCTTTAAGAGGTAATTTTTCGCCATCATGACCTAGTTCGGCTTTGCCATGTCTGTGACTAATTTTTACATATTTGACTGCCTTTACCTCTTCTAGAGAATCTTTAATCAACATTTCACAGGACGTACAAGTCATACCTGATATGTATATCAATTTACATTGTTTATTTTTCATATTAATAAATTATTATAAGTTTATTTTTTAAATATCAAAAAAAACCTTAATTATTTATATTTTGATAATATAAAAATAAGGCTTTACTAAAAATTAATAAATTTTAGGATGCAATATTCCAGTTTTAAACAAAAATAAAAATTTATGTAACAATTTAAAACCACCGTACCTATCTTTAACTAAATAATAATTAGAAAATTTAGTTTCTTTTAAAATGAATAATGCCAATACAACTGAAAATAAAATCAAATTTAAACTGACAGAAGCTCCGTTAGAAATGTTATACTGCAAATTATATCCGGCATGCTCTGTTTCATTATAAGCACCCATAGTACAACATTTCATGGAGCTCATAGTTTGATGATGGTCACTGTGCAAACTCTGCCCAATAAAAAAACATCCTAAAGCAAATAAATTTGCCAAAGCAATAAATAAAGATAGGATAATTATTTTGTTTCTAGCTAGTTTCATAAGTATATATATTATACCTTATATAAAGCTTTTGTAAATAATTTATGATATAATATAAATAATGAAACAAAAAGCTGATATATTCCAAAAACATGTTAAACAAATAATATGGCGAAATAGTCTTGTTATAGCTTTTGTTATCTTTATATTGATGCTTATTTTTACTTCCACCTTAGACAAGGAATATAGCTTTTTACAATTCTCTAAAGCTCTGGCCGGCGCCTCAGCTCTAATGTTTACCGCTTCGTTTTCACTTAGTGGATTTTGTTATTGGTGGGATTTTCTAGATACTAAAATAGGCTATCGTAAATACTTAGGACTAATAGCCTATTGGCTGGCTCTGGCCTATAGTATTTCTATCTTATTAATAAACCCTGACAAATATTTATTCCATCTAACCGATAATCTTTTCACAGCTGATGTTTTACTGGGTGGAATATCCATGCTTATTTTTACTTTCATAGCTATAATTTCTCGAGATAAAATAATGCTGGCCATGGGCCCACATAAATGGCGCTACACATTACGACTTGGTTATCTAGCTTGGATACTCTTAGCGCTTAGAGCCTGGTTTGTAGAAAAAGAAATTTGGTTAGACTATTTAGAAGATTTTTCAGGATTTCCACCACCAAGACTACTACTCTCTCTCCTGGTAATCGCTGTACTGATTTTTAGAATATCCATAGACATTTCAAAAAAATGTATACCATTTACAAATAAAAAAATTAAATAATGAAAATATGCGAGAAAACATAAAATACATACGCGGCATTTTAAGAATTTCTATGGGTTGGATTTTCTTTTGGGCTTTTATAGATAAGCTCTTTGGCCTAGGTTTTGCCACTACGACTAAAAAGGCTTGGCTTAATGAAGGCTCTCCTACAACAGGGTTTTTAGAACATGCGAGCACTGGACCATTAAAAGTAATGTTTCAATCTTTAGCTGGACAAGCTTGGGTAGATTGGGCATTTATGCTAGGACTATTATTAATAGGTTTAGCGCTCATCCTTGGCATTGCTATGAAACTAGCTGCTATCGGTGGCGTTCTAATGATGCTATTAATGTATCTGGCTCTTCTACTGCCAAGTAATAACCCTTTCATGGATGACCATATTATATACGCCTTGGTTTTAATAGGCCTATATCTCAATGGAGCTGGTAATGACTGGGGCTTAGGCCGTAAATGGTCTCAAAGCTCACTAGTCCAAAAATATCCTTGTCTAAAATAGATAATCAAAAAACACCTCATCGCGCCAAGGTGTTTTTTATTTGTGAAAAAATGTCTTTTATGTATTATTTCTGAAACGGACAATCGCCTGCTCCTTTTTCATATCCTCTATGAAAACCTTTAACAAAATCTCCTTTGCCTCTGTGTCCTTGCCCCAGACCTAACTCTTCTCGAATTTCTTGAGCTCCTTCTTTATCTCCAGCCATCATCAAATCATGCATAGCAATAAATCTATCAAAATTTTCTTCCGTCACCACTTCTGTTATTCTACCACGACCATTGTGTAGCTCTGCCCAGGCAGCATAGTCTTGGCTGTCGATAGCTTCTTGCATTGCCTCGTGCCTAGCCGGATCAAAATTTGGACCCTGCACACTTGAATCACCTCGGTAGGCAGAAGCCATATTGGAAACCACTAAAGTGGTAATCACTAGACCTAAAAACCCAGCCAAGGCATAAAATTTGTTATTTTTCATACTTCTTATTAGTTAGTAATTAATTATTAAGTTGATTAACCATCTTGTATTAATTACTACGTGTATCTCAAAATTTTCTTTCATTCATAAACGGACAATGTTCCTTGTCCACAGGACAATGTTCTTTCATCCAATGCATACCACGCATTGGCATGATTCTATACATCTTAAAATTTTGGCTATCTATTTTCTGACCAATCATACGAACATGATCACCTATTTGTAAATTTATAAAATTAGGTGTAGTAGTATTAAAATGTTGAATAATCCAAATATTACCTTCCATATCCTCTAAAGAGAGATGTTCATCTTCGATGCCTACCACTACTCCACCTAAAAGACCATCGTCAACCCTAGACCAAATATGCTGTCTTCTATTAATAAGTTCTTTGTAAAAAGGTACTCTCTGAGCAACTATACCATCAATAGCCTGACCGACTCCCGCGTTATATAAAAAAGCTCCAATAAATATATTAATTGCTAAACTTACTAAGAATATTTTACTCAATGAAAATTTATAACCCTTTTTAGTATGCCTAAAATAATAATAAGCTATTAAAATAAAAGCCCCTAAAAACAATAACCAAAAATATGGCAGAGTTAAAAACACAAATTCTAATAAACTATTGCTAATATTAGAATAAATATCCCAATCATTATCTATCATCATATATAGAACAACTGCGAAAGCTAAACTACTAATAATCAAAGCTAGGCTAGCGGCTAACCAAATAATATAATCTTTAAGCAAAAACTGCCAACGTGGTTTTGGTTTGACATCTTTTATTTTATCCAGTATTTGTTCAGAAATATTTTTTTCACTCATATATTTATAATTTAATCTCTTGTTCTTTCATTTTTTGTAAAAATTGCTTTTTAGCTCGACTAATTAAAGTTGCAACAGTTCCCATGGGTTTTTTCAAAATGTCTGAAATTTCTTTATACTCTTTTTCTTCTAAAAATTTAAGCACTAATACCTCTCGATACTTCAAATCTAAACTATTTAAAACCTGACTAATATTAGCTTGTAAATATTTATGATCTAATTCTTTAGAAATATTAAATTCACTGATTATATTATTCAATATATTTTCTGCATCAAAGGTCATCTCTTGAGGTCTGGACTGTTTTTTTCTATAATTATCTATGACTTCATTATGGGTTATACGATAAGCCCAAGAAGAAAATTTCAAATCTTTATCAAAGTTATTTATATTTTGATAAATCTTAATAAAAACCTCTTGCAATAAATCTTCTGTATCTTCTTTGCCAAGTCCTGCTATACGCTTTATATATCTAGCTAATTTAGCCTCATATCTATTTATTAAATACAAAAAATCCTCTTGATTTTCCAAGGTTAATTCAACTAATTGCTCATCAGATAAATTTTCTTTATTCACAATATCAGACATAGCTATTCTTATTATTATATAATACGTATTAAAATGCAATTTATTTCATATATAATAAGATTGCTTTTTTACTCAAATAATATTAAAATAAGTACTATAAAATAAATAAAAATATGGGATTAAAATTAAGAACACCTTTTGTAAAAGTAGGATTCAAAAACCCTTCTATAAATGAGCAAACTCCATACGCTAAAACTAGGCAACCCATTAATGGGCCTTACACTAGAATATATTTAATTCGTCATTGTCATCCTGACTACGCTCTCAAAGAAGCCTTGGGCGATGCTAACATGCCTTTATCTGAGTTAGGTCGTGGACAAAGAAAATTATTAAATAAAAAACTAAAACAAATCCAATTAGAGAAAATATATGTTAGCGAATTAACCCGCGCCAAAGAAACTGCTCAAGATTTTGCCAAAAAACATAAAAAAAGAATATATGTAGATAAACGGCTTAATGAAGTAGATTGGACTGAATGGTATAAAATAAAATATTTTCGCATGTCAGAAAAAACTCGCATGAAGAAAGTAAAAGAATATAAAAGTATGGATAAGGAAATGCATAAATTACATGATAAATCCCGTCGTATGCTAGCTGATATCTATAAAAAAAATAAAGGTAAAAAAATTGGCCTATTTTGTCATGGTAATCTGATTCGCTCTATGGTCACTAGCGTACTTAATACTGATGTCATTGGTTTTCTTTCTATGGAAATATATCAATCTTCTGTTACTAAGCTAGTAATTGATCGTGATGGTTATATAAAGATAAATTATATTAATAATATTGGTCACCTACCACATAAACCAAATGAAGATCTATTTATGGCCGCCCTTAATCAATAATAAGGTTACGCCAACGAAGTTTAATTTATAAAAAACAAAAACTCCCTTATTAGGGAGTTTTTTAATACCTATAAATTATATTATTTAAAAAATACTGGAATAGTTATTGCGTCATCATACTCTGTTAATCCAGATGGATTGTCTTTCTTAAATACTAAGAAACCAATATTTGTATCTGGTTGTTCAAAAATAAGCTCTGCTTCAAAATCTACGAAATCTTCTGTCATCCATTCTCCTTGGGCAGTGGCAATAGTAACAGCAACCTCTTCTTGTTGTTCATCAATTAAAGTCACCGCAAAATCACCTTCAAAAAACCAAGTTCCGACTGCTTCTCCCTGAATTATCAAAGGACTAGTGATAAAAGTACCCGCTAATGGTTGCCCTATTCTAATCACTGTATTATCAACTACTATTTCCTCTGAATCTTCTACAAAAATCTGACCAGCCAGACCAACACACCGCCTAGGATGAGATTCTAATATTGGCCGTCCTACGGCTACACATTTTTTAAAACCATCAATAGGTTTAGTAACCTTTCTGTTAAAATATTTTGATTTAGCGGTCGCAAAAATATTACTAACAATTTGTTGAGTACGTACCTCAGTCCAAACAAAAACACTAGTAATGAATAAAGCGCCTATTATATACATCAAGAGAAAAGTAATAATAGTGTGTATAGCTTTGTATTTATTTTTTGTTTTAGGCATATGATTTATTTAAATAAATTTAATATTTCATTTTTATGGCTTATAGCTGACACTCTTCCTGTATTTAATATATCTTTAAATTTTCTCTCACTTTCTAAAAGGTGATACTTATTCAACTGAGGACTAATTAATACATATTTTTCTTCAGGAATATTCTTTAATTTTTCCCAAAAAATTTGTTTTTGCATTATCTTAATACTGGCCTGTAATACATCCACTATATTAATTCTTTGTTTATCTCCCAAGCCTTGATAAGGTGATACATCTACTATTATATAATGATCTATCTCTTCGGGCAATATAGAAAAAGGAACTTCATTTAATACTCCTCCATCAATATGATATTCCTCTTTTATTCTTATAGGACTAAAAACTCCTGGCACAGAAATACTAGCTCTAATAGCTTCCATTAATTTTCCATTTTTAAATACTAATTCTTTACCTTTTGATATATTAGTAGCATTAATATACAAAGGTGTATTTAATTTATGAAAACTATCAACTCCTATAAAATCAAGCATAATTTTTTCCAACTTGGCAATATTCTTAACGCCTAAGGTAGAAAAAGAAAAATCAAAATTTCTGTAAATTTTATTATTCAAAACAAAATTTTCAATTTCTTGACCACTTTTACCAGCTGCATAAAAAGCTCCTATCACCGCCCCAATACTACAGCCGGATATAGCCGAAAATTTTATACCTAAATCATCAAAAACTTTAAGCGCTCCAATGTGCGCCATACCTCTAGCTCCTCCACCAGATAATACTAGACCAACTTTTTTCATAAAACCATAGTTAATATTATCTTGCCTTTACTTAATTTTAAAGACTTTTCCATAATTTTATTATACCAAAAAATCGCCCTAAGGGCGATTTTTTGTTTTAGTAATTGTGATATTCTTTTATCGCTTCTTTTAAATCTTTACTTGTCACTTTTATAATTTTTTCTGAATCTGAATTATTAAGTCTAACCTGAGCGCAAACTTCATCTAAAATATCTATAGCTTTATCTGGGAAAGATCTGTCTTTTATCTTGGCTGTACCTTCCACTATCTGTTTTATGATATCACTGCCAATAGATACTCGATGATATTCTTCATAATTTTTCTTAAGAGCTTCTAGCATTTTAACTGTAGTCTTTTTATCCGGCTCTTTCATGAGATAGCCTTCAAATCGCCTAGTCAAAGTCTTATCTGGCTCTATGTATTTTTTATACTCCTCGGTAGTAGTAGTACCTATCATCTGTAATTCACCCCTAGCGAGTGGTGCCTTAATAATATCATCAGCATCTACTGACCCCTCTGTGCCCCCAGCTTGCACTATGGTATGAATTTCATCCATAAAGACAATAATGCGCTTATCCATAGATATAACATTGTCTATAAGGCTTTTAAATCTTTTCTCAAATTCACCTCGATACTTTGTGCCAGCCAAAACAGATGATAATTCAATCTTGAGTACTATCTTGTCTGCCAAATTCTTAGGAACTAAGCCTTGGGCAATAGCAATAGCCAGTCCTTCAGCAATGGCTGTCTTACCAATACCGGCTTTACCAAAAATAATGATATTATTTTTACGACGACGAGACAAAACCTGAACAACCTTTTTTATTTCCTTATCTCTTCCAATAACTGGATCCAACTTGTCTTCTCTGGCTAAAGCTGTTAAATCTGTAGAAAAATTATTTACAAAAGTAGCTGAACCACCGCTAGCTTTATTGCCAGCAGCGCCTGATGTTTTACCGCGTAATAAATAGAACGCAGCAAAAATTATAAATAAAAAACTAAATACTAATGGGTAATTTAATTCCATATATTTTAAGGCAATTCTTGTATATTATAATGAGTGTTTATTGGTGGACAAGTAATTCTTTGAGTTAATATACTATCTCTATACGGATTACCTTCACTATCATAGAAATAATGAATCGGCCCTGTATGAGTATAGTCTGTTACCAAAGAGGGTGGTACACAAAGAGAATATCTAGAATCACCTGATTCAACGCCAAGTCTCATATTTGGGAATCTTTGATCTCCCTCTTCGCCATGAGTCAAAAATATTACCAATGGATTTATAAATAAATCATTACTGCCCCATTCATTTTCATCAAAAATATTTGTATTTAAATCTAAACTCCCAATTGGTGCTCCATTTTGTATAAAATGAACTTCCGCTATATCCGGACTATCAAGAGTACTAGCCACACTAGCATTAGATACATGATCTATATCTAAAGCATTGGCTAATAATTGATTACATGCTTTAGGAGTTGCCATATCAGTCATCAACGAATCATAGTATGGAGTACCATTATTGTCATAAAAATATAATTCTCTTTCCTCTGACCTAATCAAAGAATCTGGTAAACAAAGTGTATAATAATCACCGTCAAAACTTTGCATTACCAATACTCTAGCTGGCACAATAGCACTCGAACCTTCGCCATGAAGCACTTCTATGGCCAAAGGTGCTCCTACTTGATTTGATTCTGTAAAAAGATCATATTGACTCATACGTAAATTAAGGTTGCCCTTATGCATATCTGGCGCACCAAAATTATATAAGAATCCAGCTGAAGAAATAGTAGGGTTCCAAACTGGGATATTAACATTTACATCACTGATTCCAACATCAAGTTTATTTACTAAAAGTTGATTACATGGAGCCGGTGTAGCCATATCAGTCAATAAAGAATCGTGATATGGGGTGCCATTATTATCATAAAAATATACTGGAGTTTTAATCTCTGGATAATCTGAGCCGCCAGGAACATATGTTTCTGGTACACAAATTATATGCTCTGATTGATCATCCATGCTTAACTTTACAACTCTAGGAGCTAAAATAGCTCCGTTATTTGAATCTTGTAAAATAGAAATGGCCATTGGTGCACCTTCTAAATGTCCTCCCAACACTGTTGGTGGATAATTGTCATAGTAATTAGAGTCTAACCACAAATTTCCTTGACCATTAAAATTGACATCAAAATTATTATTAAAATATAGAGAACCATATTCTAACTCATAATCAATATAATTAATCAATGCTTCATTTATACCATCATATGTTTCAAAACGATTAGCTAAGAGTTGATTACATGGAGCTGGTGTAGCCATGTCGGTCAATAAAGAGTCATAATATGGAGTACCGTTGTTATCGTAGAAATAAATTGACGGACTATATCTAGATGTAGAAATTACTGTTCCTGGAAGACAAAGATTTTTTTCTAGATCATAGTTAAAGACTTTTACTATCCTAGATGGTATAGTAAATCCTGTTAAATTGTCAGCTTCATTATTAAATAAAAGTATTGACAAAGGCGCGCCTGGAAAATGTGTTGTGTTATAATTTTGAAAGGTATTGTTTCTAATATTAAGATGACCGTGTGCACTCTGCTGATAGTTATTAAAATTAGAATAAAAATCCGCGTAAACATCTTCTGAATATCCAGATAAAGCTAAATTTGCTTTGGCGTCTGTGACAGCACTTGGATCATAAGCATTGGCCAATAATACGTTACATGGTGCTGGAATAGCTCTTTGTGTAAGATTGACATCATGATACGGCGTACCATTGATATCATAATAATATGAAGCTGGATAATTTAATTCTTCATTAAATACTGTAGTTTCTGGTACACAAAGATTGTATACATTAATATCAAACTCTTCTAATCTGATAATTCTAGCTGGTAAAGTAATAGGCCCTTCTTCCATATGAGACAAAGATAATTTTAATGGCCCTCGTAATATACCGCCACCTGAACCTGATGCATGAGAATAATTATTAGACCCCATATCTAGGCTACCCTGATCTATGCCACTGCTACTAAATGAAGCTGTGGATCCATCGGGATAAAAAATTGGAACATTTATTGCCGCATTAGTAATATTTACTGTAAGAGGTGTTGGTGCACTCACTCTTACTTTTTTGACTTTTAGCTTTTTGGGCAATTGCATTGCCATGCCTGCAAAATTTAATCCCAACGCAAAAGCTGAAGCAATCAACATAGAAAGAGCTATCTTATGTCCAACTGATACACCAGCTTTAGTTGCCACACGACTCTTAGTTTGTGTTTTAACTTTTTTCATAATTTAATTTTAGAGTGTTTAATATATTTTAAAATTTTTATACTATAATATAATTATTATAACATAAAATAAACAAAATAAAAAATCGCTCAGCAGTTAAAAATGACCGATTAACATTTATTTTGGCTTTTAATTTTTATATTAATATTATTTAATTTATTATTTTATCCAGCACAACCCTCAAAATTATTGCAAATAACTTCTGGTAACAAAGGCGTCACATTAAAAGTACGAATTTCAAAAACCCACAAACCCTGACCATTACTTAATACATTTATACGATTATAACCTTCTGGCATTTCAGTTGGCCAGTCTACGCCTACATCTGGCATACAAAGAGCACCACCACCGCCATAAACTGTTGGCGTGTTCATTGGATCAGTAAGAATAGACCCTTGACTATCACAAAATATAACTGCTGGTTTAAGAGCTGAACCCCAAGCCTTTGCTCCAGCAACTTTAGCTTTTTCTCGTGTAGTATTAAAATTAACTACTGCCGCTGTAGATAAAATACCAATTATTGCTATAACGACCAATAACTCAACGAGCGTAAAAGCTTCTTGAGTTATTTTTAAATAGTTACTGCAGCAAAATTTTTTCATTATTTTAATAATCTAAATTTGGATTAATACAAATACATACAGGATACTCAATTATACGCCCAGCTAAATCATAATCCGTTAAACATCGTGGAGAATTTAATTCATCTTCACAGACAAAGCCCAAATCGGCGCAATGTTTAGCTGTGTTACAAGCGAGCTCACCACTAGCTAAGCCTTCATTAATCTCCTTATTGGTTAAAGTTTCTGTTTTGACACAGCCTACACCCATTAACAAAGGAATGGCTAAAATTAATAATAATTTTTTCATAATTTAAATTTAAATCTTATGTATTTATTATATCAAAAAACCACTCTCAGTGGAATGGTTTTTTTAGTATTCTTTATTTTAAAATTAATTAAAAATGTATTGCGGGTATTTCATCAATATAGCAATAACCACGGTCATGACACTCTGCTCCACTTACACAACCGCAACGTTGACAATTGTTTACAATATTTCCATTATCACAAAATAATGGTTTTTCTATAGGTGAACAAACACCATTTAATCCTGTAGTGCTAGTGCTGGTACAAAAATTATTAAATAAATTTGAAATCTCTATCATCTCTTGATCATGATGCGTAAAAACTTTATCTGTAGCTATATATGTCCAGAAATGACTATTTTGATTTTTATTTTCATTGTTCCAGGCTACAATATCTTGAACATTTTCATTTCTAAATACATAGGGATACATTATATTCAAAAGATCTAAATTTCGACCTATTACATGTACTCTATAGGCAGGCATTGTGGCGTCGGTAATAGAAGGTAAGGTCATTAATTTATAATTTTTTGCAAATATACCATTATTCTTCAATGAATCATTTAATAATTCTTTATCACTATTATCTGCTATATTTACTAACATACTTAATAAAGCATCTATTCCATTTGTATAAAAAAGCATCAACCTGCGTTGAGTATTAGGATAAATAGCGTCAGATGGATGAACCCAGCTCATATCATCTAATCTTAAATGTTCTGCATAATCATCCCAAAAAGTCCAAGGATGCCTACCTTTTATTTTATCACCTTCTGAACTAAATTTTATTTGCCAGTCCAAAATACTCGCTATCTTTTCTATTGCTTGATTATCAAATAATTCTTGTGCAACAATACTTGGATTAGCTTTTATTATTTCATTGATAGTATTCAAAATACTACGATTGTCATTATCGTACCAATAATTAGTACTAATATGTGAATGAGGATTTAATTCATTCGGATATACTGGTGGCCACGCTGAATGATCTAAACTATAATAAAAGTCGATTTCTGTACGATAATTACATAAAGTTTTGTCCAGAAGAATTGAGGCATATTCACCATCTACATACAGCTGATTACTAATATCATTATTTATTATTTGTAATTCAGATTTAATACTATTAATAGTGCCCCATTTAAGAGCTATTAATTCATCCCATTCTGCTTGAGTTAATGTTCCATTATTAATATAAATATTAAGTAATTCATAGTATCTGTCCATATAAGTAATTAATGGAAAATCTCCTGGTGTAATATTAAATTCACTGCTACAATCCCAATTAGCCTCCATGTCATAATCTTCATATTGCAATAAATTTACATTATAAACAAACGGGAATGTATTTATTTGTAAATAAGAATCTTGATAACCATAATATTCTACTGTATTATAATTTGTATATACATCATACTCTCCAGCTGCACCCAAAACTAATTCATAATTACCGTCAGCGTCAACAACCGTATTATAAATTTCACCAGGATCATTTGAATTAGTGAAAGTTACAGTGACATTAGATAGAGCTTCTCCTGTCAATATATCTTTCACCTGCCCTGAAACCTCATTACTAACTTGTTTTGTAATACTAGATGGGACATTTTTTTTAGCTTTGAGTTTTTCAAAATTAACAGACAGCATAGCAAAAGATGTAACACTAAATGATAGGGCTGTAGCCGCTATAAGTAATAATGATAATTTAGTTTTAATGCCTAAGGCATTTTTGACTTTAGTTTTTACTTCAATCATATTTTAAATTTAAATATTATATATTTATTATACCAAAAAACCATTCCAAATGGAATGGTTTTTTAAAAATATAAAAACTTTAGAATACTATAATAACTTTTTTGATTGGAAATCCTAATTACAACCACTTTTTCTTATAAAAAAAGAAAAGAAAGGCCGCTATTCCAAATGAAGAAAAAAACAAGACATATAGAAAAGCAAACTTACTGCCCGCTAAAGGCAATTCAACATTCATACCATAAAGACTAGCTATAATAGTAGGAATAGTCATAACAATAGTAAAGGCTGTAAGAAACTGAATAACTTTATTTAAACGATTAGTAAAAACAATCTGATAAGATTCCCGCAAACTTTTAATACTTTTTAGATTAACCTGACAAATATCTACTGATTGTCGAATGCTATTTAACATATCATCAAATAAATCTTGATCTTCTCTATAAAATTTTAAGTAACTACTACTCATTAAATTTTCAAATAAAGTTCTCATAGGTATTAAAGCTGAAATATACTGATTAAGAACATCCTCATGTTTAATCAATTCACTAATATCAGAATTTTTAATATTTTCAATGTGCTTCTTTTTGGATAAAACTTCATAGCTAATTTCTTTAACTCTATTAGTAAAACTTTTAGAAACTCTCAAAAGCACATAAACTAACATTTTACCTCTTTGGGTGGTAGCAATTGATAGGCTGTTTTTTTGTATCTCTTTTATTATACTATTCTTCTCAGCAGAAATAGTAATAAAATATTTACTATTAATAATAATAGCTAATGGCACGGTATGAATAAATTGATGACCGCTATTTTTTGCTATCGGTGTTCTAATAAATAAAATGATACTCTTATTGTGTCTTTCAATACGAGGCAATTCTTGTAGATCTAGGGTATCCTGTAAATCTAAAAGGCTTAAATCAGTTAATTTAGTAATAGCCTCTAAATCATCATGCTCTGCGTGATTAATATTTATCCAAGAGCCTTCTCGAATTTTTTTAATCTTTCTTAATCTTTTACTTTGAGCCGTTTTAAAATATGCTTTCAACATAATTATCTTTTATATCTTTATTTTAATGTATTTATTATACCATCATTTTAAACAAAACAAAAAACCATTCCGAATAGAATGGTTTTTTTGATAAGTTATAAATTGGTTATCTAATATGTCTATCTATAATTTCTCTGGCTTTATCACGCCCACCAAGTCCAAAAGCTAAACCAAAGGCCAGCATTACTCCAGCTAGAATAATAAATAAATTATTGGTAACAAAACTAATGTCTAAACCTAGTTGCTCTATGGCAGCTATAAAAGCAATAACTAAAATAAACCAACGAACCAATTGTTTATATGTATCGCCGCCTTTAAAATTTTTAACAAAGGAGCTTAAAGTATTAGCAGCTATAATACCTAAAAGAATAATGATCAGCCCAGCAAATATAGATGGAATATATGATATAACCATTGCTATAAATTCTGTAATACTAGGCACAGCTAATACATCAGCTGCTGCACTAATAAATGCTAAAAATACTAGCCAATAAATTAACCAAACAGCGATATCACTAATAGTTAAAGACACTCCTTGAGATTTTATCATGTCAGTAACTTTAAGCTTAACCATAAAATCTTCAAATTTGATGGTTTTTAAAACCTTTTTTATAAGCTGCTTAACTCCTTTAGCTAGATAATGCCCAATAATTAAGATAATAAGAACCCCAATAACTCGAGGCACCCAATCAATTATTGTATAAACTACTCCTAATAAAGAGGCGGTGATTTCTTGGCCAATATTGATAGTTTCTTGGCCAAAATTGTTTGTTATTGCCATAATTTTATTTATTAAATTATTAAATTATTACGATATAATTATATCATATATGCTACAAAAACAAAAAATGACCCTGAGCGAAGTCGAATAGGTCACTTTTTGACCAGCCTCGCATAAATGCGAGTCTAGGCGGGTGGGGCCCCTAAGGGATAAGTTCGGAGCTCTGGCTATGTTTACTTATGTTTTAAGTTATTGATAATCTCCAATTCTTTCTATTTCCCACGATTCTTCGTTATTTATTGATTCATATATTTTAAAAATTCTTGGATTTAATCTGATCCATTCTTTCGTCTCCACACTCATTACAATAATTGACTATCAAACCCCATCCGTTAGCAGAAATATTTTCATCTTTATCCATAGACTTATAACAGTTATAGCAAACTGTATAGTCATATTCTCTGTAACTAAAATAATCTAGTAAATATTTTTTAAGTTTATTATTTTTTAAACCAACTTTTACTAGTTTTTTTAATTCACTTTCTTTAATTGATTGATAGGCTTTTTCTCTCAATAACCCTCTATTTACCCATTCTTTTTTACTGACTTTCATAACTTTATTTTAATAACATCTTCAGTATAGCACAAAACAAAAAACCACTTCAATATGAGGTAATTCTTTGACTGGGATCCTCTATTATAACCCCCGAGGGAGGGGGTGGAACACTTTCACCCGTCCGCCAACGACTTCGTCGTTAGGCGATGTCGGGCGGAGCACTTTTTTGGTGGAGAATCCTGATTTTAAAGTCTTAAATATCTAATTACTTACAACGTGCATCAGTATTTAAACTATAAGTCCACTCTCCTCCATTCTCTGCGTGTGGTTCTTGTTGATTAGTGGGCGTAATAAAATACTCGTTAAACATTTTATCTTCCCATCCACTGTCTCTTAATTTCTGTTTAATAGCCTCATCATCAGTACCTATATTTTTTTCTTCGTTAATATAATTTTGTAATTCTTGATTCATAATCCTAATTTAATTATTTTCAGAAAAAAGATCTTCCCCTAAATCATTTTCAATTTTATCCATAACTTTTCTCATGACCAGTGGACAATCGTTATAATCACCAGAACACCTCACTATCTTAAAAGACTTACTGCCAGAAAATAAAGTAATAATATATAAATTCTCTTCGGTGTTGGCTGGACTTGTTTTATTTTTATATATCTCGTCTAAATCTAAAAATTCACTTGTTTGAACTAATTCCATATATTCAGAAAATGATTTCTCACCTAAAATTTGCGTATCTCTTTTTAAATTATTAGTAATAAAGCCATCACCAACTGAGATTACAGTTTGATTAGATTCAGTATATAATCTAAATTCAATTTGACTAATTTTTAATTGATCTTTTTTATAATGCTCTGTCTGATTAAAAGATCTCATTGCATCTAATCTCTCTTGTCTCTTATTATTATAATCTACAGCCTCATAAATTCTCATACCCATTGTAAGTAAAGCGCTCAACACTACACACAATACTATTCCTTGTAGTAAACCTTTCCAAAATGACCTACCCCTCTTCAGCTGAATAATAGAAACTAAAGCCACAAATACCAATGGTATACTAAATATTAAAAAACCCAAAAGCGGAGTCATAAATGGAGAACCTCCAGCATCACTATCAAGGCCTATAGTTAATACTAGTACAAAAATAATAATAATAACTATAATAATAATAGATAAAATTTTCTTTGTTGTGCTTGTCATGATTTAAATTTTAATAACACTCTAATTATACCACAAAACAAAAAACGAGCTAACATTAGCTCATTCTTTGATTATTTATTTCTCCTTTTCTTCAGAGTCCTCTCCTATGGTTTCAAGTTTGCCAGGGGGGCCTGCTATTTCTGCGATTCTTCTTCTTACTCTTTCTCTATGTTCTAAATCTGCAGCTTCTTGTTTTTCTGACTCTACTTTTTCATCTATTTGTCCTTCTAATTCACCCGTGCCACTTTCAGTTATTTCAGATGCCGTTCTTAACTCTTTTGGCATCTCTTCCTTTTGCTCACTAGTTGACTTATTAGTAACAAGATTTTTAATTTTTTCCCATTTACTCATATAATTATAATAAATTATTATACTTATATATTAACAATAAATAATAAAAAAATACAGCAAACAAAAAACGAGCTAATGTTAGCTCACTTTTTGCTGGCCCACTCGCCACGCTTGCACTAGCATAGCGGGCGAGGGTCCCATTCGGACCTTGGTTATAACTATATATAAAAGCTCTATCATTTACTAAAGATCTTCATATATCTCATATGCATCTATATCATCATATATTCTAGAAATCTTTACTGTCGCCGTTTCGTCTCCAGCGGATAATAAAGTTATTTTCATATTATTAAATTGATCATAATAAGTCTCTCCTTCCAAAAGAAACTTAAATGGTTCAGAGAACATGGCCATATTTAAACAAGAATCAGGACGACAAGAATCTTGAATATCTGAACCCCAACAAACCTCAGTATTGGGATGCATAGTTAAACTAAAATCAAGTTTATATTCAGGATCTGCCCCCACTCTTATTAATAAGCCTCTCTCTACGTCCGAGGGGCTTAAGCCATAAGTATTATCTGGACAATCAAATACCTCATCTGAAAACCAACTCATATCAATATCACTCCAATATTCTAAAAAATAATCTGTAACTCCATATTCTGCTAAATAAAGATAATATGATTGATAATATAACTCTATTGCTTTTATATCTTCTGCATCCCATAAAATAGGAATTTTTATACCACGCGGCATGAAGCCATCTGAATTTTCAATAGAAGCCAAGGCATAAGTCCCTAAATTTGCAATAATAACTTCTTTGTCAGCAATCCAACCAGCTTTCAATTTATTACTAAGACTGTAGTGGGTACTATATGTTCCTCCACCCATTATATTAAACCTATCTCCATAGGAATAGTAATAACACTCACTATCCAATGGCTTCCTATATGGAAATTCTCCACATTCTAAACTTGCAGAATGAGCAAATCCAAAATTATGCCCTATCTCATGTCCAAGCACAGCTGATGGTACAACAGAACTACTATATCCATTCATTATGACATAATATAGTGGTAAAAGACCATCATCTGTGCTAACCTCCCACTTACCAACACTTCCTACAGCCGTATAATTAAGACAACTATTGTATGGTAAATAAATAATTATTCCATCATACTGATTAAAATCAACCTCTGCGTCAATTGCTTCGATTGCATAATTTTTAACATCGAAAGACGAACATAAAGGAGTTGTAAAGAATACGGTTTTTGTTAACGCACTTATGTTAGCCCCACCCATAGATTCTTGGATAATAAAATCATTAGCTCCCTCAAAATGTAAATTTGTATAAGCTTGTGCATCAAAACTAGGGTCTTCTGTCCCATCAAGTAAATATACAACCACATATTTTTGTTCCCCCAATACAGCTGGATAGATATTCTTTGATAAAGTATCTTGAATAGAATTTGCTATAATAACATCACTTTTGATTGAACCATCTATAATGACTTCTTTACCAACATAATCACTTAACTGCTTGTCAGGTGATTGTAAATCATATCGCACACCATCTACATTAATACTATATAAATATGTTGCTATATTATTTTCAAAATCATCCGTAGTAAGTAACTCTACGATACCTGTTATTTTTTGGTTTATGTTTTGTTTAACTACTACTTCCTTATCTGGCAAAGAAAACATTGCTGCTGCAAAATTAAAGGCTAGCATAGCAGTAGATACTATCATTATAGACAAAGCTAATCTAACATCTATAGTTAATCCACTTTTTATTTTTACCTTACTTTTTATTTTACTCATTATTTTTTCTATTTTAATAATACTTTAATTATACCACAAAACAAAAAACGAGCTATTGCTAGCTCACTTTTTGACCCTTCGACTCGTTACTCTCGCTCAGGACAAATGGGGTCCTATCGTAGACCCTGAGCGAAGCCGAAGGGTGGGACACTTTCAGAACTTTTTTAGTGGAGAATAAAATAAATTTTATTGAACTATAATAGGTTCAATATCACAATTTTCTTTTACCCAATCTAAATCAAATTCATCTAATTCCCTTCTAGCTCCATCAATTATAAAATATTGTGTTTCTTTGCCTGGTACGATTGGCAATTCTTGATTATCAGTCCATCTATCAGGACATACTTGAAGTTTATTATTTTGAAATTGTTGCCAAAAATAATATCCTGCACCTAAAATAATAACTACTAATAAAACTTTTTTCATAAATTTAATTTAAATTTTAATAACACCTTAAGTATACCACAAAACAAAAAACGAGCTAAGGTTAGCTCACTTTTTGACCCTTCGACTCGTTACTCTCGCTCAGGACAAATGGGGTGCCCTATGGGACACTTTCAGAACTTTTTTGATGGAGAATCCTGATTTTATAAATTTATAACTTTATCCTGATAAACATAAATTATTTTGGTGTCGCCTAATTCAACAATTTTATTTGGATCTGATGGATATGTATGTCCATGTAAAAAAAATTTTGGGCATTTGGCTTCTATATATCTTTTTAACCCTATAAGGCCAGTATGTGTATTGTCGTTAATGTCATCATTTACTCCATATGGTGGGCTATGAGCTAACATTATATCAACATATTCATAATTAAAAAGTTTTCTTTCTGCCTCCGCTTGAGTATACATGATGTGTTTGCCCTGCTTATATCGTAGAGAGCCCTCAAAACCACCGAAGGTATAGCCCATAAACTTAAAAGTAGTCAAATGCAGGTTCTTAATGCCTAAACTTTCAAAATATTTACCTGAACAATGATTTCCATATACACCTATTTTGGGGATATCATTAATTTCCTTTAGTTCTTTTATGTCAAAAAAATCTAAATCGCCCAAAGTGCATATAATGTCTATTTTTTCTGATACAACTGTAGTCTTAATTAAATTTTTAGGGGGCCTGTCTGCAATTGCTAATATTTTCATATACTTAATATTATTTTATCTTTTAATTTTCCATCGTTTGATTCAGCATAAATATTATATATACCAGGTGATAAATTATCATATTTAAAACCAAAGGTGCCATCTTCTAGAACTTTAACTTTAAATTTAGTTTTTTTTGATTCAAATGACTCTATTGTGAATAATAATTCATCATTGGGTAATTTTAGTATATGATCAACTAATCCTGGATAGACCTTGTTATTTTTCAATATGATCTGTGATAATACTTTTTTAACTGCTACAAACAAAATAGCTTTGTTAATTCCATAATCTACTACTCCACCCAAAATATTCAAAGAAGTACTAAATTTAATACTTCTTTTTATTAATCTTAAATTGACTGAAAAAATATTATCAAACTCTTTGAATAAATCTTTATTATACTTGTTTATGATTTTCATAAAGACCTTTAGACCATCCTCTTGTTTTCCTAATCTCTTTAATTCATTAATAATGTTATAAACTAATCCGGGGGTCTTTTTTTCATACTTCATCCAAACATCAAAAATAATTCTTGTTCTGTAAAAATCTAAAAGATGAATATTAGACTTGGTGCCTTGAACTGGATCAAAACAAATAAGCTCAGAAAAATTATTACTTTTAGAAAAATTAGTAGAATTATTATCAATAAAATTTAACTTACTAGACAAGTTATTAACGGCTACGCATGTTATGCCCTCCTCTATAAAATCATATGACAGATTTAATCCATGCCAAGCGTGAATAATCTCGTGCATTAAAGCATCTAAAAATATATCCCTGCCCAAATATATAGTTTTTTTATTATAATCGGTCTCATAGTAAGATTGACCATGTTTAAACCTAGAAATAGTCCATTTATTTTTTTCTGGTTTTCCTAAAAAAGAATCTATATGCTTCTCGGCCTTATGAATATTTTCATAAATATAATCTTTTTCTTTTTCAGAAAAAGAATCGTCACATATAAAAGAAATTTCGTTATTTTCCATAAATAAATTATACCACAAAACAAAAAACGAGCTAATACTAGCTCATTCTTTGATGGGGTGCCCAGAGGGAATCGAACCCTCATTAGCGGCACCACAAGCCGCTGTGTTAACCGTTACACCATGGGCACCATGGTTAATAAATTTTACTTACTCAAAATAAAATGGTACCCCCAGTAGGAATCGAACCTACATCTACGGCTTAGAAGGCCGCTGTTCTATCCGTTGAACTATGGGAGCGGATATTTTAAACACGAACAACTATAACAATAAATTGCTTTTAAGTCAAGATAAAATACCAGCCCCGACTGGACTCGAGTCTAGGCGGGTGCTAAAATAAAGACATGAAAAGAAACAATAAAGAATTATTTTTTTGGAAAGTACTAAGTGATCTTTGGGGTATAATAACTGCTATATTCTTTTTACTAACATTTTTCAGATATTATGATCTATCTCATGTTTTGGCAGACGCTAGTATAATCTATTTGTCTATACTATCTATATTTACTGGCTTAAAAGAATTCAATCGCTGGAAAAATAAAAAATTTCTTTCTCGTTATTATGGAGAAATCTTTGTAATTGCTTGGACATTAATAATACTGATATTTGTACTAATGACTGCCATCGATAAAAATCAATATACATTAGCCACTGAATTTAAGGCTACCTATATATCTGTGCTAGGTATATTTGCTATTTCACGAAAATCAAAATCTTTAAAATTAAGATAAATATATGATATATCTTGGAGCAGACCATAATGGTTTTAAAACCAAAGAATACCTCAAAAAATATTTTGATGATAAAAATATCAAATATACTGATTTGGGCAATACAAAATTTAAACCAACTGACGATTATCCTGATTTTGCCAAACTGGTAGCTAAGAAAGTTCAAAGATCCAAAAATGCTACTGGCATACTCCTCTGTGGCTCTGGACAAGGCATGTCTATAGTAGCTAATAAGTTTAAAAACATTCGAGCCATTCTAGGTTGGTCATCAGCAGCCGCTCGCCGAGCTCGCCACGATGATGATGCTAATATTTTATGCTTACCTGCTTGGAGGCTCACCAATCAAAAAGCTTTACAAGTTGTCAAAGCTTGGCTATCAACTGATTTTGGTAATTTAGCTCGCTACAAAAGACGTATTAAAAAAATCAATGTCTAAAATAGACCTAACAGTCGGCACTTGCATAATAAATGAAGATAAAATTCTTTTTGTCTTGCATACCAAGCTGAATCTTTGGCTTTTTCCCGGTGGACACATAGATCCAGATGAAACACCAGATCAAGCAGCTCTTCGAGAAGCTATGGAAGAAACTGGTCTAGAAGTAGAATTCTTAGAATACTCTCCTTTAGGAAAAGCAAAAGAAGAATTAACTCCTAGTGCCTTCCCATTTCATACCAGCTTTCACAGTGTAGGTGATCACGATCATTGGGCGCTATTTTATGCTTGTAAAACAAAAAATACCAAATTAATTAAAAGTCATGAAAGTCATGACATAGCTTGGCTAGGAAAAGAAGATATAAAAAAATTAAAAAATTGTCCTGATAACGTACGTAATATGGCACTTTATATACTAAAAAAATATGCCTAAAAAGAAAATAAAAATAATTCCTTCTATACTATCAAAAAATAAAGCTGAATTTATCAAGCACTGGAAAAAAATCAGCCCTTATTTTAGCTACGCTCAAATAGATATTATGGATGGAGAATTTACTAAACAAAAAAATTCTATTACTCCTGAAACTGTGCGTCTACTGACTAAAAAACATAAATTAGAAATTCATCTAATGGTAGATGGAGTTAGTAAATATATAACTCGCTGGGCTAAGCTTAAAAATGTTAAAAAAATTATTTGGCATTACGAAGCCAATAAAAATACTCAGCGTATAGCTGCTATCAATAATTATTTAAAAAATAAAAAAATAAAAACCGGCCTGGCCATCAATCCTAATACATCACTAGCTAGTATCAAAAATATAATTTCTGACTTTGATACAATACAAATCATGGGTGTCACTCCTGGCAAACAAGGTCAAAAATTTCAATCTAAGGTAATCACTAAAATAAAAGCTTTGCGCTATAAATATCCTAACATCAATATAGAGGTGGATGGCGCAGTTAATGATAAAACTTTTAAGGCTATCACTAAAGCTGGCGCCAATATAGTCTGCCCTGGATCGTATTTTCAAAAAGCTGATAGCATCAAAGAAGCCTTAGCTAAACTAAAATAAAAACACCCTGAGCGTAGTCGAATGGGTGTTTTTTAATATAAATTATTTTTTGACTATTTGCTTAAGCTCTTCGGATCCTTTGGTTTTATGAACTAACTCATTATAAACTGGCACTGTAAAATAAAACTGCGAACCAACATGTTTAATACTGTCTACATAAATATTTCCACCCATGAGCTCTACTAACTGCTTAGTAATCCAAAGTCCTAAGCCTGTACCTACAATACCTTTAGTCTCTGCATCTTGAATACGATAGAATTTTTCAAATAGCCCCTCTCTCTCTTTGGCATTCATACCTAAGCCAGTATCTTTAACATTTAAAGTAACAAATTTAGTGTCATCTATTTTAGCTATCAATTCTATTTCACCCTGTTTAGTATATTTAACTGCATTACCAATCAAGTTAACCAAGATTTGTCTAAGTTTATCTTCGTCAGCCCAAACATTGGGTAATTTTCCTTCTTTAACTAATTTAAACTTAAGACCTTTTTCTTGAACACGAAATTCAAATTCTGCTTCTAAACTTTCTAGTATATTTGATAAATCAATTATTTTAGGTGATATAGATAAGCGATTCTGTTCTATTCGACTAACATTCAGAAGATCTTCAACTAAAGCACCTAGTCGATTGGCTGACGCTTCCATGATTTTAAAGCCTTTTCTGCCCTGTTCATTAAGTTCACCGTAATCGCCCTCGATAGCCATGGACACAAATCCCTTCAAAGTGGTAATAGGTGTCCTTAACTCATGAGAAGCAATGGAAATAAACTCATCTTTCATCTTGTCTACTTCTTTGAGTTTCCTAAATAATATAGCATGCTCAAATAATCTAGTATTAAGAGCTAACAGTAAAATAACAATTAAAACTGTAATAGATAATATGGCATAAGATTGTGTTAATGTATCTCTAACTAATTCATCAATAAGCTTTAATGATAATCGCAAACTAAGCAAAGCTTCTTTCTCGCCTTGAGAATTTTTAAGTGGCATAGCTATCTCCCAAAGACGCTCTGAGTCTTCTCCGGCATTCAAAGCGCCTGACACTAATGTGGCCACTGCTTCATTTTGATGCCAGGCAATCACATAATTTAAATCATTAGTAGAATTGCCAATAATTTCTTCATCAAAACTTGCTGCTATCCTAAAATCATCGCCCTCTTTAACTAATATATCAAAATTACGCACCTCTACTCCTGAATTTTCTATACTCTTCACCCGAGCCTGCATTTCCTCTAATGAATCTAAGTCATTATAAACAGCACTATCAAAAAGTTGCCCAATCATCAAAGCTTGTCTCTGTAAAGATATGTCAATATTAGTCTGAAAAGATTTTACAGACCAAATAGTATTCAAAATAATCGCCAAGGGAATCAAAAGAATTAGGACAATAGCATATATTACCTGATGACTTTGCCTAAGTAAAAAAGTATTTTTAATTTTTGGCATGAATTATATTTCTAAATTTTGATTTTTACCTTTATGCAGATAAATTATAGCTCCTAAGGCTAAAAATACTAAAAAGGCTCCTCCTAATATATAATATATAAATAGATTATTTACCGCTGTGGAACTAGAGGCTTCATCAAAATAATCATCAGCTGTCACCGCTTTTGCCTCTTTAATTAAGAATGATATTGGTCTTGATTGCTTAACTATCTTACCTGTATCATCATTAACTGTTACAAAAACTCTGTGATGACCATCAGTTAAAGAATTTTTAATATCATATGACCAGTTACCACTAGCGTCTGTTTTAGTAGTCATTACTAATGGTAAGCCACTATATAAATATAGATTAACCCAGGAATTAGCCTCTGCCTTACCAGTCAACTTTAATTCTTCTTCAGAAGTATCAACATCAGTCACTCTCATAACCCTGTCAATCTTATTAGATTTTACTTTTGGTTGTTCGATAATTTTTTCATCATCTAGTGTAACTTTATCAAAATCTGTTCTCTCTTTAATTAATTTACCAGGCCCCAAAGGATCATAACCATTGCTAATTTCCTCACCATCTGAATAACCATCTCCGTCAGTATCTGAGTTATTAACTTCCGTACCATAATATTTTTCTAAATCATCAGAAAGCCCATCGCCATCTGCATCTAAAATAATAACGGCCTGATTGAGAATGGTTAACTTGTCTTTTTCTTCAAGGACTATTTCTTTTTGTGCTTTAGCTACTAAGACTTTAGTACTATTACTTGGTGGTAGCGGTAAAACCTCTAGACTATCTATACCTCTACTCTCTAAACTATCACTTAATTCTTGTGTACTAATATTTTTACCGAGCAATGAATCAACCGCCTGATTAATATTATTACTCAAACGCTGTCCAGATACCAATCTATTGAGATATTCATTTCGCAAAATGCTATTACATAAATTCATATCATCCAACTGACAATCAACTTGCCCTCCATATTTTTCTAATAAATAATTTTTACATTCTTCTCTATCAATCACATTATTTGCCTGACATTCTAAATCAGTTTCAATTCTAAATAAGTAATCTTCACAAGCCACATCTTCATATATACCTTGTTCTATACAAGTCTGATCTAATAAATCCATAGTTGCCCTAAACCACATACAGGTCTCTTCATCTGATATGCCTTGTTCTATACAAGTACTATAATAATCAATCACTATATCTTCTGCTATTGAATGATCATCACTTTCTTCTGAATCATTTTGTTCTTCTTCATTGTCTTCATTTTCATCTTCTGTTCTATTATTTATTCTAACTACCAATGAAGCAACCGGAGTATTTCCAATTGAAAGACTATATGAACCATTTGGCAAAAGAGTAGAATCAACTCCTTCCCGAATATAAGCAAAAGGTACATCAGTAATAAGTCCATGAGCCACACCCAAGGCATCCATCGCTGCCCAAGAAGATTGTTCAACAATAAAACTAAAGACTTCTTCAGAATCTAAATGTTTTAATTCTACTTCTAGACTATCACTAGATAAGTTTGAAGCAATTAATAAATCAAAATCACCACTTTTTTCATCAACCAATCTATAAATTCTATATGATCCAGGTTCAGATAATTCTTCTTCATTCTCAGGTATAAATTTAGATTCATCAACATCTACTTTAAAAAAATAAGGTAAGTGATTTGTCCATTTAGCCTCACCATCTATAAATGTTTTAAAATAAATTTTATAGGTGCCTATAGGAATGCTAATACGACTAAACTCAAGCGCTACGTAATAATTATTCTGTAATGAAAAAGCAATATTATCAAAATTATAAAGTGTTTGATCTTCTATATTTTCAAGGAAAAACACACCTTCGTAAATTTGGTCTGCAAACGTAATTTCTATTGAGCTCTCTCCTGCAAATGCAGAATCAATTTCCAAGGTACCGAATAAATCCTCATCTAAACTTAGTTCATTAAAATATGTTAAAAGCACCGGGGTACTAGAACTAGTAAACCCCGTTGTTATATATTCAATATAAAAATTATAATTCCCATTTACTATCTCTGTAGCTACATCAGACGAAATAGTAGAATAAAAACAATAATCATGGCCTGCGAGCTCCATAAGTTCTCTCATCTCAGACGTAAAAAATATTTCGCTACTACAATCAACTAAGTTGTGTTCCAAATAATATGCATTCTCCATGCCTGCTACACCGCGTAAAATAAAATCAATATCTAAGATATTAGAGCTGGCTACTAATACGCCTCCCAATCCTAATTGTCCTCCAGGCGGTTGATAAGAAATTAAATTTGGCTCAACTTCATCCTCTGTAATTTCCCAATAAAAAGTAAATGGCTCTAAATTAACCGTAGCTCCCTCTATATTATCAACAGAAGCTGACAATATATATCTACCATTGCTTAAACCATTATTCTCGGCCGAGACACTATATTGCCAGGAAGTACCACCGGCTACTAAATCAATAACGTGGTCTATTCCTTCAGTGGTATCTCCATCCTTAACTAAAACAAAATTAAAATTGTCAGCCTCAAAACTAGTAGTAAAATTTAAAGCTAAATCATTACCTTCCACAATAGAGTCAGGCAAAGGACTATTTGGAATTATTTCATAAACTGGTTCCGGCTCTTCATCAAATATAGAAAAAGCAATTCTATCTTTTGCAATTCTATCTGCATTCGGATCATCACGTGATGCTAAATAAAATTGTATATTATAATCGCCTGTAAAAAAAATACTGTCTAAATCCGTGCCTCCGCTTCCATCATCACCTACTATATGCTCATCAAAATCTACTAAAATGCTGTGCTGATTACCATCTAATGCTAATACTGTCTCTAAAATAAGACCAGCGTTATTATGATGAATTTCTGCCACGACGGCATATGCTTCAGAATCTTCCGGAGCTGTCTCTACTTGGATATTCATAGTATCTGTAATACTAAATTCTTGTCCTGATATTGGCGAAATGACATCTATATCTCCAGTTAGTGGTATTCCCTGCATGGGTCTGAATATTTCAAAAACCTCTACACTAGGGTCTAAAATTACACCACCGCCCGTTGCAGTAACAGTTATAGAATAAAAACCCTCCTCCACAAGTAATATACTAATATCAGATTCCCACCTGTCATAACCAGGGTAATCACCGCCTGATTCAATATGATCAGCGAAGCCATTAAAGGGTAATACAAAAAATGTTGGATTACCGTCGTCGTCGTCAGTTTCAATCTGCCCTCGTAATTCAAATCTCATATCACCTACCTGTTGACTAATCAAGGTATCTATATACAATACAGCCGTTAAATTAGGCTCTGTTATAGCATTAATACTATCACCAGCTACAGGATAACCAAAAAATACTGGATCACCCAAAGCAGCAATTTGATATTCTCCATTTAGATTAATAAGTTTTTCTTGAGAGTAATAAATATCAACTGGTAAATCACCTAAATTCTCATGAGCTACAACTGATAAATAATATTGTCCTGGCTGATAAGCATCGTCAGTATCCCAAATATTTTGGGCTGTCCAAGTGCCATCATCTACCAAACTAGCTTGATAATTTTCATCTAAACCTGTGGCGAAATTTTTAAGATTAAAATAAACCAAATCATATTGCTGATCTTCTTGATCAGAAATCATGGCTTGAAAATAAACGCTATCTCCAATATTCATATTTTCACTAATGGGCTCTACAAAAACTACTGGCAATGTTTCATCATTATTAGAAGCGCTAACCGCTACAAAAATTAAAGCTTGAGTAAGTACTAAGGTAGTGAAAAAAATAATACCTAGATAGTGTTGAATTCGATCTAAAATCATAATAAATTTATTACTTTATATTGGTTTATTATACCACAAATCAAATAAACAAAAAAACTCTACCTAACAATAGAGCTTTTAAAAAAAATAATACTACTCGCAAGGACAAACTGAGAAAAATCCAGAAGTTGAGCCAGAACAAACAACCGGATGTGTACGATAATAACAGGCTGAAGCACCATTTTGATTTGCCGGTGGTCCAGAGGAACTATCACTGGAAGAACAGCCAGAGGCACATCTCAACTCACCCATATAACCAAAAGCTTGGTTTAATGCACAAAAACCCGTTTCTTCACTATCAACATCTGGGCCATAAACAGCATTATTTACACAAGTTAAATTATACTCAGCACAAACATCGTCACAATCATCTCCTACCCTATCATATGATACATACCAACACTCCCCTCCAGCATAAGCCGGACAAGTTACCTTAATTGATAATGTGCGAGAAATAGACTCATTATCATAAGTATCACAAGCACCCACCTCTAATTGTCCATTACTATCTTTAAATAAATAATAGCCAGTGTCTTCACTGCTATCTTTATCTGGATCATAAGGAAATTCAGATAAATATTTGTAAAAATCCGGATCATCAACCTTCAAACAAATAGCACTATCGCCATCACAGTCCAAAGTTGAGCCACTCTGAGATGAACATAAAACTTTTTTAGTGCTAGTAGCCACTTCTCCTATAACTGGCAAAACTCCTTTGTGATCTCCACTATATTCGGCAATGGCCGTAGCTATAATATTTATGTCTTGTGTTCTTTTATTATTTTTAGTCTCCCCTATCTTGGCTACTGGATCAATCCACGTAAAAACAGCTGCCGATAATACCAAAATAATAGCTACCACAATAATCAATTGCAGCATAGTGAATCCCGCTTGCCCTGCCGTTCGGCTCTGAGGCCTGACGACCTCGTCGCTCAGGCTCGAACGAGAGCGTAGTCGAATGGGTTGTCTGTTCCGAAAAAACATCATAACTGTTTAAGCAAACTCACGAGTTAATTGATCAATATTTCTAACTTTAACTGGTCGTTTAGCTAAAGGCTGACCTTTGAGTTGTGGTAGATGGTCGCCATAACTACGACGCTTATCTTGATAAAACAATCCATAAGGAATTTTATTACCCCAGACAAGTGCTTCTTTATGAGCCGCTTCTAGATTATTTGCTTTATAATTAGATTGCTCATCTAAATTATATAATCTATCAAGATAATATTTAAAAGTATTTATCTTATTAAAAGTCACGCAAGGTTGAAAAACGTCGACTAATGAAAATCCTTCGTGGTTAATAGCTTTTTTAATTAAACTAGTAAGATGATCAGCTTGACCAGAAAAACCACGAGACACAAAACCGCCTCCAGCGGATAAAGCTAAGCTCATTGGATTGGCTCTTACTTCTATCAAACCATCTGGAGTAGATTTAGTTCTAGTACCTTTATCTGTAGTTGGAGCTGATTGACCAGTAGTCAAAGAATACAAACTATTGTCGTGTGTAATATAAGTGATATTAGCGTTACCACGCACAGCGTGAATAAAATGAGCCATACCTTCACCATAACTATCACCATCACCAGCCATAACTATGACCGTCATATTTTGATTAGCTAGCTTAGCTCCTACTGCAGTAGGAAGTGCCCGACCATGAAGTGAATGCCAACCGTAAGCTTTGAGAAAATTAACTCCATTGCCCGAACAGCCAATGCCAGCTACTAATAAAACATTGTCTGGCTTAAGCCCTAATTCTACTAAGGCATTTTTTAAAGCTATGAATATGCCAAAATTTCCACATCCTGGACACCAACTTGGTTCATAACTTGTGTTAAAATCTTTTTCCTGCATAATTTTATTTTTAATTTGTCATTTCGACCGAAGCGGAGAAATCTATCAAGATCTCTCGACTACGCTCGAGATGACAGGATATATAATTTATAATTTTTTTAAAGCACTAATTATTTCTTCCCTAAAGAAAGGGCGTCCATCATATTTGAGTAATTTATTTTCAATCATAATGCCAGTTTCTTGAGCAATAAGATTAGCCAGCTGACCATTAGGATTATTTTCTATAAGTAATATGTCTTTAGAGCTATCCAAAATCTTTTTAGTAAAATCTGCATCAAAAGGCCATAGATATTGATACTGCATTATTCTAATTTTAGACTTTATCTTGTCAGGCAGAGCTACATAAGAATCTAAAACTACACCTTTATTTGATCCCCAAAAAACTACAGTTTTTTTAGCCTTAGGATTTCCATAGATCAAAGGCTTTGGCATTATTTTTCTAAACTGATCTAATTTTCTATATCTTTTATCAACTTGGTCAATACGATTCTGACTATCTTCGTTAGAAAATCCATAGGCATCGTGCTCATCACTATTAGCAATAAAAAGCCCACCCTTCATACCCGGCAAAGCTCTTGGTGAAATACCATCTGGAGTTACTTTATAACGACCATACTCTTTTATCTTACTTAACTGTGCTTGAGTCAAAATCTTACCTCTGTTTATTTTTACATTTTTAGTATTAAATCTTGGCACTGTAGTATTCCCCTCGCCAATCAATTTGTCAGATAAAATAAGTACTGGCGCTTGATACATATCGGCCCAATTAAGTGCTTGGTGGCCCATCTCAAAGGCTTCGCCAGCATCTCCGGGAGCCATTACTATTCTAGGAAAATCACCTTGAGCAGCGTGAAGCATAAATTGTAAATCAGCCTGCTCTGTCCAAGTAGGTAGTCCAGTTGCTGGACCTCCTCTTTGCACATTAATAAGTACCATTGGTGTTTCGGTTAAGCCCATCAAACCTAAAGTTTCAGTCATTAAGGCAAAACCTCCTCCAGAGGTAGCCACCATTGACCTAGCTCCCATATGAGAAGCCCCTAAAGCCATATTAGCGACTGATATTTCATCTTCAGCATGCTTAACTACTAATCCTGTCTTACTGGCAATCTTAGCCAAATAATGAAGTATTGATGAAGAAGGGGTCATTGGATAAGCAGCGTAAAATCCTAGACCTCCAGCTACTGCACCCAGAGCCATAGATTCATTAGCTGTAATAAAAATATTATCTTTGGCTGCCAAAGTTGGTAGCTGACACATAAATTCATCTTTACTATTTTCTTTTACAAAGTCATAGCCAGCTTTTAGAGCCTTAAGATTATTGTCTACAATCTTTTTTCCTTTTTTAGAAAAAGTCTCTTTAACCACCTTATTAGCAATAGTAAGTTTTTGACCAACTAAATACATAGTAGCTCCTAAGGCCACTACGTTTCTCATGAGTTCGCCACCAGCCTCCTTAGCTATACTAGTCAAAGGAATACCAATGTTTTGAACATGATCATTTTTTAGTTTAGCAGGACTTACTTTTACTTTATCACTGTCATAAATTAGAGCTCCGCCACTGTTTAGCTCTGCTAAATTTTGTTTAATGGTATTTTGATTCAGAGCCACCAAAATATCATTTTTTTTGAATACACTATTGACTGGCCTGGTATCTACTACTAATTGATAAGTGTTGTGTCCACCTCTAATTAGCGATGGATATTCTGTAAAATCAAAAATTTCGTAACCAGCTCGCATAAATATTTTTCCAAACATCATACCAGCTGACTTAATACCAAAACCGGCTTCACCGGCGATCTTCCAAGTCAAATTATTTTTGTTTTGCATGGGAATTTTTAAGATTAAAACTTTATTATTATTATAACATTTTTAAGCCAAAATAAAAAACTCTGTTATATAACAAAGTTTTTTATTTAATTTTTGTTTAGAGTTTATTTTTACTCTAAAAATCTTTTTAAAATTTTATTTTCTCCATTTTTCGGGAGTTTTTTTATTATCCTAATTATCTAGCCTAGGATTAGCTTTTAATTTTTGTTTTTGTTTTTGCTACATATAATTTTAAGCACTTTTTATCTCTGAGGGTTCTTTGTTAGAATCAAGAACTTCTGTCAATTTGTTCACGAATATCTTCCATTTGACCAACTTCTTCCTCTTCTTGAATTGCTTCCTGCTCTTGAATTGCCGCTTTATCAACAACAGCTTCTGGCGCAGACTTAGCTGCTGCTTTTTTGGCTATATGTTTTTCTATAAGTATTTTACTTTCTTCTTCACTTATAGATATCTTTTTCGCCGCATCAGGCCCAAGACCACTCATTCCAAATCCCATATGTTTATTTTTATTTTATTAATTAACTCTTTCAAATTTTCCAAGCTCTCCATATAAGATAGAAAGCTAATATTTCTTATCAGGGAGAGTCCCTATTATCTAAATTTTCTTTTTTATCTTCTGAGATATTAGATTCTTCTTCATCTTTGACGATCATCAGATCATCAGGAGGGGCTACCCTTAGGTCATGCTCTGGCTCCTCCATTATTTGAGTTTCCTTTTTGGAAGCTCCGAATAGATTTTTCCAAAATGACATAATTTTAAATTTTTAATGTTCTTTTCCCACCTTGAATCGACTTATGCCTCGCAGCGACGCGGGTCAAGTCGAGGCAGGTTGTTTTTATTTTTGTTTTCATCTCAAGTATTAATTGAGAGGCACCTAGATTGTATTTTTAACAATACAAGGTGATTGGTGTCCAACTAAAAATTAGCAAGACATACATTAATTGTGACATTTTTGTTTTTGTTTTTATTTTTTTAAACGTACCAAAATGTTAGGTTAAGGAGAAATAGACTTAATATTGCCCAATTCTCATGACTTTCTATTTCAGGAGTAGCTCGAAATCCCGCTAGCTGAAAAGATTTACATTTACACTCTTTCATATTATTTTTGTTTTTATTTTTGTTAAATAGATCCTCCTACTATAAAAAGAAGAGTAAACGCACCCACTGAACACAAAGTAATTATTGCCCAGTAATCACTATTCCTTAATTGCCGATCACCTGGTTTGATGACCAGTTTAAATGATTTTAAATTATTATTTAGCATACTTTATTCTTCTTAATAAAATTTAATTAGAAGTTTTTTAATAAGTTAGAAAATTAATTATTAAATATTGGGGCTATTTTTCTAAAAGAGTTTAGAAAAATAAAAAATTGGCACAACTCCTTTCGGAATTTGTTGCCAATTCTAACTTACAAAGACAGTATAGCATGAAAAATGGCTTTTGTCAAGGTATATAAAAAAAAATTGTTTTAGGTTATAATAATACAAGGTGAATAGCAAGGCTAGAGAGGGTGGCCTGGGCCATTATTATAATTAATTATATTTATATATGAAAATTGAAGTAGACAGAGAGCTTTGTACTAGTGTGGCTACTTGCGTCGCAGTAGCTCCAAACACCTTTGAATTAGATGACGAAGGCATTGCTATTATCAAGGATCCCAAGGGAGATGATGAAGCTACTATCCTCCAATCAGCTCAAAGCTGTCCAGTTAACGCTATTATTATCTCTGATGATGATGGTAAACAGATTCATCCACCTGTAAAATAGCTAGATGCTAAATTATAAGGATCTTAAACCTATCAAAATCAATGATTAGGCGCCTTTACTCTCATTTAAAAAAATAAATTATGAAAAAAAAAATATACCTAGACTATGCCTCCACTACCCCTACTGACCCTAAAGTGGTTAAAGCTATGGAACCATATTGGAATACCTACTATGGAAATCCCTCTAGCCTCTATCAATTAGGCTTAAAAAGTAAAGAGGCTATAAGTCAGGCCAAAATAAAGATTAGTAAGCTACTAAATTGCCAAACTGATGAAATAATATTCACTGGTGGTGGCACTGAAAGTGTTAATCTAGCTCTCAAAGGCGTAATGAATAAAATAGAAGCTGGTCATATGATTACCTCCTCTATTGAACATCACGCTGTACTTCATACTGCCGACAGTCTTAAAAAATCTGGCCAGGCTATATCTATTTTACCAGTTGATGCTGAAGGTTTAATTAAATTAAGTGACATTGAAACAGCTATTCAAGATAATACTCGCTTAATTTCTATAATGATTGCTAATAATGAAATTGGCGTTATTCAAGATATTCAAAAAATTGGAGCTTTAATAGAAAAAATAAATAAAGCCCGTGCCAAAAAGGCTTTGCCTAGAATTTATTTTCATACTGATGCTTGCCAAGCCTCAGGAACTCTAGATCTAGATGTTAAAAAACTTCATGTTGATCTAATGACTATTAATGGTAGTAAAATATATGGGCCAAAAGGCGTTGGTCTCTTATATATTAAAACTGGCACTATCATCAGAGCTATTATAGATGGTGGCGGTCAAGAAAAAAATCTACGTTCTGGAACTGAAAATGTCCCTGGCATTGTTGGATTAGCCACTGCTTTGGAATTAACTAATCAAACTAAGCATAAAGAAAACGCACGCCTTACTAAACTAAGAGATCAGCTAATAACTGGTATTTTGAAAACTATTCCTAAGACTATCTTAAATGGCCATACTACTAAAAGACTACCTAATAATGTAAACATTTCTATCTTAGATGTAGAAGGCGAAGCTATGCTCCTCTATCTCGATGAAATAGGTATTCAAGCTTCTACTGGTTCAGCTTGTACTTCAACTACTCTAGACCCTAGCCATGTCATCCGAGCTTTGGGTTGTCCTTATGAAGTAGCTCATGGATCTATGCGCTTTACATTGGGTAAATATACTAAAGCGACTGATATAAAATATGTACTCAAACATTTACCAGATATAATTAAACATTTACGTGCTGCTTCCCCCGTGATAGTAGATATGAAAGAAGTGGACAGGGCTATTAAAAATGCTCCACGTAAAATTGAAACTTTATAATTAATATACATTTATATATATGCCAAAAAAGACTAAAAGTCCTGTCAAAGATCTTGACCGAAGTGGAAAGAAGCCTAGTCGAAGGAAAACAGATATAGCTAGTTCTGTAGATGTAGTGCCTAAGGGTACAAATGATACTTGGATCTATACTGATACAGTTAAAGAACATTTCTTTAGCCCTAAAAATCTAGTGACTGACGCTAGTAAAATGAAAGGCTACGATGGTTTAGGTATGGTTGGCTCCCCTGCTTGTGGTGATATGATGAAGATCTGGATCAAAGTAGATAAGCAAGCTGACAAGATTAAAGAAATGAAGTGGCAAACTTTTGGTTGCGGCTCAGCTATTGCCGCCACCTCTATGCTTTCTGTTATGGTATCTGAAGCAGGTGGTATAAAAATAGATAAAGCTCTAGCTATCAAACCTCAAGACATTACCAAGCGCTTAGGAGATTTACCAACTAGAAAAATCCACTGTTCAGTACTTGGCGATAAAGCACTTCGTTCTGCGATCAATAATTATTTTATAAAAACTAAACAAAAAGATAGAGTTATTAAAGAACAAGTAAGAATAATTGATAAAATAGCTAAAGTAACCGATCACGACATAGAAGAAGCAGTGCTCGAGGGCGCTCACACCCTAGAAGCTGTCCAGAAAAAAACTAAAGTGGGCGTTGGTAATCCAGAAGTGATACCAGAAGTAGAACAATTAATTAGATTTTATACTGAAAAATATTTTGGCTAGTGTTGTCATCTCGAGCTTGTCGAGAGATCTTGCTAGATTTCTCCACTGCGGTCGAAATGACAAATTAATAATATAATAAACTAAATAAAAATATATGAGTAAATTTGAAACACCAGCTCTACCATATGAATACAATGCGCTAGAGCCATATATTGATGAAGCTACCATGAAAATTCATCATGACAAGCACCATGTTGCTTATACCGCTAATTTTAATAAAGCCCTTGAGGCTTATCCAAAGATTGCTGAACAATCAGCTGAAGATATCTTAGCTAATATAAATTCTTTGCCTGAAGAAATTCGTTCAGCTGTCAAAAATCACGGTGGCGGACATGTCCATCATAGCTTTTTTTGGGAAATCATGGCTCCAGCTAATGAAAGCGGCCAACCAGAAGGAGAATTATTACAAGCTATAAATGACGCCTTTGGATCACCAGAAAAATTCAAAGAAGAATTTACTAAAGCTGCCATGACTGTCTTTGGTTCAGGCTGGGCTTGGTTGTCAGTAGCTGATGGTAAACTGATAATAGAACAAACTAGTAAACAAGATAGTCCCTACTCTCTAGGTCATATCCCTATATTAAGTATTGATGTTTGGGAGCACTCATATTATCTAAAATATCAAAATAGACGAGCCGAATTTGTCGAAAACTTCTTTAATGTGATAAACTGGCTAAAGGTAGCGGAGAAATACCAAGCTACTAAATAAAATATTAATTTATAATCTAATGGAAACAGAGCGAGATGTAATTATTATTGTTAAAGGAGGAACTATCCAAGGCGTCTTTAGTGCTGGTGTATTAGCAGCTTTCCAAAAACATAACCTATATCCTCGAGTTCACTCTGTTTATGGCGTATCTTCTGGCGCTCATAACGCAGCTTATTTTCTAGCTCATCAAACTGAAATAGGTGGAAAAATATACTACGAGCATTTATATAAAAAACACAAATTTTTAAAAGATTTATCACCTAAAATAATCTGGCATAAATGTTGGCAATTATTTATTCACAAAAAACCTTTTAATATTATTGATTTGGATTATGCTCGAGAATTAGAAACTATGGGCGATACCAAATTAGATGTAAAGAAAATTCGTACTTCATCTATCAATTTCTATGCTCGTGTTTTTAATCCTGAAACTTTACGTCTAGAATATCTAGATGGCAAAGTAGACACTATTAATCGTCTAATCCAGTCTGCTAAAGTACCACCTTATGCTTACACCAAAATAAAAAACGAATTATATTATGATGGTGGTATTATGCCCACTAGAGATTTTATAAAAAATGTTGTTCGTAAATATCCTGATAAAAAAATATTATATATCTTTAATGACCGAAAGACTCTACCAAGAGTATTAAAATTCTTACTTTGGGATTTACTTGATATATTATTTAAAGCACGTTATCTAGGTCCTATGTATGGCTTTAAACACCTTTTTAGTATTCTAAATTACCCATACATAGAAACTCTGGCTAGATATAAAAATGTCCATGTAGTCTATGATGAGGCCAACACCTCTAAAAGAGAGCGAAGTCAAGAAAGAATTTATACCTCATACAAACATGGAGTAGCTAAAGGGGAAAAGTTATTAAAAAAAATTGGTTTTATTAATTAAATAAATAATAGGCTTGTCATCTCGAGCGTAGTCGAGAGATCCAGCTAGATTTCTCCATTACAGTCGAAATGACAAAATAAATTAAACATAATAAATATTAAAGAAAAAATATATGGAAAAAGAAAATTGTTGTGGTGGTGGATGTGGCTATGAATTAAAAATTGGCCGTCCTGCCCCAGATTTTGAAGCAGAAATTTATCACGAAGATGATACTAAAAAAGTAAAACTATCTGACTATAAAGGAAAGTGGGTAATTCTATTTTTCTACCCAGCTGACTTTACTTTTGTCTGTCCTACTGAGTTAGGCGACTTGGCTGATAAATATGAAGAGCTTAAAAAGCTCAATGCCGAAGTACTATCAGTATCAACTGACACTGTCTTTGTACATAAAGCTTGGCATGAAGACAGCGATACTATCAAAAAAATAAAATTCCCTATGGTAGCTGATCCAACTCATGAGGTCTCATACAAATATGGAGTCCTAATTGAAGAAGAAGGTCTAGCGCTTAGAGGAACTTTTATTATCAACCCTGATGGAATACTAAAAACCATTGAAGTCCATGATAATGGCATAGGACGAAGTAGCGATGAATTACTACGCACTCTCCAAGCTGCTCAATTTGTACATGAACACGGTGATCAAGTTTGTCCGGCTAACTGGAAGCCTGGTGCTGATACTTTAAAGCCTGGTTTAGATCTAGTAGGAAAACTTTAAAAATTTACATCAAAAATACCCCGCCTAGCGGGGTATTTTTTTATTACTTCTCTCTAACAACTATTCTAGGATCTGTAATATTTCTAGTTAATTGCCATCTACCTTGTCTATCTTTTGGCCACTCTATCTTAAATAATTTTTGATTTTTAGCTTCATTTAATATTTCCTGAGAAGGTTGCCATGCTTGGCCCAATCTATCATACAACCACTTATAAACATAAGCCTTCATATGATAATATTTCATTTTTCTATCTTCAAAATCTAATTTTTGAAATTTTTCAAATAAACTAATTGCCTGCTGACCAACAATTTCCAAAATCTGATCTATTTTTTCTATAGGATAATCTTGACCATTAACTAAGAGACGATAATATTTCAAGTTTTTAATAAGCTCTCCTTGATAAGTAACATGAGAAATATTATCCACTTTAACTTTAACATTTTCGTAGACAGCCACTATATGTATACGATTAAAATTAATATCTTTGGTTTCTGGCCAAAGCTCAGGACAACGTAAATGATTAAACTCTTTAACTACCATTATGTGACCTGAGCCATAAATACCACTAACATCATAAGAACCATAATTTTCATAACAAGTAGATGGATTCATATCGGAATAAGCAGCATGACCAAAATGATAACAAATATTAGCAATTTTACCGAGAGTTTTAGCAATTTTTTCATCAGCAGTTTGCATATCAGAAACAAGTGAGCTAATTTGTTCCTGACTATGAATAACATTCTTAAACTTACTAGCATGCGGATCTTCTATACACGCTGCCTCTAAAATATTAGTATAAAAATTAAATATTTTTTTCCTGGCTGCTCCGCTGATCTCTGTATAATTAGCCATCCATAAATCGAACAACATCATATTACGTAATTGACTAATAGAAGGAAAAAATAGACCTATTTCTTCAAAGCTTAACTTTGATTTTTGACAATCATCAATCAACTTTAAAATTCTTTGAGTCCAAGACTTGGCTATTAATGGATCATAAGAAAACCAAGATATTGTATCATCAAAAGTAGCATAATCCATTGATGAGCAAGCATCAGTCACTGTATCTAAATATTTATCAATATCAAATGCCGGATTAAAAGACTGACTAAATACTTGATAAACTTCACCTTTAGTGCCGTCGACTATAACTTGCATACCATCCTTGAGTTTAGTAGTGCCTTCTTTAGTATTAACTATACAAGGCGTACCCATTTCACGACTGACAATAGATGGATGTGAAGTCATACCTCCAACATCACAAATAATAGCCGCTGCTTTGGACATCATCATTACCATAGTTGGATCAGTAATTTTAGTAACTAAAATATCACCTTCATTAAAATTTTGAGAATCTTTAACTCCAGTTACTAACTTAACTCTTCCTTGAGCAATACCCTTACTAACTGGCATTCCTTTTAATATAATTTTCTTAGTCATATGATTTTACTTAATTTACTCTCAAAGGCCTCAATATTTAATTAAGAACTTAGTTGAGTGCCCGAACTACCAAAAGGTAGTCCGGGCTTGAAGTCTGGCTCTTGGAGCCTTACTCCATGATGTTCAGGTCAGGATCGTAGCACAAGCCACGAATCTCTCCGTCTTCCTGGAAAAGGATGACGCCACCACTCTTGGCGGGAACGAAATCATCTGAGATTTCGCCAGGCTGTTCCTTGGCTACC
Organism: Candidatus Komeilibacteria bacterium; assembly: GCA_018656065.1. Taxonomy (GTDB): domain Bacteria; phylum Patescibacteriota; class Patescibacteriia; order UBA1558; family GWA2-36-10; genus XYD1-37-29. Next base: position 20,689 of record JABHZY010000015.1, on the reverse strand, counting down.
CAGTGAATCTGGGCATAGGTGATGATCTCGAAGTGTGAAGCCACCAGAGTCAGGCCCTGACCGTTGGCGAAGATATCCGCCACCATTTGCTCCACCCGAGCCATGAACTCCTCGGGAGTCTCAGTGCAGAAACCTGGGATCAGCCCGTTGAGCCAGCGAACCGTAATCCAGTCGTCGTGCTCAGCGAGCATGTCCTTGACCAGCTTGGCACTGGAATAGACCGGATAATCAGCGCCGAGGCAGTGATTGATCGAAGGCATGGTGCCACGACCGTTGAGAAAACCCAGACCCATATACAGACCAGTCTCCGGACCACGACCCTGCCGTGAAACCAGAATCTGATCGATCTCCACGCCCGTCTCGGCCAACTGATGACCCTGACGAACCGAGGTGCTACGACCGTTCTGGTCCAAAGGGTTGTGATGATCCGGATAAACCCGAGCATAATTCTGAGCCGCCAGCTCCAGTCCGTCCTCAGGGTTGTTTGCTCCCTCAGGATTCATCAGATAGGAACCATGACGCTCAATCATCACAACGTTTTCGGGGTAAGCGGCCAAAACCTGAGCAACAGTGTTAAACTTCTGCATGATGTCTCTCCTTGTAAAAGAACCTCTCAGAATTCTCGAACCATTCAAGAACTCAGTTGAAGTAATTTATTTTAATGATCTGTGCCTTTTTGATTAATAAAACATCATACCATGTTTGTCTATTTCTGTCAATAGTAATGACAAGCTATTTTTAAGTATTATTTAAGAAATATAGTAAAAATGGGCTAAAAATATATCATGTTGTCAGAAATATTGACAGATTTAGCTATCTATGCTACTATTAAAACATGATAGAACAACGCATACTAAATGACCTAGGACTGACAAATATAGAAGCCAAAACCTATATGGCCATCCTAGAATTGGGCACTGATACTGTTCAAAACATCGCCAAAAAGGCTGAGGTTAAACGCCCTAGCTGTTATTTAACTTTAGATAGCCTCCAAAATCAGGGCCTAGTTACTAAAATAGAAAAACAAAGCACTACCCTCTACTCAGCTGAAGATCCTAAAATAGTATTAAATAAATTCAAAGAAAAGATAGCTAACTTTCAAGATCTATTACCTTATTTTGAAGCTAAGTTTAATAAGGGCTCTAAACCTAAGATAAAATTCTACGAAGGAAAAGAAGAATTATGGCACGCTTACACAAAATCACTCTTCCCCTCTAAAGAAATATTCTTCTTTGGCACTGATATACCAAAACTAATGAAAGTTTGGCCAGAAATGCTTGAACATCTAACTGAAAAATTTATTAAAACAAAAAAATATAAAGACTATAAAGAAATTGTATCCTCTGACCAAGACAGTCTTGAATATGCTAGGGAATATAACTCAGCTAGTAGACCAATTAAGGCCATGCCTAAAGATTTACCAGTTTTTGCTGATGGAGTTATCACAGAAAATAAAATTTTTATAGTTTCTCTGGATAATTTGTTTGGAGTTTTGATTGAATCAGAAGATTTAGCTAAAACATTTAAAAATTTCTTTTTATTAGCTTGGCGCGCTGCCAAAGAGATTAAATAAAATTTAAAATATGTCAGTAATAATCCCCAATCAAAAAAAATTAGATCAAACAATATCTAATATCAAACAAGCAGGTAAAGATAAGCTACATATTTTAGCTGATTTTGACCGTACCCTAACTTATAGTTCTGTAGATGGCCAAAAAATCCCCTCTATTATAGCTGTATTAAGAAACGGACAATATCTTACATCAGATTATGCTAAGCAAGCCCACACCTTATTTGATAAATATCATCCAATTGAAATTGACCCTAATATAAAACTAGCCGATAAAAAGCTAGCCATGGATACTTGGTGGAGAACTCACAAACAATTATTAATCGAATCAGGTTTAAATAAAAATGATATAGTTGAGATCATAAAAGATCGTAATATAAAATTCCGCCAAGGAGTAAATAAGTTTGTGGACTATCTACATACTCAAAATATTCCTCTGCTAATACTATCAGCTAGCGGTGTCGGCGAAGCTGTCCCGTTATATTTCCAAAATGCAAAACAAGATTATGCAAATATCCACTATATAACTAATTCTCTCAATTGGGATGACAAAGGCAATGCTATCTCTATCAAAGAGCCAATAATTCATTCCCTTAATAAAGACGAGACTATAGTTAAAAATTTTCCTAAAATATATAAAGAGATAGTTAATAGAAAAAATGTAATTTTACTTGGCGATAATCTAGCTGATATAGATATGATTACTGGCTTTGATTATGATAATTTAATAAAAATTGGCTTTTTAAATTATGACGATACTAAAATAAAAAAACAGTTTTTAGAAAACTTTGATATTATAATAGAAAATGATGGTGACTTTGAATCAGTTAACAAATTAATTATGGGCTTATATAAATAAAAATCTAAAAACTCGTCCTGAGCAAAGTCGAATGGACGAGTTTTTTAATATTCAAAACTTACCAGCTTCCACCGCCGCCTCCGCCGCCTCCGCCGCCAGAACTACCTCCGCCAGAGGAACTAGTGCTAGCTACACGAGAAGCAGAAGATCTAAAACCATTTAAACTAGAGCCAAAACTACTAGCGCTAAAATGACCCCCGCCACTACCTACATACCAATTAGGCTCTTCGTTATAGATTCCTTCAAATTGCTTAGCCCACTCTTTCTCTAAGCCAAAGGCCATAGCATAAGGTAATAATTTTTCAAAATTCTTAGGATCTTTATAAGGAGTATTATGAAATTTAATACGATGTTTTTCCGCAACTCTAATATATTCCTTAAGACCTAAAATATGTTCTTTAGCAAAAACCCCCTTGATAGTCTTCTTTGGCATCACCATACCAAAAATAATTACAATCAATAAAGATGTAAACAAGGCTATCATCCAAATAACAATTCCTAAATCGTCACCTTGTACAACATTTTCAGCAAAAGCTCCAAATAATTTAACACTAAAAATTAAAGCAACAGCTGCTATCATATAAACTTGTCTGGTTTTATGCGGATTTTTATGAAAATATTTTTTCTTAACCATTAATTTATATATGTCAGATTCAATTTCTTTCATCCATTTACGAGACTTTGTCTTCAAATCTGAAAGTAAAATAACCTGTTTGGCTCCAGTAGACAAAGTAAAATTCATTTCTTTAAGATCAAAAGAACTTAATGGGCTGCCAAATAATTTATTCATTAACTTAATCTGATAATGCCTAGGCAGATCAGCTGGTTCTTTTAATTTTTCTAAAACATAATCATCTTTAGAAAATGCGTGTTTTTTCTTAATCCGAGTAATCTTTATATATCCTAAAATAGCTAAATGTATAATTTCAGCTGAAATATCTTTACTATGCACCCTCTCATCATATAGAGAACCTACTTCTGCTGGCATCATATCTTTAGGTGAATCATATTGAACTATAATATTACCTCGACCCTTAGGATCACGACCATGATGATACCAAAAATAAAGCATCAGTAAGAAACTAAGGATCGGCAAGATCAATGGTCCATATAATTTAAAATACGCTAGCTGAAGATTTGGTAATGGTGGTTCACTTATTATACCTTTTTGAAAATATAAATTTACAGTGGCTCCTTGAGTATAAAATAATTTAGGCACTCGAAAAATGACTTGCTCTATATTTCCAATCCTATCTTCTCCTAATACTCCGTAGTATGGCCCCTGACATTCTTTATTACTCCCACGAAATCCAAAATAACAAGCCGACCTAACTTGATCCTTATCTATAGATTCTGGTAAATAAGTATTAATTATAATATTTTCTATGCTGTCTACCTCCCATTCACTACCAAGGGCATTCCAAAAAAATCCATCGATATTTTCAGAAAAAGAAAATGCACCATGGACTGTATAAGAGATAATATAAGTTTTGATCCCGCTAACATACTTATTAGGATCGCCAATTTTTATTCTAAAATTGTTTAACTGTCGAGAAGTTTCTTTTCTATATACTTTACCTACTTCATTTTTAACTTTAACATATTTTATTTCAAAAGGATTTTCAGAAATATGCCTAGTTGGCATAGGGATATCACGATAAATACCATGCTTGCTATTAGCACCATAATTATAATCAATAATCTCAGTTACCTTAATACTAGAGTCTGATAAAATTTCTATATCGACTTGATATCTATCTATTGTCTCTCCGTAATTAGCCAAAGCTGATGGCGCCCACAGTAGACCAATACTAAAAGCTAAAAATAATAAAAAAGATTTCATAATTTTAATTTAAAAACTACCTTCAGCTTAGCATAAAAAAGGAAAAAATGTTATACTTTTCTTAGTTAAAACTAAAATAAAAAAATCTTAGGAGGATGGAAATAAAACTAACATCATACGGTGCTACCGAAGAAGTGACTGGCTCATGTCATCTGCTAAATATAGATGGTTATCGTATTTTAGTTGATTGTGGAATGTGGCAAGGTAATTGGGATAACTATGTCAAAAACTGGGATAGTTTTTTGTTTGATCCACAAAATGTAGACGCTGTCATTCTGACTCACGCTCATTTAGATCATTGTGGTCGTTTACCAAAGCTCTACTCCAAAGGATACAACGGACCCATCTATGCTACTGGAGCTACTATTGATTTAGCTAAAATAGTCTTGGAGGATAGTTATTTTATAATGGATGAAAAAGCTTTTCGTAAAAAAATGCCAAAAATGTTTGGGCAAAAAGATTTAAATAGGGCTATGAAAAGTTTTGTGCCTTTAAATTATTATGAGAAGCAAGATTTAAATCCTGATATTAGTTTCAAACTTCACAACGCTGGCCATATTCTCGGTTCATCTATAGTGGAAATTAAAGCTGGCAATAAGACTATAGTATTTTCCGGAGACATTGGTGGAGAAGATATGCCGCTAGTCAAAGACATAGATATCATTAAACAGGCTGACTATGTAATTTGTGAAGGCACCTATGGTGACCGCGCTCATCATGATACTAAAACTCGTGATAAAGAATTAATTAAAGCTGTTCAACGAGCCACCCTTAATCGTTCCACGTTATTAATTACAATTTTTGCTTTAGAAAGAACCCAAGACATTCTTAAGGTCTTGAATGACTATTATGAATCTCATTTAGATTTTGCAGTGCCAGTCTTTCTAGATAGCCCTATGGCCGCCGAAGCTACTCGAGTCTATAAAAAACACCTTGATTATCTAAATGAAGACGCCCAAGATGTTATGAAACGAGATCGAGATATTTTTGACTTTCCTCATTTAAAAATTACTAACCACATCCGACAATCTAAAGAAATAAATACCGTACCGCCTCCTAAAATTATTATGGCTGGCTCTGGAATGATGGAAGGCGGACGAATGATACATCACCTCTCCCAATATATTGGTGATAGAAATAATAATATTTTATTCATGGGTTTCCAAGTACCAGGTACCTTGGGCCATAAAATATTAAATGGTGCTTTTGATTTTGATTATTATGGACGAAAAATAGAAGTAAGAGCAGTGGCTGATCAAATAGATGGCTTCTCAGCTCACGCCGATCAATCTGCCCTATTACAATGGTTAGGAGGCTTCAAACAACCCAAACAAATACTGCTAAATCATGGTGACAAGCAGGTTTTGGAAAAATTTGCTATAATAATAGCAGAACAGTTAAATTTTGAAACGAAAGTATTAAAATTTAACAATCCTTTAACATTAAAATAAAAATTTAATAACTAAGCTTAAATAAAAAATTATGGCAAAAAAAGAAAAAGATTCTAAGCTTACCTTCTCTTGGATAATACTCTACTTGCTAATAGGCTTCCTATTAACTACTTATGTAGTATTAGCCACTTGGTGGTTACAAGCTAAAGATTGTCTTTGCAGCTAAAATAAAAATCCCCGTTCTAATGTACGGGGTTTTTGTTTTGTCTATAAATATTCTAGTATCTTTACAAACTTCTACGTTGGTTAAGTGGATTTTCTATATCTTCCACCGGCTTTTCTCTCTTTTCTAATGGCAATTGAGGAAACTTTTCCTTATCCAAACCTCCATTATAAAGAATAGGATCCATAATATCCTCTTTTACCTTTGACTTTGGTCCACGACGTGGACCTTTCTTCTTTTTATTGAATTTTTTGAAAAATTGAGCCATGCCAACATCATAGCAGATAGTTTTTCTTGTGACAATAGCCCCAAAAATGTCATAATTGGACAAATGTTTTTTCATCCACTATAATGTATAGGCTCAAATTAAAGTGATTTTGAGGCAAAAATAAAAATAAAAGACGAAAATTTGGCAAACCTACATCTTGTGTGCTATAATGATTCTGGACACAAGATATAGTAAAAAAGAGCTAAAAATTTTTGTCCTTTTTTTATCTGAAACGATAAAATCAATAAAAATAATAAAAATATACCCCCATGCAGTTAAAAGAAATCAGAAAACGAGACGGTCGAACTGAAAATTTTGACCAATCTAAGCTAATCTCCTCTCTCTCTCAGGCTATTACTAGTACGGGGCTAAAAGATAATCCAATTTCTGGCAAACTTGCCAAACAAGTGACCAAATATTTGGAAGAAAATTACTCTGCTGATCAAACTGTTACTACTGATGATATTAGAAATGCCGTTAATATAGCTCTACTAGATAATAATCATATTGAAGTAGCTAAAATTTACTTTAAAACTCGTGGGAAAAAGCTAGTAAAAGAAAAAAACATGGCTTCTGGTGTTAGACAAATCAAAAAGAGAGACGGCTCTGTTGTTGATTTTGATAAAGACAAGATTTTTTCTGCTTTGTTTAAAAGCGGACAAACTTCTGGGGAATATAATAGACAAGAGGCTCAAAGATTGGCTGATGTGGTAACTGCCATCCTAGAACACAAATTTAACGACCGCCTTACTCCAAATGTAGAGCAGATTCAAGATATTATTGAAATTATTCTAATCCAATCTAATTGGGCTAGTACTGCTAAGCACTTTATCCTCTATCGTGAGCAAAGAAAAAAAATCCGTTTGGAAGAAGGTAAGCAAATTACCTCTGAAGAAGTAAAAAAATTACAAGAAGCTGGCGTTAATCTTTCTAAGCAAGCCAAACATATTATTAATAATTCTACTAATTTTGATGAATTAGGCAGAATTATTTTTTTAGATCGCTATTCTATTAAAGACAAACGAGATGATATTAATGTCGGCGATCTAGTAATTGTTATTACTAAAGAAGATCGTAAATATCCTAAAAAGGACTTAGGCATTATCAAAGAAATGATCACAGCTGATAAGGCTAAGTTACATATGCTAACTGGCATCTATGCCGACAAAGAAAATAATTTTGAATTTGAACAAGAAATATTTAAATGTGATAAACCTCGCGAAGCTATTTCTGATGCTCATCGTCGTATTGCCAAAGCCGTAGCTTCTGTAGAGACTACTGAAGAAAATAAAACAAAGTATTTTGAAGATTTCTTTGAAGCTTTAGATAAAAAATATATTCAACCTGGCGGACGTATCATGACTGGCGCTAATGTAGATCCACACGGTAATTACACTGGCAATCTTACTTTATTCAATTGCTATGTTTTGCCTTCACCCTTAGATTCTAGAAAAGCCATTGTCAAAGACAGTCTACACCAAATGGTAGAAGTAATGAGTCGTGGCGGTGGAGTTGGCATGACTTTGTCAGCCCTTCGTCCTCGTTATGCTTATGTTAAAGGTGTGCACGGCAAATCATCTGGTTCTGTATCATGGGCCGGACTATTTTCCTATGCCACTGGCCTAATCGAACAAGGTGGTTCACGTCGTGGTGCTTTGATGCTTATGCAATGGGATTGGCATCCAGATGTGATTGAATTTATTTCTGCTAAAACAGTAGCTGGTCAAATTGAAAATGCTAATATCTCAATCATGATTTCTGATGGTTTTATGGAAGCTGTTAAAAATGATAGTAATTGGGATTTAGAATTCCCCGACTATGAAGATCCTGCTTATTCAGATATCTATGACCAACAATGGACTGGCGATCTAGAAGCTTGGAAAGAAGCTGGCTTCCCAACTAAAGTTTACAAAACTATCAAAGCTCGTGATCTTTGGAATAAGTTAGTTGCTTCAGCTCACGCTAGTGCCGAACCTGGTATAGTATTCATGGAAAGATATAATAAAGAATCTAATTCATACTATTTTAATAAAGTAATTTGTACTAATCCCTGTGGCGAACAAGGTTTACCAGGTTGGGGAGTATGTAATCTAGGCCACTTATATCTAGCTTCATTCCTAGACGAAAATGGTCAAGATGAATTAGGACCAACTTATGAAGTAAATTGGGAGGAACTTAAAAAAGCCGCTCGCACTCTATCTCGCTTCTTAGATAATATAATTGATTTAACTCCCTATCATTTCCAAGAAAACGAAGATAATCAAAAGAATGAACGTCGAGTTGGCGGTGGTACTCTAGGCTTAGGCGAAATGCTAATTAAACTCCGCATGCGTTATGGTTCAGATGAATCTCTAGTTTTTATAGACGAGCTATACAAAGCTATTACCTCTGAAATGTATAAAGAGTCATCTAGAATTGCTGCTGAAAAAGGCGCTTTCCCTAAATTCAACGCTGATAAATTCCTAGACTCTGGCTTTATGAAAAAAATGCCAGAAGACGTTAGACAAATGGTTAGAGAAAATGGAATCCGTAATGTTGCTTTAACTACTCAAGCTCCAACTGGTACTGTTGGTTCAATGTTATCAACTTCAACTGGTATTGAACCTTACTATGCTTTTAAATTCTATAGACAATCTAGACTAGGTTTCCATGAAGTATTGATTCCACTAGCTCAAGAATATAAGAGTAATGGCTCTTTGCCAAAATTCTTTGTCTCAGCTATGGAACTAGATCCTCTAGAGCATGTCAAAGTCCAAGCCGCTGTTCAAAAATGGACTGACTCCTCTATTTCTAAAACTGCCAATGCTCCAGCTGACTATACTATTGAACAAACTGCTCAACTTTATGAAAAAGCCTACGAGCTTGGTTGTAAAGGAGTGACTATTTATAGAGATAGCTCTCGTGATGAACAAGTCCTTACTACCGAAGCTGATACTGAAGAAAAAAATCTAGCTTACAATGGTGATCGAGAAGTTACCAAGCAAGAACAAATGGAACCATTCAAAGAAGCTGTTAAAGAAGAAATTACTGAAATGCAAAATCCTCGCAAACACGCTGATATAGAATTACCTGAGGATGACGACGCCAACTACGGCACTGCCGTTGGCCAAACCTGCCCACAGTGCAAGAAAGGCATCATGGTAAAATTTGGCGGCTGTACCGAATGCTCCAAGCAATGTGGTATGAAAGGCGCTTGTGATATGAAATAAAATTATTTAAACCCTGTGAAAACGGGGTTTTTGATTTAAATTATTTTTACAAAATTTTCCAACAATAATTAGACTTGACATTATTATCGATTATTGATAAAATCGATAATAATAATAAACTATATTATCGTTATGAAAAAGACCTCCTTAAATAGAGCTGGAAAATATCAACAAGTCCAAAGCAAAGAAACAGCTTATCAGGCTTTTATTCCCTCCACCTTACCCCCTAGCCCTCCATTAATCATAGATGACAAAATGCAAACGCTACTATCAAATGCTGATAGAGCCTTAGGTGCATTAGATATGGCAACAGATTTATTACCAGACTCTGATTTCTTTATCTTGTCTTATCTTAGAAAAGAAGCTACTCTATCAAGTCAAATTGAAGGAACTCAGGCAACATTTATGGACGTAGCTAAAGCTGAAGCAGGTGCTACTGACGATGAAATTCCTAAAGATTATGAAGAAATTATTAATTACACTGATGCATTAAATTTTGGTTTGAAAAAAATCCGACAAGACGACTTTCCATTAACCTTAAGATTAATTAAAGATATACATAATAAATTAATGGTTGGCGTTAGAGGTCAACATAAAACTCCTGGTGAATTTAGAACTTCTCAAAATTGGATTGGCGGTGCAACCATAAACACTGCTAGTTATATACCACCAACAGTTGATAATATGCAAGCTTCTCTAACAAATCTAGAAAAATTTTTACACGACACTAATCCGTTGCCACCATTAATTAAAATAGCATTAATTCATACACAATTTGAGAATATCCATCCTTTCCTTGATGGAAATGGTAGAATTGGAAGATTATTAATTACATTATTATTATGTCATTATCGTTTACTAAATAAGCCTGCCTTATATTTATCTGAATATTTCAAAGTATTTCAAAAAGAATATTACAATAGACTTGATAATGTGCATGAAAAAGGCGATTATGAAAGTTGGTGTAAATTTTTTCTAGAGGGTGTATGGGTTGTAGCAGAGCAAGCTGTGATAACTGCAAAAAAAATTAACTCTCTCAAAGAAAAAGACATGAAGCGTTTATCAGAATTAAGTGCACAATCATCAAAAAATGCTATATTACTTTTAGAAGAATTATTTGGTAATCCTATTATCACTGTAAATGACGCTAGTCGTATGACTGGTATAACTTTTGCTAATGCTAATAACCTAGTGGAAAAAATGGTTGATCTTAAAATCCTTACACCTCTAAATATAAAGCTCCGAGATAGAGTATTTGTCTATACAAAATACATAGACCTATTTAAAGAACGGGATTATAAAAATCTTTATAAACTAAAAAATTTAAAATAAATCCCTCGCATCATAAACAATCTTATAATTTAGCTGCGTATAGTCACGCTTGCCTCGCCCTTGGGCGGGGCTATTTTTGTGCTGTCTGAGCTTCGAGCGAAGCGAGGGCGAGTTCACAAAAAAGCGACTAGAAGCAATAAATTATTTAGATTTTTCTGCAGCGAGAAATTTTTGGTACTTTTTCTAAAAAAGTACAAAGAGAAGAATTTGTGCTAAAATAAATACATGAAAATTGAGAGCATAAAAAATAAAGATTTAGTATACTTTGGCGAAAGAATTGAGCCATATTTTGCTTCATCTATCATTGTTCGTGGTATGTTGGATAAAGTAAATCTGACAAAAATACTAGGCTGGCAAAATGGTGTTAGATGGATATATACCAATAATTATTTTTTTATTAAAAAATCTGATTTAGACAAAATAAACACTACTCTCTTAAAAAAGAATAACGAAACATATACCAAAAAACTGATAAAAAAATGTTTTGAATATGGTAATCAATTAATTCAAACTTCAAAAGATATAAAAAAGCAATCTGATAAAAAATATCTCGATAAGAAACAAATGCATAAACTGCTGAAAAAATATTTATCAGAAGCTAACAATTATATGATTTTTCAAAACATTGCCTTATTTGAAGATATGATTTCAGATTTAACCAATAAACTTGTCAAAAAATACAGCAAAAATAAAAAAGAATATAACACCCTATTAGAACTAATAACAACTTCAAATCGTTTGACGGCTATCGAAAAAGAAAAAAATGAATTTTTATGTCTTGGTGTTAAAAAAGATTCAGTTTCAATTAATAAGCACGTCAAAAAATACAGCTGGCTGGCACTCAGATTCTTTATTGGTAAACCTTGGACAAAAGAATTAGTTCTTCAAAGATTAAAAAATTATACTCCTGTTAAAGCCAGGCTAGAATTAGAAAAAATAGTAAGCTCACGTCAAACAAGAGAACTCCAAATAAATAAAGTTACTAAAAATTTTAGCAAAAAAGATAAAGAAATAGTTGAATTAATAAGAAATATAGTTTTTTTAAGAACTCAACGCACTGATTTTTTTCAAGAATCTTCATACTATGTTCTGCCACTTATAAAAAAAATTGCTACTGAACTCAAAATTACTTATAACGACTTATTATACCTTAGTGCATCGGAAGTACTCTTATCTTTAAAAAATAAGTTTAATTATCTAACTTGCATTAAAAAAAGAAAAAAAGGATTCTTGGTATTTTTTGACTACAATCAAAATATTGTTTTAGAATCTACTGACGCCTTAAAATATATAAAACAACGACCAATATTAAAACAAAATTTAAAAACCACTAAAAAAATAAGTGGCCAAACAGGATTTCTAGGAAAAGCAACTGGAAAGGTAAAAATAATAAAAAGTGCCAAAGATAATATGAAGGTCAAAAAAGGAGATATTGTTGTTGCTATTATGACCACACCCAATTTTATTCCCGCGCTGGAAAAAGCTGCCGCATTTATAACTGACGAAGGTGGCATCACGTGTCATGCCGCTATTATTGCTAGAGAAATGAAAAAACCTTGCATCATAGGTACAAAAAACGCTACCAAATTATTAAAAGATGGAGATATAATAAAAGTTGATGCCGATAAGGGTATAATAAAAATAAAATAATACCCTCCTCCATTTAGCCCTTCCCTCTGACGGGCTATTTTTATTTGTCTAATTTTGGCTAATCTAGTAAGATAAGTGCAAGGTGAATGGCGGAGCCAGAGAGGATGGCCTGGGCCATATAAAATTTAAACTTAAATTATGAACAAAAAATTAAAAGAAAGAATACTAAATATTCTATTATCAGAAAAAAAGAAAGAATATTCTTGTCATATACAATATGTAGTTAAAATTGCCATGGAAATAACAAAAAAATACGATGTTAATCCTAAGATTATTGAGACCGCTTGTTTATTACATGATATTGGCAGAGGAAAAGAAAGAGGAAGCGAAAAACACCCTCAAACCGGAAAAAGAATGGCTGAAAAAATTTTAGAAGATTCTAAATTTAATGAAAAAGAAAAAGAAAAAATATACGCTTGTATTTTGTCACATAACTCAAAAAATACCCCCAAGTCTATCGAAGAACAAATTGTTCGTTCCGCTGACGCTGGGTCAAAAATAGAATACCATGAAGCATTTATGCTAATGTGTAAAAAAACTAGCTACGAAGAACGCTTAGCTTGGGGTATTAAATACCTAGAAGCAGGCTTTGATAAAATATCTATTACATCCTACAAGAAAAAATGTAAACCAAAATATACCTCTATAAAAAATATCTACCATAATACGTCTAAAATAATCTAATATGTCCGAAAAAATGGGAGAATTTGTTTCTATACATGGAATAGATGGCACAGGAAAAACAACTACCACAAAGGAGCTAGTAGAAACCCTAAATAAATCTGGTAAAAAAACTATAAACTACGATGATTATAAAGAGGATCTTGAAAATCCACATACTACTAGAAAAAAGGAAGCTAGGGACTCCGGAATATTAGAAGATGAATTAGCTGCCTACTTAGAATCTATGATGTATCACAGTGATCAGATAGAAGAATTATTATCTCAAGGTTATCACGTGGTCAAAAGTAGGTACCTTGATGACATAAAAGCTCATTTTTCACACCTTGGCATTGAAAAAGAAAAGCTAGAAGAGCTAGAGGCTAAATTTCCTATGGTACAGCCAGATTTAAAAGTTATATTATTACTTGAAGAATCTAAAAGACGCGAAAGACTTAATGATAGAGGGGTATTAAACGAAAGAGATTTGGAAGAGAAAAATCCTGACACACGACTTGGATATTTTGAAGATTATCTATTAAAAACATCTGAGGAATCAGCTAAAGATTCTGTATTACATGTAGACACGGGCACTTTAGATGCTACTCAGGTAGCCAAAAAAATTATTGACCATATTATTAATCAGAAAAACCCCAAGCAAGGCTTCAATTCACCTAAATATCTAGAAAGTCAAACAGAAAAATTTTATGAAGCGCTTACTAGCAAACCAAACAAACCAGCTTTCTTAGAATTTGGTGGAAAGCCATTTGACGACCGCCATGCTGAAAGAGTCATGCCTGGATATGAAGCTGACTGCAAAGCGGAAATACTAAGAGAAGTAGTTAAGCTTGCCGACGTTGTAATGGTAGTAAATTCTCTTGATATACTATCTCAGCCAGACGGGAGAAAGCCAAAAGGTAGAATTCGTGGAGATTCTGGCCTCATTTATGATAGAGAAACAATTAGATTAATTGAAGAGGCACACAAAAAACAAATCCCAATAGATAAGGTTGTTCTAGCTGTTACACCTAGAGAGATGACTTCGGGTAACAAAAGAAGAATAGATAAATTTAGAGAAGATTTACACAAAATAAATGTTAATCTTTTGACAAATTTTGGAATTGAAAAATACCCTAATGTTGAAATTTTTACAGAGGGAAACAACCCTTTCGAAAAAAATGACCCTGTCAGGGTTGATGATGGTAATCTAGTTGTAATAAGTCCTGGAGGAGGCAGTGGTAAATTTGGAGTATTATTATCTGAAATGTATCGTTCATTAACCTCCGGCCAAACACCAAATTATGTTAAATTTGAAACATTCCCAATTTACCAACTAGAAACTACTCATGCTCTCAACCTTGCTTTTGAGGCAGCTACAGCAGATCTTGATAATCATGTTTTAGATGTTAGAACCAAAGGACAAAAAAAATTTAGAACAAGTTATGATAAAGATATAGAAAATTTTATTTTATTAAAAAAATTATTTAAACTCTTCGGGAAAAATGAAGAATTATCTGATACAAAAGATGCTGTAGATATGGGTATTAATAGAATAGTTGATGGAATAGCTGATATGGACCTTGTAGTGGAATCTTGCCGTCAAGAAATTATTGCTAGAATATTAAGATACGAGGGTGAAGTAGACCAAGGTATAGAAAAAATTGAAACTGTAGATATTGCTCGTAAAGTATTAGGTAAATTTAATGAAATTTATCAAATAAAATAAATACTTCCCATTTTAGCCCTCCCCTCCGAGGGCTATTTTGTTTGTCATTTTTTATTGAATGAAGTAAGCTAATAATATAAATTCAAACATATGAAAGAACCAACATTTGAGCTAAAAGGAAATAAATCAAAAAGTGCAGAAGCTGAATCAGACCAACATTTTCACATGAGTGATGAATATGAACGCCACTCCTCTTCTCAAAAAACTATAGGTCATAAAGTTATAGATTCTACTTTAGCTTTTTCAGAAGAAGAACTAGAAAATCCAGATGAAATTACAGGGATTGATTTAGCTTGCGGTCCAGGAAATCTCACAATTGAATTAAAAGAAGAATTGGAAAGAAAATATCCTAATGCAAAAATTAATTTAACAGGCTTAGATTATACAGCAGAAAATGTTGAACGCCTTACAGCCAACTCTAATGGGGAAATAAGTGGCATTGCTGGCTCTTTTTATGAATTACCAGTTAAGCCAGAAAGTATGGATATCGTTACTTCAAACGAGGGTTTACATTGACAGCCACCCTACGAAATGGATGAAATTATTTATTCCCATTTAAACCCAGAGGAAAGAGAAGCTTATGAAACATGGGCAAAAGAAAATTTTAAAAGAGCAGTAAAAAATATCTTTGAATCCTTAAAAAAGGATGGCGTCGCAATTTTACAATTTGGACACGAAGGACAACTACAAAAATTATGGGATTTAATTAAAGACACACTAGAAGAAGCACAATTCCAAGCTTATAAATCCAAAGTAAATTTTCCTCTTTATTATCCCACTGAAGAAGATATTAAAGATGCTTTTTTGGAAGCAGGCTTTACTGATAATAATATTGAAGTAGATGGATTTAACCAAGATTTAACAGAAGAAACTCCAGAACAAATAACAGAATTCCTAAAAGCTTTCACAAGGCCTGGTTTCAGCACATTCTTTAAACCTGAAGATTTAGAAGATTTTTATGCTTCAATTCAAAAAAGAATGTCAGAAACTGACGTTGATGAATTCAGAAGAGATCAATGGCACAGAACATTAATTAAAGCTAAAAAATAAGCTAAATATATAAATAATTAATTATACAAAATGAATAACCACGACATACCAAGACAAAAAAGTGAAGCTGAATTAAAAGTAGATGCTTTATTAGAAAAACTAAAAACCCTAGACATTGATTTAGAACATGAAACAGATGACCAAGAGCAGCTTAAGCCAAGTGAGAGAATAGAATCTATCTATAATGTCTGGCTAGCTATCAAGGATAGGCTAAATAATCCTGAGACTGCCCTAGATGTAGGATCTGGATTTGGTTATGGGGTTGCGGTGTTAGATACAAAAAACATCAAAACAATTGGCATTGAAAATGTCCCCGCTAAAAATAAACAAGCCTTAGCATTATTTGACCAACTTGATGTTGCCCTTAACGAAATAGACGAAATTGATTTTGAAAACTCTCCCGCTATCATGGAAGCTGAATTTGATCAATTAGACCAAGAAGAAGTAGCTGATCTTATTACTATGTTTTATCTCAGTCAAGAGTTAATTACTAAACCAGAAACTTTTGAAATTTGCCAGAAACTACTAAAAAAAGATGGTCAGATGGTATTAGCTACTGAGGCTGACCGAGCTTCTGTAGAACAAATAATAGCTTCAGGGGCTATTAATTTACCAGCCGGTCTTTCCTATGAAATTATAGATCTACCTGGTAATTTTGAACAAACTATTATCTTGCTAAATAAAAATTAATCTTAATCTTGCCGCGGCCTACGGCCGCGGTTTTTTATTTTAATTAAAAAAACGGGCCCCACTCACTAAGCAGAACCCGAAACCCTCTTGACCGTAGTCATGTATTTTACCCTCCTATTAAATGAACTAGCCTCAGCTAGTAATAATTACTCTAGCTAGGATGCGCAGCTTTTCGGTGGCACACTCTTCTGGTCGACGACCTTTCAGATCAATGCCGTAAGTAGCATTAGTACAAAAACGAATCAATTGCTCGCGAGAATAACCCTCCAGGATTTTCAAATCACGCGCTACACGCTCGTCATGTGTTAAGGTCCTCCTGTTAGTCCCATGGCAACCTCCTTTCGTTAACACCATAAATGTCTTCAGCTGATCAGAGACCAGCCACTCGATTTTTATCGATTGAATCACGACCACGCTGACTAAAAACCAACACTTGGTTGGTATGTGCGACATCCATTACAATTGAACCGCTGGAATGCCAGCTGAAGGTGTAACTTTCAGCTACTATCAGCTTATTGTCCGCCGAAGTCCACTCCAAGACTGGGCTGGCGATGGTGCCATTATTTCGAGCCGTCCACTCCAGTTCAATCGTGATCTTACCCTTCTCGTCAACCACTATCCTCTTGATGGGACCCTTGTACAAACCTTCTGCGCAAGCAGTGATTAGAAGATCACCCCCAGCAAATATAGCCATTTTAGCCGTCGTCAATCTCATGACAATGCTCCAAGGTACATTAGCAGCTTCATTACCACTAATGTATCAAATTAACACCAGTGAGCTGGTTTTGTCAATAATTGAGACAAAAGGTGGCATAAATAAGAAATAATGCTAAAATATAAAGATATTAATATTTAATAAAAATTATGAAAAAAATAATTTTAATCCTATTCATTTTTCCCCTACTAATGGGTGCCGCTTGTAGTAAAACAAAATCTATACCTAGTCAAGACAATTTACCCAAAGATACAAGTTCTGACTCAAAAGTAGAAGAAAAAATTAGTCCTGAAGAGAAAGAATTCAATAATAGTGGCCAAGCTAAAGCTATAGAAGATGAATCAGACCTTTGGCCTTTTTACAATAATGACGAAGTTGGTATTTCATTTAACTACCCACCTGGAATTATACTTCTAGAAGATGGTACTATGATGAATGATACTAGACAAAGCTATTTAGATGTAGAGATAAAAAATATCGGCGAACAAATAAACCCCTGGGATTTAGACAAAGAAGAATCTATGAATAATATAGAGGCTCTATCAGCTGGGGAATTTGGCAAGGCTACTGGCTTTCCCTTTCAAGAATCACAACAGGTTAAATCTGTAGGCTTTCTTTTTGCCCAAGACTATATGGTACTAGGTCGCTTTGAAGTTTGCGATGTGGCCCTGGAAAGAAAACTGCGTTTCTATTTCAACAACAAAGAAATAACTTTAACTCTCTTTGGTCCGACTAATACTCTCAAAGAAACTATGTTTGAATACTTTGCATCAGATGCTAACAACTGCGGCCGCACCATAATGTGGAATTTTGATAAGCAAAGTGAATTTTACCAAAAACTAAAAACTAATCAGGCTGCACCTGAAATACAAAATTGGTATGACAATTTTGACCTAATCTCTGAAGAAATAATTTTTGCTCATCGTTAAAACAAAAAACCCCCGCTGAGCGGGGGTTTTAAAATAAAAATTATCTTAACAAACTTGGTGGCTTATAAGCTCCTCCAGAAGATGGACTATTAGATATAGTAGACCCTCCTCCTAGTCCAGACCCTATACCGCCGCTTCCGCCAGGTTTATTTGGATTAGCAGCCCAAGGATTAGCTTTAACTGAAACTGAACCCCTTCTTTTTTCTAAAAACTCTGGTAAAGCTCCTCTAGTTGGATCTTTCTTAAGCTGAGCTTTTTTAGCTGCAACTCTAGCAGCCTGCTTAGTTGCCTTAGCACTTGGCGCAGTCTTTTTAGCTGCTTCAGCGCTCGGTTTAGGAGCACCAGCCTTACTCATATGTTTCAAAATTGCCTTAAAATCACCTTTGTCATCTTTTGTTAAAGTTGGATCTGCTTTAATGGCTTTTTTCCAAAGTCTTTCAGCTTCTAATCCAGTAATCTTTTCACCCCTAAATCTAGATAAATTGTCTTTAATCGTTTTAACTACTATCTCTTGATTATCCCCTAAATTTTTTAGCAACCCTGTTCTAGTAGCTTCTCTGACTTTTTTATCTATACTACCAGCACCAACAGGTGTTAATTTCTGCCCTCTAGGTAATTTCTTACTTATTACTTCATCAATTAAACTCATATATTTAAATTAATATTATTAATATATAATACCATAATTACATAGACTTTACGAACCAAAAATACCTAAAGTAAAAACTCCCAACCTTCATAAGCCGGGAGTCTGACACCTGCCCATTAATAGGAAAATGGCCGCAAAAATGGCTAGCCATGTCCAAATACTAGACAGTATCGCTCTGAAGATGCGACGCATTTCTTGACCTCCTTATTAAGGGTGTATTGTACTGATACTATTTTAGTATAATCTATCTAAAAAATTCTGACAAAATAAATAAGCCCCCCAACCCTTTCAAGTCGGGGGACCTCTCTGGAACGGCCCTTGGCGCTAGGCCGCTTCCAAAGCCTTGAGGAATTCCGTCGTGGTGACGGGATAGTCGACGCAAGCACTGCTAACGTCAAGAATCGCTGCGACCTTACCCTCACTGATCAGGCTCGTCTTCTGAGCCGCATCGATGCAGACCGTCTCGTCGGCGTACTCCTTCAGTCCGGAGAAAGCGATGATCACATCGAACTCTTCGTCCAGCTCGATGCCGCCGCCAAATTCCTTGGCGTCGAAATCACGATCCACCCAGGAACTGACGTTGCCCGTCTCAAAAGTACGACGACACTTCTCGAGCGAGATGCGCTCGCAGGGCTCGACCATGGCGGCCGGAACGTCTCCGACGGCAACGACTCGGAGCACCTTTCCAGTGGATCTGGACATGATCGTGAAGTAACCGTAATCCCGTTCCGGAGCCTGGTTGGACTCCACCTTGGTACTCTTGATCACGGCATCTTTGACTGCAAGGATCAGTCGATCCATCGCATTATCCGTAAGACTTCCCATCTGTCTCTCCTCTGTTTTTGCAGACCTAGGTTTGCAGGTAACGCTGGATGCCACCGATGGCAGTCCAGACAAAAAAGTAACACTGGACCACAAAAGTGCCCCAACTCTTCTTGTGCCAACATTCAATGCCGGCACCCAATTGACCACACAACATTCCTACACAGAAAATGTAATAGTGCTGAGCAGACAATTGTCCACCTTGCCACTGATGCCATCCCCAAGCAATTAATTGAAGGCCAATTAAGGCATAAATCAACTTTTGACCTTTCATAGGCCTCCCTCTCGGCTAGAGTAGATGAACACGAAAATACCTGATAATATAGCATTATCAAGGTTTTTTGTCAATGAGAAAAGCCCGCCGACAAAAAGTCGAAACGGGCTCCTAATAGAGGTTATGATATTAACCTCATCTGCTGAGTATATCTTTGAGGGATTGCCCCAGGGCTGGTATTGCTTGAGCAGCAATAATGACGATACCAATCAAGACAACGAAAATAGCGACGCCGGGCCAGTTGATATCCGAATCAGTATGTTTTGGTTCACTCATGTGAGAGTGCCTCCTTGCAATATATGCCTCTACCTATAAAGGAATGATAATATTAATATACAAAATAATTCTTGTCAATTTTGCTAGCTTTTACAAAATAAGGTAAAATACATGTATAAATAATAAATAAAATGCTATGGGAAATGCCGACCAAAAAAAAATAAAAGACTACCTAAATAGCCCTGATACTGATCTATTAGAAATAGTCTACGATCAATATGATACTCCTAATGCTGATTTAGCTAAATGGACCCTTAATTATCGTCTCTACGATAATATGGTCAAGCTTAATCAAACTATTTTCCAAAGTAGTAAAAACACAGCTAAATATAATCGTTATATGTTTTGGCTAGCAATACTAATGGCTGTAATCACTTTTTCAAACTTAATTCTAATTATTGCTAGTGTAGCTAAGTAAAATATGTAAAACAAAAAAGCACCAACTAAAGTTGATGTTTTTTTGTTGGCTCCCCGTACGGGATGTCTTTAGAACTTTTTGTTTTGAAATCAATGGTGAAGAATTAAAAAAAACTGCAGATTTTAATTTTCTAAT
>JABHZY010000014.1 GCA_018656065.1 Candidatus Komeilibacteria bacterium | reverse complement strand
TCTTTTTTGAATCAGTGCATCGCATTACAAAAACTCTTGAAGCTTTGTCTGACTGCGATAAGCAACTTATAATAGGCCGCGAACTGACCAAACAGTTTGAGACTATTTATAGAGGCACAGCAAAAAGTATTTTGGAAGAATTAAATAAAAATCCAAAACAACTCAAAGGTGAGTTTGTGGTAATAGTCGATAAATAAAATGTCAGATCCAATTAGAGAAAAATTTGTTATTAGCCAAAAAGCTGTACTGATTCGCGATAATAAATGCTTGATAATGAAAATGACTAAAAGCTCCGAACATTGGGAGTTGCCAGGTGGACGCATAGATGAAGGAGAAATGTTTGATACATCTTTTGCTAGAGAAATGAAAGAAGAATTGAATTTTGATAATTTTGAACATTTGGGAGTAGTGCATTATGAAACATGGTATATACCAGATGGATCAGCGGTTTGTGGTATTGCCAATCTGATAAAAAACGACAAAGATGAAGTTGTTATAAGTGATGAACACCTAGATATGAAGTGGGTGACTCAAGATGAATTAGATGATTATAATTTTTTCTGGCCAAGTAGCAAAAAAATGATCAAACAAGGCTTTGAAAAATATAATTTAATAAATAAATAATATGGAATCAATACAATGGTTTTATCGACCGTCTGAACAAAGGAAAAAAAGAAGCTTATTAATCAGAATAATATTAGGTTTTGCTTTCCATGTCAGTGGAATAGTATATTATTTTGTTTATATAGATAACAATGATCCGGACATTAATCGTCAAGTTTTTGGTATAATGTTGATTATTGGATATATAATAGAATTATTAGTTTTTTATTTATTTCTTAATAAAATTTTAACAGTCCAGGAAAAAGAGTATTCTTTAGTAGACGATAATGTTGAGGTTAAAAATATAAAGAATAATAAAACAAAAAAGCATGACATCAAAAAATATGAAACTTTTAGCAAAAATATAAACGTTTATGATTATCGAAAAACAAGTCAAGAATTATCACAAGAAAAGATTTTTTATATAGGCAATCCTAAATCATCAAAAGTTGTCACTTTAGAAATAAATAATGAAGATGTAGATAGAGTACGAAATATTTTGAAAGAAAGATTAAGAGAAGTTGAATGAATTTTGAAATTAGACAATTAGAAGATACTGATTTTAGTGACAAGAGTGGTTTTGTAGAAACTATGGCAAACATGAGTGACGTTAGTAATCTAGACTTAGATCAGCTAAAAACTATTTGGCAAAAAGCCAAACAACAAGATGCTTATTTCTTTGTGGCTGTATCTCAAGAAGAGGATTCCAAAGACCAGATAGTTGCTACTGTAAAGTTGTTGGTAGAGCCAAAATTTTTTCATGGTGCTAAAGCAGCTGGACATATAGAAGATGTAGTCACTCGTCAGGGTTTTGAAGGAAATGGTTTAGCCAAAGCTTTGTTGCAAGAAGCAATCAAGACAGCTGAAGCCAATAATTGTTACAAATTAATATTAGATTGTAAAAAAGAATTAGATAAATTTTATGCAAAATCAGGTTTTGTAGAACATGGTATTTGTATGAGAGTAGATTTTAAAAAATAATTAAACAAAAAAACACATGGATATAAAAACAGTACTATATATATTAAATATAGTTTTAGCACTAGGCACTTTGTATGCCTGGTATCAATTTTATAAAGTAGTAGCCAACAAGTGTGATACTTGTTCAGTAAGTCTTCACGAAAATCCATTTAAATCAAAATGTTTTACTGGAGCAGTATTTTTTACTTTATCTTTTGCTTTTGCGTTTTGGGCTTTATTGATTGCATAATTTTATGAAAAACCCAGAATCAATCCCTCAAGCTGAGGGAAACAAAACAAAAGAATTTGCCAGCTGGGATGAATTACCAGCTAGTTCGCAAGAAGAAGGCTTGCGGCCTTATGGAAAATACGCTGGCGGAGATCCGGATGAGATAATTATTGTTGCTGGTATTAGGTATAGAAAAGAGATTGCCTATACAAAACAAATGGGTGGCAATACAATGGAACCAGCTACTGAAAGAGATTATTTTAATCATCCTGGTCCAGGTTGGGATGCTTTTAGTGCTGGGTATTTAGAGGACTTTGGATTTGAGGGGACTGAAATAAGAGACCCAAAAAACTTGTCTGAATTAATACTGTATCGTTTGGAAAAAATAGATAATGAATAAAAATATATATGTCAGATAAATTTTATATCACAACACCAATATATTATGTAAATGATAAGCCACATATCGGTCATGCTTATACGACTATTGTGGCTGATGTTTTGGCACGTCATTATCGTCAGAAATTGGGAGACAAATCAGTTTATTTTTTGACTGGTACAGACGAACACGGTGCCAAGATTGCTGAAGCAGCTAAAGCTGCTAATATTAGTCCGCAAGAATTTACTGATCAAATAACTCAAGAATTCAAAACAGCTTGGGAAAAACTTGATATAAAATACAACGACTTTATCAGAACCACAGAAGATAGGCACAAAAAAATAGTTGTAGATATTTTAAATAAATTAAAAGAAGTTGGTGCTTTGTATGAATCGGAATACAAAGGATTGTATTGTGTGGGATGTGAAAAGTTTTTGACTGATAATGATCTAGTAGACGGAAAATGTCCTGATCATGATCG
>JABHZY010000013.1 GCA_018656065.1 Candidatus Komeilibacteria bacterium | reverse complement strand
TTCACCCTTTAGTTATTGACTTTTTGAAAAAAATCTGTATAATATAGGGGCATTGATTATTTATAGAATTTTTAAGTATTTACGCTTATTTAAAGGAGAATTCTTATGATGCATTAATCATAGAATAACTTCTTTTTTTATAGAAATAAATGGCAGAACAAGAGCCAAAAGTAAACAAAAAAGGATTTTTGGAGATGGATGGAGAAGTATTAGAGCTTCTTCCCAACGCCAACTTTAAAGTGGCCCTAGAAAATGGCCATGAGGTTTTAGCTCATTTAGCTGGTAAGATGCGTATGTTTAAAATAAGAATCTTGCCTGGGGATACAGTTACATTAGAAATGAGTCCCTATGATATGAGTAAAGGAAGAATTATTTATAGGAAGTAATATTTATGAAAGTCAGAGCATCAGTAAAAAAAATGTGTAAAGACTGTAAAGTCACTCGCCGTAAAGGTAGAGTGGTTTGTATTTGTAAGAATCCTAAACATAAACAAAGACAAGGATAATTTTTATTAATAAAAATATTTTAAAAGTATGGCCAGAATATCAGGTGTAAATATTCCAAACGAAAAAAGAGCTGAAATAGCCCTTACTTATATTTATGGTATTGGTTTGACAACTGCTCAAAATATACTGAAAGAATTAAAATTTGACGCTAATCAAAAGATTAAAGATTTTAGTGATGAAGAAATCAATCTACTTAGAAAAAGAATTGAAAAAATTCAAGTAGAAGGTGAACTTCGTCGTGAAAAAGTTTCTAACATCAAAAGATTAAAGGAAATTAAATCATACCGCGGTAATAGACATGTTAAGGGTTTACCTGCTAGAGGACAAAGATCAAAAACTAATTCACGTACAGTACGTGGAAATAAACGTGTAACTGCTGGAAGTGGTAAAGTTGGTGGAGCTCAAAAGACATAATTTTAATATAATATGGTAAAGAAACAATCAAAAAAGAAAGTAAAAAAGAATATTAAAAAGGGTCAGGCTTATATCCAGGCTACTTATAATAATACTATTGTCACTGTCACTGATCCCCAAGGTAATACTTTGGCCTGGTCATCTGCTGGTGTTAATGGTTTTAAAGGTCCTAAAAAAGCCACTCCATATGCAGCTGGTATTATTGTCAGAAATGTCGCTGAAAAAGTAAAAGAGATAGGTTTGACAGAAGTAGATGTGTTTGTAAAAGGAGTAGGCGCTGGTCGTGAAGCTGCTATTAGAGCATTGCATTCTAATGGTATAGCAATTGGTTCTATCAAAGATATGACTCCAATTCCTCATAATGGTTGCCGACCAAAGAAACCAAGAAGAGTATAATATTCAATATAATTAAGATATGGCTAGAAATTTAAAACCAAGACATAAAGCAAGTCGTAGATTTGGCGAAAACGTTGCTGATACTTTAAAGGAATCAAAGAAGAACTATCCTCCAGGAATGCATGGTCCTAAAAAAACCTTTGCTAAAGTTTCTGAGTATGGACGTCAATTAAAGGAAAAGCAAAAAGCTAAGGCTATTTATGGCATTTTAGAAAAACAATTCAAAATAACTTTTCAAGATGCTAGTAAATTATCAGGCGACCTAGGTCAAAACTTACTTACAATACTTGAAAGTCGTTTAGATAACGTGATTCACCGTGCTGGATTGGCTCAAACTAGACGTTTGGCTCGTCAATTGGTAAATCATGGACACTTTACTGTTGATGGTGTATCTACTGATATTCCTTCATTCCGTATTAAACCCGGACAAGTTATTAAAGTAAAAACTAATAAACTTAAAAAAGGCTATTGGACTGCAATGGCAGAAAAAATTGATAGCGTAGAAGTAGCTGGTTGGTTATCCCTTGATAGCGCAGCTATGACTATCACTGTTAATTCTTTGCCAAATAAAGAAGAATTGCCAAATAATATAGACACTCCATTAATAGTTGATTTTTATTCAAGATAATAAATAAAAACTAAAAATAAGCGCTATGATTCAAATTACATTCCCAGACAAAACAAGCATCAAGGATTTAAAGGATAATCGCTACCAAGTAGTTATTGAACCTTTTTTCCCAGGATTTGGTGTGACAGTAGGAAACTCTCTTCGCAGAGTATTACTTTCTTCACTTGAAGGTTCTGCTGTAACTTCTTTTAAAGTAGAAGGAGCTCAACATGAATTTGATTCTGTAGATGGTGTCAAAGAAGATTTAGTAGAGATAATGCTAAATTTAAAACAGTTAAGAGTAAAATCTTTTTCTGAAGAACCTGTAAAATTAAGTATTGATGTAAAGGGTGAAAAAGTAGTAACTGCTGCTGATATTAAAAAGAATGCTGATGTAGAAATTTTGAATACAGATTTAGTGATTGCTACTATTACAGAAAAATCTACAAAATTTAGTATGGAAATTATAGTTGAACAAGGTAGGGGTTATGTTACTGTTGAACAACGTGATGAAACTGAGAAATTAGAAATTGGAACAGTGGCTATTGATTCTAGCTTTTCTCCAGTATTAAATGTTGGCTATAAAATTGATAGTGTACGTGTTGGTGAAATGACTAACTACGAAAGACTTACTTTAGATATAGTAACTGATGGTTCTATTAATGCTGAAGAAGCTATTTCTAAAGCTGCTAAGATTTTAGAAGATCATTTTACACTGTTTATTCAAGAAGCCAAAGAAGCCAAGCCAAAAAAAGCTACCAAAAAGGCAGCTGCTAAAAAAGAAGATAAAGACGAAGAAGAAAAAGAAGATAAATAATATGAGACACAGAAAAGTAGGTAAAAAATTAGGTAGAGAAGCAGGACCTCGTAAAGCTTTGACAGATAGTCTAGCCACTTCATTGGTATTGTATGAGAAAATCGTAACCACTGAAGCTAAAGCTAAGGCTCTTCGTCCTATTGTAGAGAAACTGATTACTCGTTCTAAAGTAAAATCTGTACACAACAAACAAATGTTGGGCAGAGATTTAGAAGATAAAAAAGCTGTTCAAAAATTATTGGACGTAATTGGACCAAAATATAAAGATAGAGCAGGTGGATATACCCGTATTATCAAAATGGCTCGTCGTCAAGGTGATGGTGCTGCTATGGCCCAAATTGAACTTGTATAAATATATGGAAAGAACAACACATAAAATTGACGCAAGTGGTAAAATAGCTGGTAGATTAGCCAGTGAAATTGCTGTACTACTTCAAGGTAAAAATAGAGTAGATTACCAAGCTCACACAGATTGTGGTGAAATTGTTGAGATAACTAATGTTGCTGAAATGAAATTTTCTGGTAAAAAATTAGAAACCAAGGTTTATCATAGAAATACTGGTTATCCAAGTGGTATTCGTACTAAAAAGGTAAAAGATATGATGGAAGAAGAGCCACAAGCGGTACTTCGTAAGATGGTTTATTTAATGCTTCCAAAAAATAGACTTAGACCTAATATGATTAAAAGATTAAAAGTAAGCTAATATGGCAGTAAAGAAAGAAAATAAAGATTATATTCCAGCTGTTGGCAAAAGAAAAAGAGCTATCGCTAGAAT
>JABHZY010000012.1 GCA_018656065.1 Candidatus Komeilibacteria bacterium | reverse complement strand
TACCAGATTCCACCAAATCGTTAGATTATGAAGAAAATACTATATTTTACCCTAAAATTGCTAAGTATAGCGGTAATTAAGAAATATCAGCCCAAAATCATTGGGATTACTGGTAGCGTCGGAAAAACCTCTTCAAAAGAGGCGATTTTTTCTGTTATAAAGAAAAATTGGCGAGTTCGACGTAGTATCAAAAACTATAATAACGAGATTGGTGTGCCATTAACTATTTTAAATCAAGACACTGGTGGTAAGAGTATTGTAGCTTGGATTAAGATTGTGATTGCTGGCTTGAAGCTATTAGTGTTTAAAAATAAAAAATATCCTCAGATTTTAGTATTAGAAATGGGAGCAGATAAGCCAGGTGATATAAAATATCTCACATCAATTGCTCCGCCAGATATTTCAGTTCTAATAGCTATTGGGCGTAGTCATTTACAGAATTTTGGTAAAATTGAAGAAACAGCAAAAGAAAAGGCTAGCATTTTAACACCTTTAACAAAAAAAGGCTTTGCTATTTTAAATAATGATGATAAAAGAGTAGCTGCTTTAGCTGAACAAACAAAAGGAAATGTTTTGACTTATGGCAAGTCAGAAGATAGTGATATTCAAATTGACAATATTAAAATTATTAAACAAAAACATATTTACGGTACATCTTTTGATTTAAATTTTGAAGGAGGTACTTGGCCAGTATTTTTACCACAAGTATTAGGCAAGCAACATGCCTTAGCTATCGCGTCAGCTTGTACTGTTGGGTTAGCTTTAGGCATGGATCCAGAAAGTATTATTAAGAACTTGGCTCATTATCAGGCGGCACGTGGTCGGACAAATGTGTTACTTGGAATAAAAAATAGTTTAGTAATTGATGATTCTTATAATTCATCGCCGATGTCTTCTAAAATGGTAATAGATACTTTAGCTGAAATGAAAACAGAGGGCAGTAAGATAATAGTTTTTGGCGATATGCTAGAATTAGGAGCTTCTACTGAAGAACAACATCAAAAGATTGGTAAATATATAGCAGATACAGATGTTGATTATTTATTTGTAGTTGGTGAAAGAGCTAGAGATGTTCGTCGAGGTGCTATCAAGGCTGGTATGAGTGAGGATAAGATTTATCATTTTCCTTCTACTACACAGGCTGGTTTATTTTTGCAAGATCGCATCAAAGAAGGAGATGTGATTTTGGTCAAAGGCTCACGAGGCATGAAGATGGAGCAGGTCGTTTATGAGATCATGGCCAGACCTTGGGAGGCTGATGATTTTTTGGTTGGCCCAGTAAGATAGTTGACTTTTAGTAGTTTTTTTGTTAAAAATATTCACTCAAGGTCCCTCCGCCTTCGCTAAGGCTTCGGCGAGATAGGGCACTTAGTATGATTTAAATTTAGGTCCCATCGTCTAGTGGCTAGGACGCCAGGTTCTCATCCTGGTAACCGGAGTTCGATTCTCCGTGGGATCACCACTCGACTTCGCTCGTGGTCTTCGACCATAAAAATTTAGTGTCCTGAGCGAGTGAAACGAGTCGAAGGGCAAACAGCTATTGTAACTGTTTTTTAAATTGACAATGCAGTATCTTTATGGTTTTCTTAATATATTATTTGTTATAAAAATATCTTACGAAATTTAAATATTTTATGAAAATGGAAAGAATGTCTTTGGAGAATAATATAGACAATTTAGATCAGGAGGAGGTTATTGCTTCTGAAGAGGAGGTCGTTGTTGATCAAGCAGAAGTAGAAGTAAAAAAAGAAGAGTTAGAATTGAATCCGGAGAAATTGATAGCAGAAGAAAAGACATTGTTAGATGTATTTAGAGGAAGGTCTGCTGGTATGGCAAAAGTGCTAACTTTAACTACAGCTTTAATACTTGGTTCAAAATTTGCTCAAGATGCTCATGCGGAAACACCAGAGACACAAGTCACAGAACAAACAGATGAACAAAAAGAGAAACAAGAGTTTTATAGTTTAGAATTTCGAGATGACGTTGAAAACCAATTAGATGTCATAGATAAGATAAAATTAATTCGTTTTGTAGTTGTCCATGATAATGAAACAGAGTCTATTATTTTTTCACCAGAAGAATTGCAAAATAATCCAACTTTGAGTGTTGAAGGTTATGTTGCTAATGTAATGGTTCTTGGTGACGATGGAATAGAGGTTAGCTTGAATGGTCAAGGTAGTAAAAAAATTGATAGAGATCACGATGAAGATTATTTGATACTAGGAGGAACATGTGTACATCCTGAAGAATTGCAGACAGATGAATACTCAGAGGATTTTTTTCATGATCTTATAACCAAATCAGAACTTACAGCAGATGAACATGGGAGCACCTATTTGTCTGGAGGACATTATTTTGGACTAGCTACATCAATGGGTTATCTTGGGGAACCAGTAAACGATGATCAAAATAATATTCTTAAATTTAAAACAAATGATGGGACTTATTCATTTCCAATTAATCAGCATGTTTTTCAAGAATTTGAGCCAGATAATATTGAAGACAGTGGAAGAGGTGGTGATTTAGTTTTTGAGTATTTGGGCAATCGTCCAGATAGTATCTCTAATGATGAAGGTGTAGATGAACACATACAAGCAATAACTAATGCAATTACCAGAGTTGAGTCGATTTCAGGTTCAAATTTAATAGATAGGGTACGTTTTATAGATTATAATGCGGACAATGCTTTTGCTGCTCATTATGAAAAAGAGATGACATTTACAATGGATCATTTGGAAGGGAATGATGTTGAAGAAAGCGCAGCAACAGCTGAACATGAGATATTACATAAATATGTTGATCAAAAGAAATTTACAGATGATCCAGAAATTAGAACTTTATTTGCAGATTTAAAGGGGTATACTAGTAATAAGAAAACAAGGATAATAAATAATGGATGGATTCCTTTTGATGGATTTAATGAAGATTATGATAATAAAATCTTTTTTGATTTCATTGATGAAAAGAGTTTTCTTGGTAGAGGAGGAGGTCATTCCAAAGATAATGTCTGGGAGTTTTGCACTTCTTTTATTCATTCCTTAATGTATTTAGATCGCTTAGATGATAATCTACAGGAAATTGGTGATGAAGAAGAACGTATGAGTGTTTTAGATAATTATATACATACTACTCAGGTTGTGTTAGACAATGTTAGAAATTTACCAGTGATTGGTAAACTTTATGACAACAGAGAAGAAAAGTTTTTAAAAGATAAATTAGAGCAGATGAAACAACTTAGAGGTAAATTAAATAAATAATATGGATTTTAACATTATTAAAATTAAAGCGTTGATTTTGAAATCAGGTCTTAGTGAAGAAGATCAGCAAAGTCTCTTAAGTTTGTTTGCTCAGGCAAAAGATGGAGATTTAAAAGAAGCTGTGAAATTATTTGAAAATGACCTGGAAAATGTTAAAATAATGGATGACGTATATAAAGCCAAGCTAAAGGTTTTTGAAAATAAAGATAAAAAAGGATGGAGAGAAATTTTAGAAGAAGAGCGTAGGAGCTTAGAAGAGATGGAAGAATAGATTTATTGGGTTAATTTAAAAAAGAACTCAGATATTTACCTGAGTTCAAAGTCATAAAGAGGAGTGTATTAAATAGTAACACTTCGTTGCCAATCTTCTTGCGTTGGATTTTGTGCATCATCCAAAGCTTTTAGTCGTTTTTTTAGACGAGGCATTGCAAGTTTTAGGCGTAGACTCGCAGCTTCTATTTCTTCAGGAGAAAGAAGTTGTTTTTTTAGTTTTTCTTTATTTTTAGGCATGAGCTACTCCTTTTAATGTACAGATTTAGTTTAATTATACATAATATTAATAACATTGACAAAACAAGCTTTCTTAACTATAATCAAGTCGCTTATAGTTAAGAAACAGTTAATATGTTTAATATCTCAGCAAAAGCCGATTATGGCTTAATAATCATGCTAGAATTGGCCAAAAATCATGGTCAGGG
>JABHZY010000011.1 GCA_018656065.1 Candidatus Komeilibacteria bacterium | reverse complement strand
CGACCACGATAAGGAATAAATAAAAAAGGTGTATCATCATGTCTAGTTTTGAGATAAGCACTGATATATTTGATAGCTCGGGGAGTAAGATAGACAAAACGTTGTTTTTTACCTTTAATCATAACACAGATACTTCCAGATTTGTTTATATCTTCACGTTTTAAAGATAATAATTCTGAAATGTGTATACCTGTTGCGAATATAGTTTCTAACATAGCCCTATTGCGCAAAGCAATAGTCGGATCTTTTTCAAATTTATTTGGTGCTTCAATGACCTGAATAAGTTCATCCATTGTTGGTACTTCATTATATTTCCTGACTATTTTGAATAATTTGATATTATCAGCAGTAACAGGAACCCTATAATTTATTTCAATCAAAAATCTGATATATGACCTTAAGGCTGATAAAATACGATTAATACTGTAATCTGATAATTGCTTACTTGCTAATTCTTTAGATGCGGTACGTCTAGAAGTAGAGGATAGATATTTTTTAAAAAGGACAATTGAATTTTTATCAATCTTATCAAACTCTATGTTAATCTCTTTTACTAAAAAATTAGCAAAAGTATTTAAATCTCGCTCATAGTTATAAACTGTTTCAGAAGAAAAATTATTTTCTTTTAGATTTAATAAAAATTTATCTAAATTAGGTAACATATTATTTTTCAAATTCTATTATTTTATTCTCTTTGGGGACAACAATGAATATAAAATTCTTCATAAAATGCAAATTAACACATAATTTATATATATCTATTGTACCAACTTCGACATATAAATCTTTTTTACCCCGTCTAAAAACACCCAAATCAGCTCTTCCGTGGTATGTGTTTGGTTCAACTGTAATATCATAATCTTGAGATTTAAAATAGTCATCAATAATGTTCATCATTTTAATATGCCAACCCTTACCATGTTTATGAAGTTTTTCTATTTCTGGATAATCGATTTCTCCCCACAAGTGATCAGAACTAATTTCCCTTGCCTTAATTTGACCGCTAACAATCAAAATAGCAATTAATCTATACAAATAATAATTACCAGCCCATTTATTAATTTCTTTTGGCACTGATAAAACACCTTCTTGGCCACGAGTATCAATAACATCTTTTAACCAAGTGATTTCTTGACCTATTGCCTTTTCAACAGTATGCCATGGCAAGTCTAATTTTTTATTAGATTTATTCATTTTTGAGTCTCCCTCCACTATGAAAAGCCCTATGAACATCTCTCAAGTGTTTGCTAGTTACATGTGTATAAATTTGTGTGGTAACCAAATTACGATGGCCAAGAAATTCTTGTATAGTTCTTAAATCAACTCCCTGTTCTAATAAATCTGTTGCATACGAATGTCTAATGGTGTGCGGGGTAGTAGTAATTGGTAAGCCTTTCATTTTACAATATTTTTTTATCATATTTTCAATAGATCTAGTAGAGATTTGCCTAGAGACAACAATTTTTCTATTCATCATGTTAATAAATAATGCAGAATCATTATCATCTCGTTTTTCTAAATATTTTATCAACCAATGTATTGCACGATCTGATAAATATACTGTTCTAGGATGATTACCTTTACCTATTACAACTAGCTCTAAGTCTTTATTTTTATTATTATTTAAAACCTCTAAATTAATTTGATCTCTATCAAGATTTACCAATTCAGCCACTCGCAATCCTGTACTAAATAATACTTCTAAAATTGCACGGTCTCTAAGGCCTGCTAC
Organism: Candidatus Komeilibacteria bacterium; assembly: GCA_018656065.1. Taxonomy (GTDB): domain Bacteria; phylum Patescibacteriota; class Patescibacteriia; order UBA1558; family GWA2-36-10; genus XYD1-37-29. Next base: position 964 of record JABHZY010000011.1, on the reverse strand, counting down.
ATTTTTTATATTAGGTGCCAATAATAATTTCTCAATTTTATCAAGTGATAAAAAATTTATTTTTTTACCATCTTTATTCTTACTAAGCTTGATCTTATCAGGGGGGAGAGAGGAGATATCTTTTTCAGCAAAATAAGCTAAAAGAGATCTGAGGGCAATAAGATAATAATTCTGTGTACTTTTTTGTAGATTAGATCTTGATAAATGTAATCTATAATCCCAAATATGTTTTTGAGATAATTCATGGGGGAGAAGCTTAAATAATTTTTGTTTAGTAAGCCAAGCTTCAAAAGGGGATAAAAATCTATGGTAATTTTTTATTGTTAAATTAGCCAGACCTTTTTCTACTTCACAATACTCCAAGAAAGAGGAGATGTGTTTTACTATGGCTTTATTTGATTTTTTCATTATTTTAGACATATCGTTTCGCTTAACCTATATTATGCGAAGTTATATATAAAGTATAACATTTTTTCTAAAAGTGTCAAATATAACTATATTACTTAAAAAAGACCTTATCACCAAAGCGAATATCAATATAATCAATGTCTACTCCCGTTATATTACCGGCAAATAATATTTTGTTTAAATTATCTAGTTGTTCAGTAATATCTTCTGTAGCATCTAATTTTACATAATAACCGACCTCAGTACGCAATTCTAATAAATGCCAATCATCATCTATATCTATCTGGACCAGTTTAGCTTTTGCACCAACCAGTTCAAACCATTTCAAATAGATCTGATGAATACTAGATATCTCATCTGGACTAAATTTAGCGTCACCATTAGGCACTGATGTCCTTAGATCCCGTAAAATAAGGTATTTATCATCTAGATCTCGTATTTGCCGATTTAAGGCCCCATCAGTGTCCAACAGGTATAAAGTGTCATCTTTTTGCCAAATAAAATGCGAAACTTTTTCCTGGACAGTAATATCTATAATATTAGGAAACTTTTTTGT
>JABHZY010000010.1 GCA_018656065.1 Candidatus Komeilibacteria bacterium | reverse complement strand
CCTCTATTAAAACCACCGCCACCTCGTCGGTCGCCACCGCGGTTACCTCTGCCTCTATCAAAGTTTCCCATAAGTTTATATTAGTTATTATAGCTGAATTCTAGCTGTTTTATAGATAAAAAGCAATAGTATAGGGCTTATTAAAGTTTTATTGATTATAATAGAAAATCAAAGCTAAAGCTATATCATCATAGGGGATTTCTTCTTTCAGATAATCAAAAATTACTTTTAGTTTTATAGAACCATCTTTGAGTAGATTAGTTGATTTCTTTTCAAGTTCAATCTTTTTGATAGCTCTGAAAATTTTGCCCAAAGTTTTTGTATCGGGTTTTAGATGATTGAGGTCAAAATCAGGGTATAGTTTAGATATTTTTTTGATATGGCTTATGATTGTTTTGTCAGATATTTTTCTAAGCTTGGCAATTTCAGCTACATTTTTTTTCTTAGCCAATAAATCTTTAGTTAGTTTGAGAGTATTAGTTTTTACAGAAATATTTATTGTTTTTGATTTTGTTTTAAGGTCTTTTTTATTACTTGAGATGTCATCTTCATTAATCGTGCCATTATTTTTTATAATAAATTCTCTAGCTAATAAATCTTTTTCTGCTGTGCTTAGAGCTTCAAATTTATTTTTATGAATATCAGAAGATTCTTTTATTTTTTTATCAATATTTAAAATAAGTTGATCAACCTTAAGGGCCACATCATTTAGTCCCATCAGTCTTAGGCCTTCGGTTGATCTGATTCTTGATAGTGCCACATAACCTTGCCCAGTCTCAAAAGTTTTTGATAGATCAATCTCAGCCGCATCCAGAGTCATGCCCTGTGACTTGTGAATAGTCAAAGCCCAAGCCAGACGTAATGGAAGTTGACTGACTGTTGCCTTTATTTCTCCTTTATTATTTTCTAATTTCCACTCGGCTGGTTCTACAGTAATTTTGCGTCCAGAAAAGATTTTTATAATTGGTGCACCGCTATTTTTATCAAAACTTATTATTTCCCCTAGAGTGCCGTTTATATAACCAGCTTCATAGTTATTTTTAATAAAAATTACCAGAGCTTTTTTCTTTAATTCTAACTCTTCCTTTACCAAAGAGGATTTAAAAATCTTAGCAAGATTCTTTTTAGAGCCTTTATCTCTAGATTGAAATAGTTTTGGTTTGTCTTTTAATAACTCTAATTCTTCTTCATTTATTCTATCTACATCTTTATTGTGTGTATAAAGTCTAGTAACCTTAAAATCAGATTTTAGTTCTTTTTTATAGCAGGAACGAAAGACTTTCATGGATTCTTCAGAAACATCACCTGAACGAATTTCATCAAGAATATTTATCAAAGATTGATCGCTTTGTCTAAATTTTTCTGTGAGATAACAAGATTTTAATTCGGCATTTTTCCAAGCTTCGGCTTGCCAGGCAAATCTTGAGCTATTGCCATGGCTGCTGATTGGCGGTAATTGAAAAAAATCACCAGACAAAACAAGTTGCAGACCACCAAAGGGTTTATCTGAGTATTTGAAGGCTCGCAAAATTTTGTCTATAGAATGAAATAGATCAGGAGATACCATTGATATTTCATCAATTATCAAAACTTTTAATTTATTTATGCGTTTGTGAAGGAATTCTTTTTGTACTAAGCTATCCAGAAACCAATCATCTACACTTTCTCTAATACCAATGCCAAAAAAAGAATGAATGGTCATTCCATTAATATGGGAAGCGGCTATACCTGTGGGAGCGGTAATAGCTAAGGCCATATTTCTTTCCTTTAGATAATCAATATATTGATTTAAAAGATAGGTTTTTCCCGTACCAGCTGAGCCTGTCAAAAAGACATTGTGTCCAGCTTTTAAAATTTCTAGAGCAGTTGTTTGTTTCATTTCATTTTTTAATAAAAATAAGGCACATTAATGCCTGCAATTAATTTAATAATAAATGAAATAGACTTATTAGTCAATTTATCTGTACGTTCTAAATCTAATCTAAATATTCACGTAAGTAATTAAGTAAGCTAGGGGTGTCTGTCACTAGGGAGATTTTAAATCCTAGTTTATTATAAATACCAGATTTTTCTTCACTGTCATCTAGAAGTATTACATCATCATAACTTAGGCTATTTTTTTTGAGGAAAGGGTCAAAAAAGGGTATTTTATCATTTGTTATGTCATATTTTAAGACCTTTAACTCGCTTGATATTAGAAAGTCATCAAAAAATCTATCTAGTCTTAAGCCGCGTATAGTAAATTTTCGGAAAGTATCCATATTATCAGTAGCTATTACTACTTTTATATTTTTTTTGCGTATATCTTTTATAATATCAAGAATATTATTTGAGCATAATTCCATTTTTTCAGAACTTTCTTTCAAAGTATTGAGGATTATTTTTTTATCTAAATTATTTTCTACGGCAAGTTTGTTACAAATTTGTTCTGAGTTCAATGAGCCTCGCATCCACTTTTCAATTAAATGGTTATTTTTTTCAAATAACCAATGATTAATGATTTTATAATAATTATTATGAGGGTGATTTTTGTCAGATAATTGTGACCAAAAAAAAGAATATGAAAGTGTATTATGCCAATCTATGAATAATACCTTAGGATTTTTTTTCATATTGTTTATTAAACTTTTAAGGATTTAATATTTTTTGATAACTAGTTTTATTTTCCTAAGTCTAATACTTCGTCAATGCGTATTTGTTCTACAAATTCTGGTACATGACTGACTAGTATCATAGCTCCTTCATATTTATCTAGTGCTTTGGCTATAATTGGTAGATGACGGAAATTAATATGGTTAGTTGGCTCATCTAAAATAAGTAGTCCCGGCTCTTCTAGCATTAGGCGCGCAAAAGCTACTAGGCCTTTTTGTCCTTCTGAAAGATCTCCAATTTTTGAATAGATAACTTCTTTGCTTAATAGAAATCCAGCTGCCACAGAACGAAGTTTCTCTTCTCTTTGTTCTTTCATGGCTTCCATCAGTGAATCGAAGACAGTAGATTCAAAATCAAGAGTAGAAAAATCTTGTCTATAGTATCCTATTTTTACATCTTCATCTATTTTTGTACCACTCGCTTTACCACTGGCGAGAGCTTCCAATAGTGTGGTCTTACCAATTCCATTGGGACCACTAAGAAGTAGATGTTGTTTTTTTCTTAGTGATATATCTACTTTTTTTTCAATCTGTTTATTATTTTTTATTATACCTACAGAAGAAATATTTATAATTTCTCTAATTAATTCTTTTTGAGCAGGAATTTCAAAATTTCGAATAGCCTTATCTTCACGACGTACATTAACTTTTGATTCTTCCATCTCAGCAGCTTTCTCTCTCATCTTTCTAGCCACCAGTCTCATCTTACCACCTTTGTGGGCAAAGAATTCAGATTTTTCTTTGTTGGCTTTTATTTCTTTTTCATATTGAGCATTTTTTCTTTCTTCTTTTTTGATTTGCTCGGCAATTTCTTCTACCACTGTATAATAATCTCCATTGTATTGATGAACTTGTTTGGTAAACACATCAAGATAGAGGACACCATCGGTAAAACAATTCAAAAAACCAGCATCATGAGAAATAACCAGAACTGTCTTTTCATACATCATCAGAAAAGACGTCAGATGATTAATGCCTTCTTGATCAAGATTATTAGTTGGCTCATCTAAAATTAAAATATCGGGATCTTGAATAATTGCTGAGGCCATCAGTAGTCTAGCCTGCTGTCCACCAGAAAATGTTTTTATTTTTTTATCATGATCTGCTTTGAGATTTACAATATCTAAGACTTCGTCAATTTTTTTATCAATGCTATAGTTTTTTTCATCAAAATATTGTTCAAAAAATTCTCTAAGACTTAGCTCCATTTCTTTTTTAGGAATTACTTGCTTGGCATAGGCAACGGTTAATCCTTTATCAACAGAAATTAGACCATCGTCAGCTTTTAATGCGCCAGTGATTAGATTGAGGATGGTGCTTTTACCAGCTCCGTTTTGTCCCATCAAAGTAAACTTGGAACCTCTACGTAAAGAAAAAGACGCCCCATCTAAAATGGGTTTATTGGAATCATATTTGAAAGAAACATCGCTGAATCTTATGGCTACATTATTGTTGGACATTCTTGGAGTTGATTAATAAATTTGAATAAGCACTAAAATACCATTTTTATGATAATAAAGCAAGGCTGGGGGTTTAAACAAAAAAAACATTGTTATAGGTTGATACTTTTTTATTTAAATCTATTTTGCAGAAGTTTTCTTTTTGATTCTTACTAATCCTATAATACCAATAATATTATTTTAGCGTATTTCATTATAGCAAAAAAATTATAGGCATATAAAATATTAGTATTTGATGTTATTAGTGTAATATTATACAATTAAATAATATTTAATAAATAGAAAATAATAATGAACATTAAAGCTTCTTTTTTCTTAGCTCGAACAACAATCCTTAGGGGTAACAAAGGCACATTGATTATGACTATACTTATCATGACTTTGGCCTATGTTAATCTTATTTTTATTTCATCTGTTTTTGGTGGAATTGTTGAAGCCATTAATGAGCAGTCCATCAAGAATTTGTATAGTAATATTGTGATAGCTCCAGCTGATGATGAGGTTTATATAGAAAATAAATATGCTATGGATTCCATAGATACCATACCTGGTATAGTTGCTAGTTCAGCTCATTATATAAACAATACTTTAATTAGTTACGATGCTAATAATGATGGCAATGATGTTCAGCGGGGAAAATGGATTGTAAAATCAGTTGATGTAGAAGATGAAATAAGAGTAACTCAAATTAGTGATTCCATGATTGAGGGGGAATATTTAGATTCCAATGATAGAGATAAGATTGTAATTGGAAAAGAAATAGCTGGTGGGCACGGCGGAGACTTGGACTATCTTAGTTTAGGAGGAGTGTATGTGGGTGATGAGATAGATATTAAATTTAGTAATGGTATAAGAAGAACTTACACTATTAAAGGTATTTTTTCTACCAAAAATAGTCAGGCAGATCAAATGGCTTTTGTAACTACCAAAGAAATGGAGTCCGTACTTGGTGTTTATAATTTAGCTTCAGAAGTAATAGTAAAAATTAATGATGATGAGCTAGGTCAGGAAGAAAAATATATAAAACAAATAAGACAAACAGGCTTAGTAGACGAGGATATAAAAACTTGGAAGCAATTGACTGGTTTTACTTCTAGCGCCAGTAAAAGCTTTACTATGATTAGTATTATTCTTGGCGCTATTGGTACTGTGGTGGCCGGAGTCACAATATTTATAATTATTTTTGTTAGCATTGTGAATAAAAGAAAGCAGATTGGAATACTTAAAGCTATTGGCATGAAAGAGAGTACTATAATATTATCTTTTGTAATGCAGGCAATTTTTTATGCCGTTATTGGAATTATTTTTGGGGTAAGTATAATTTTATTTCTGATTAGGCCATTTTTTATTAACAATCCATTGGATTTTCCAGTTGGCTGGGTATCGTTAAAAATAACCTTCAATATAATTAGAATAAGTAATATTAGCTTAGTGATAGCTGCTTTGATTGGTGGTTTTATACCTGCTTTTAGAGGTACTAAAGAAAGTATCTTAGATACTATTTGGGGTTAAGTTTTTATAATAGAAATATAAATGATTATTGAAGTAAAAAAATTAAAAAAAACATATGAAGGTAGAGTTCCAACTCATGCTCTTAAGGAGGTTAGCTTTGGAGTTAAAGAGGGTGAATTTGTAGCTTTGATGGGACGAAGTGGTTCAGGTAAATCTACTCTTCTTCATCAACTTGGTCTTTTAGATGCTCCTACATCTGGTGAGATTATTATTGACGGAACAAATGTAATAGATTTTACAGAGAAGCAAAAAACTGAATTTCGTTTAAAAAAATTAGGCTATGTTTTTCAAGCCTATGCTTTACTGCCAGAACTGAGTGCCTTGGAATCAGTTTATTTACCACTTATGCTCACGGGTGTGTCTAAGGCTGAGTATATTAAAACAGCTACTGAAATGTTAGAAAAAGTTGGCTTGGGTGAGCGTATTCATCATTTACCAAAAGAAATGTCTGGTGGTGAGCAACAGCGCGTGGCTATTGCTAGGGCTTTGGTTAATAAGCCAGCTATTTTATTTGCTGATGAGCCAACTGCTAATTTAGATAGTGAATCATCAGAAACTATTTTAAAATTATTCAAGAAACTTAATAAAGATATTGGTCAAACTATAATCATGGTAACTCATGAGCCTGATGATAAAAAACATGTAAATAGAGTTATTTGGCTTAAAGATGGAGTGATTAGACCAGAGGGTACTTAATAAATAAGAATAATTAAAATATTTTATGAAAAATATAATTTTAACAGTATTGTTATTTATAATATTTCCTCTAATTAGTTTTGCTTGGGATGATTGTGTTCATGGTGAAATAAATGATCCTTATCCTGGAAATTGTGCTCGTTATATTGATACAGATAATGATGCTATATGTGATCACTCACAACCAGCTTTAGTTGATAGAAAGGATGATATAAAAGTAGTGACAGCAATAGAAATTGAACAGGATTTTGATAATAAAGTAGACAAAAAACAAATAAGCGGTATTTATCATCTTATACCAATTGCATTGCCATTATTTGTTCTGTATATCCTTTCTCATATTTTATCTAAAAAAAGAATTATAAGTGTAATTAACCATAGAAAATTTTGGAATTTATTATTACTTATTAGTTTTGTTATTTCTGGAGGATTGGGTATTTTATTAATAATTAATATTAATTTCAATCTGAATATACCGTTACCATTTGATATGCTTTTTTGGCATGTAGAAATAGGTATAGTTATGTTTGCAATTACAATTTGTCACATATCATGGCATTTATCTTATTTTAAAAATATACTTAAGTATAAATAAAGTTATTAGACAATAAAAAAGCACCAACGAAAGTTGATGTTTTTTTATTTGGCTCCGAGGGGGGGATTCGAACCCACGACCAATTGGTTAACAGCCAACTGCTCTACCACTGAGCTACCTCGGATCGTTCTTCGCCAAGGCTACGAACGACAGGATAATCTATGTTTTAAAATAGAGTGGCCTGTCATCCGAAGCTTCATAGAAGCGAAGGATGGTAGCAGGGGGGAGAATTGAACTCCCGACCTCAGGCTTATGAGTCCTGCGCTCTAACCAACTGAGCTACCCTGCCTTAGGGGTATATAAAATTAAAATAAATATTTGGTAGCGGGGGTCGGACTCGAACCGACGACCTCCAGGTTATGGGCCTGGCGAGCTGCCAACTGCTCTACCCCGCGACATGAAATAAATAAACAAGTGAACAAAGTATAATGTAAAAAGGTTTTTTTGACAAGGTTGCCCTTCGGCTACGCTCAGGACATTCAGTTGAAATATGGTCGTAGACCATGAGCGATGTCGAGCTTAGCTCGACGAGTCGAATGGTGGACCCAACAGGGCTCGAACCTGCGACCTCTTCCATGCCATGGAAGCGCTCTAGCCAACTGAGCTATGGGCCCTTTTTTATAAAAAAACTGGCCTGCCATTCGAAGCTCAACTTAAAATCAGAAACCATGGAATATAAGTCATTCTTCGCGTAAAGCTACGAACGACATTCTACGCCACAGCGTAGAATGGTACCGAAGAGAGGACTTGAACCTCCACGGGCTTGCGCCCACCAGATTTTGAGTCTAGCGCGTCTACCAGTTCCGCCACTTCGGCTTAATATTCAAAATATCTTAATATACAAACAAACATGATTTTACAATATATTTTGATTTTAGTCAATATACTACCTTTGACAAAATTTGTAAAGTATGCTATAATAATAACATATTACAGTTCACCATATTTTGAGATCACACGCACGGACAGACGTAAGTCCATCACAATTAGGTCAGGAGGATCAAATCATGCAAGCATCAGCTCATTTATTAGCCGAAGGCTTTTATCGCTTCTGCTACCCCGAATCCAAGAGCCCTAGAACCTTGGCCAGAATTACAGTGGATTGCCATTGTACAACTGGGACAAGATGTCCTCTATGTTCTAAACTTATGGACAGTAAAGGGCATTGCCACGGTTGTGGCTACAATTCGGATCTCAGAGTGCGCGTGTAACACACACGCCACATCATTCGCGGAGCCAGGACTCTTATTGTCCTGGCTCTTCCCTTTTTGGTTTGTTTTTTTACAGCGTTTTTGGTATTATAAAAACAAATTAATTAATCGATTTATTATGGAATTTTTAGAAAGTTTAAAAATGTTTTCTTTGTGGGGAAATACCTCATATGATTATTTTATAGCGGCAATTATTTTTATTAGTTTAATAGTAATTCTCAAGACTTTTCAAGTAATTGTCTTGGCGCGACTTCATAAATTAGCTTTACGTACTAAGACAGATTTGGATGATATGTTGATAGAGGTGTTTAAAACAATTAAACCACCTTTTTATTTTTTCATTTCAGTTTATTTTTCAATTAAAATTTTATCAGTGCCAGATGTTTTTAACAAGATATTATTAATTTTATTTTTAGTGGTTATAGTTTTTGAAATAATTCAGGCTATTGCCAGAGTTTTGGATTATATAATGAGGAAATATTTAAATAAGAATAAAGAAGAGGGTGAAGATAACCAACATGCCGATTCAGTAATAAAATTATTACAAGTTATTGTTAAAGTAATTTTGTGGGTTTTGGGTCTAGTACTGATTTTATCTAACCTAGGTTTAGATGTTACTTCTTTAATAGCTGGCATGGGTATTGGTGGTTTGGCCATTGCTCTAGCTTTACAGAATGTATTGAGTGATTTATTTTCCGCTTTTTCTATTTATATAGATAAGCCATTTAAAGCTGGTGATTTTATTAAGCTTGGTACTGACAGTGGTACAGTAGAAAAAATTGGTATGAAGACCACTCGTATTCGTACCCTCCAAGGTGAGCAATTAATTGTTTCTAATCAAGAATTAACTAGCGCTAGAATTCAGAATTTTAGAAGAATGAATAATCGTCGAGTTAGTTTTAAATTGGGAGTGACTTATGATACTTCAGCTAAAAACTTAGAATCTATTCCAGTTATGATTGAAGAGATAGTCGCTAAAGTAAGTTTAGCAACATTTAATCGTTGTCATTTTGTAGAATATGATGACTCAGCTTTAATATTTGATATAGTAATATTTATTGAATCTAAAGAAATGCCAGATTATCTAAAGGCTCGTCAGGAAATTAATTTAGAAATATTTAAGAAATTTGCCAAAGCCAAGATTGAGTTTGCTTATCCAACTCAAACTATTCACCTTCAAAAATAAATGAATATATTATCTTGGAATATAAACGGCATTAGAGCGGCTATCCGCAAGGGCTTTATAGATTTTTTGAAAAAAGCCCAACCAGATATTATTTGCTTGCAAGAAATAAAGATTGACGACGCTAAACGTGCGCAAGAAGATTTTGATTTTATAGATTATCAAGAGTTTTGGAATTCTGCTCAGCGTCCTGGTTATAGTGGTACAGCTATCTTGGTTAAGAATGGTATTAAGGTAGAGTATTTACCTAAGCTTAAATGGGATAATGAAGGGCGCATTCAAGCTCTAGATATTGGTAAATATTATTTGATTAATATTTATTTTCCTAATTCTAAAGATGATCTTAGTCGCCTAGAAGAAAAGATAAAGTGGAATGACAAGCTTTTGATTTATATGAAGAAGCTGGAAAAAAAGAAGCCATTAATTATCACGGGTGACTACAATGTAGCTCACAATGAGATTGATTTGGCTAGACCCAAGCCTAATGTTGGTAATGCGGGATTTACTTCAGAAGAGCGTGCTTGGTTTAATAGATTTTTAAGTAAAAATTTTAAAGATACTTTTAGAGAATTGCATCCTAAAAAAATTCAATACAGTTGGTGGTCTTATCGAGCTAATGCTAGGGCTAATAATGTTGGTTGGCGTATAGATTATTTTTGTGTGTCTGATAAAATATTAAAAAATGTATCTAAAGCATTTATTTTAGATACAGTGCTAGGGTCAGATCATGCCCCTCTGGGTATTGAGATCAAATAATTAGAATATGAAGTCCGGATAATAATTTCTGGCATTCCACAGAAGCCAACCACTAGTTGTTTTGGCTTTTTGAGTTGCTCCAGCTTGAGCGTCTATTTTAGGACCGTCATATATCGCGCCAATATTAAAAGCTTGAAGCCATGGTCTTAATGTAGCTCGTTTGCCAGCCATAGTAGAAGAGCTAATATCTAAACCATAAGTAATAACTGCACCAGGGTGTTCAGCGGAATTGGCAAAACCTAAATAATTTAATGGATAGTGAGATGGATACATCATTGGGCAAACATAATCAAAATATAGAGCTACTCTATCTAGACGTTGTCCAATATTAAGATCATATTCATCATCAGTGTGATCTAAGACTAAGCCAAAAGTATCAATTGATATTGGAGCTAAACCAGTCAGATTGTCTGAGAGATATTTAAAAAATTTATCTAGCATAGTTACTCTAGTTTCACCTTCAGAAATATTATATTTGATGTTGCCTACATTGCCATCACTAGGATAGCGCATGTAGTCAAAATTAATTTCATCAAAACCAAGTTCAATAGCTTCTTTAGCAATAGCTAGATTATATTCCCAAACCTCTTCCTTGCCTGGATCGACCCAAGCCAGACCAGCATTATCGTACCAGGTATTACCAGCGTAAGTTTGTATTGCCAGATCAGGTCTCATCTTTGCTAAAGCTGGATCTTGAAAGACAGTTTGGCGAGCAATTATATAAATGTCTAATTCATGAAATTCAGCTAGAGTTTTTTGTAAGTTAGGTATACGATTATTTTTAGCTTTTATATCTTGGACTGCAGGGATTTGGCTATCATAAAGTATATAACCAGAGTAGTCTTTAATATCTATAATCACAGTATTGATTCGACTGTCTTTTATTTTATCTATAATATGAGCTCGGAATTCATCATCGCCAGCTGAATAAGCGGTTAGATAAATACCTTTTACATAATCTGGTAAATATGATTTTTTAATAATAACTTCTTTTTCAATCAACTTAGATTGCTTGCTAAGAAAAAGATTTTTTATTATTGATATTTCAAAATTATTATTTATAATTAAAAAACTAAGGACCGATACAGTCAATAAGATAAAGAAATAGGGGGTAATTTTATTTTTTTTAAACATAATAATATTATATCAGATAGAGCCTAGTGTTGCCTAATTATGTAATTTTATCTACAATATATACTATGAAAAAATATATTATTAGCATACTATTATTAGCAATTAGCGGATTAGCTTCGGGATGCATTTTTGAAGGTAAATCTAAGGATATTGAAGTCCCAGAAGTGATTATAGAAGAGCCAAGAGATAGAGAAGAAGTGGTTTTAATTGAGACAGATATGACTTTTTCTACTATTTCTGAAGAAGTGGGTATTGGTGGTACTTTAATGATGAATATATTGGCAGTCAGTGAAGAAATCTATAATTTGGTAAAAATTAGAGTAGGCAGAGAAATAAAATTTTATTTTGATAAAGATACAGATGAATTTATTAGATTAATCTATCCAATTGATACTGAAGAGGAGCTTTTTGTTGAATATAATGAAGAGGGCGAATTATTTGCTGAACGTAGAGAAATTGAATATCAATTAAAAATAAAAACCGCTGAAGGAGTAATAGAATCTTCTCTTTATCAATCAGCTTTAGATCAAAATATAGACGAAAGAGCTATTATTGATTTAGCAGATGTATTTGCTTGGACAGTAGATTTTGGTATGGGTATTAGAGTGGGCGATACTTATAAATTTATTTTTGAAGAAAGATATAGAAATGGTGAGTATCAAATGCCCGGTGAAATATTAGCCGCTAAATTTGTAAATGATGGTAAGACTATTGAGGGTTATTATTTTTCAGAAGGCCTTGATGAAGACGGAGATTTACTAGAAGGTTATTATCATCCATCAGGGGAATCAGTGCAAAAGATATTTTTGAAAAATCCAGTGTCATTTAAATATATTTCTTCAGGTTTTACTACTGGCCGTCGTTATGTTGAAGCCTTTAATGTTTCCACGGGTCATCGAGCTATAGATTATGCAGCTGCTGCCGGAACACCTATTAGGTCAGTAGGTGATGGCACAGTTACTTTTGCCGGTTGGAATTCTCAAGGCTATGGTTATCTTACTAAAATTAGACATAACAGCGTCTTTAGCACCAACTATGCTCATCAGAGTAGAATGGCAGTTTCCTATGGTCAGAAAGTAACTCAAGGTCAAATTATTGGTTACGTTGGTTCTACTGGATTTTCTACTGGGCCACATCTTCATTTTGAGATGGTTAAAAATGGTACTAAAATTAATCCATTAACAGTTGATATTCCATCTGATGAATCAATTGCTGAAGATAAGATGGAAGAATTTAAAGCTGCTATAACTGATTGGCAAAAACAACTAAATAATTAAATTATATATTATGGATAATTTTCAACCAAAGTATGTAAAAGATCAAATTAAAGCCCAAGAGGAAGTTGCTAAAAATACGTGGACCCTTTCTTATCGTATTAAGGGAATGACCGGTGGAGCCCTGATTATGTTTCTTTATACTTCTTTTTATTTAGACCAAAGTAATCCCAAAATGATTATACTTGGCGGAATATTAGGATATTTTCTAGGTTGGGTAGTTGGGAGCTTTTTTTATACCAAAAAGTAAATTTATGCTATAATTAGAGAAGTTTCAGGTATTTTATGGCTAGAATAATTTCTGTAGTAAATCAAAAAGGAGGAGTTGGAAAAACCACGACATCCATTAACTTGGCGGCGTGGTTAGCTGCTTTTGGTAAAAGAGTTTTAATTATTGATATTGATCCACAAGGCAATGCTTCATCAGGCTTGGGTATAGATTATAAGAATCTTGATAAAGGAATGTATGAAGTTTTGGTTGATCCAAATACTAGGATTACAGAAGTTATCCGTTCTTATCAACCAAACTTTCATGTTTTACCGACTACTCCAGATTTAGCTGGTGCAGCTATTGATCTAGTAGAGATTGAAGGTAGAGAATATCAATTGGAAAAACAAATTAAAGAAGTGGCTGATTTATATGATTTTATTTTAATTGATAATCCACCGTCATTAGGCCTTTTGACTATTAATGGTTTGGTAGCTTCTCGAGAAATTATCATCCCTGTTCAATGTGAGTATTATGCTCTAGAAGGTTTGTCACAACTTTTAAATACTATTGGTCTGATAAAAGAACATCTTCAGCCAGAGCTAGAAATTTTAGGAGCAGTGATGACTATGTATGATAGCCGTAATAAATTATCCAACGATGTCTTTAATGAATTATATAAATATTTTCCAGCCAAGATTTTTAGGAGTGTTATTCCTAGAAATGTAAAAGTAGCTGAATCTCCATCACATGGTTCACCACTTAAAGATTATGCACCAAATTCAGTAGGTTCTAATGCTTACAAGCGTTTGGCCCAAGAAGTAATATTAGCTAAATAAAAATAAAATTATGTCTGCACTCGGAAAAGGATTGGGATCTCTCATTCCAAATAAAAAACAAAAATCAGCTATTATGTCATCAGATTTTGATGAAAATGTTGATGATCAAAAAATAGAATTGGTAGCTCCTGAAGATGTTATATCTAACCCTTGGCAGCCGCGTACACATTTTGATAGAGATAAATTAGATGAGTTAGCTCAGTCTATTAAACAACATGGTATATTACAACCTTTAGTTGTTTCTAAAGAAGGTGATAAATATCAATTGATTGCTGGCGAGAGAAGACTTAAGGCTGCTGAAATTTTGGATATGCCTGAAGTGCCAATTATTATTAAGGATGTTAGTGATAGAGATAAATTAGAATTAGCTATTATAGAAAATATTCAACGTCGTGATCTTAATCCACTAGAAACGGCTAATTCCTATAAAAGACTAGCTGAGGAGTTTGGTCTTAGTAATGAAGCGATAGCTGAGCAAGTAGGCAAAGGTGTTTCTACGGTAGCTAATTTTCTCAGACTTTTAAAATTACCTGTCGTAGTTAAAGAGGCAATTGCCAAAGGAGATATTACAATGTCTCATGCTAAAATTATTTTGTCTTACAAAACAAAAGAAGAGCAAGTCAAAGCTTTTAAGCAAATTATAAAAAATGATCTTTCAGTGACTGATTTAAATGAAATGCATAAAAAATCAGCTGCTAAAGCTAATAAAGAAAAGCCTCGTGATCCAGTGCTAGCTTCTTGGGAAGATAAGCTAACAAAAAATATTGGTGCTAAAGTAAAAATTCAAAAAAGAGGCGAGAGAGGGTTTATAAAAATAAACTTTCATTCGCATTCAGAACTTAAAAATATTTTAGATAGATTAGAAGAATAACAAAAAATAACCCTGAGCGTAGTCGAAGGGTTATTTTTTGTTTAGTTGAGATTTTATTTTACTTTTAGCCATACTAGTGGCTACCATATTGAGCCAGTCTGCGTTTGGTTTTTTTCTATTTTTGTCAGTAATAATTTCTATTACATCGCCAGACTTTAATAGAGTATCCAATGAGGCCATTTGATGATTGATTTTTGCTCCGACACATTGATTACCAATATCTGTATGGATATAATAAGCAAAATCTAAGGGCGTAGCATTCTCTGGTAATTCCACTACATCGCCTTTGGGCGTGAAAACAAATATTTGTTCTAGGAATAAATCATTTTTGATATGTTTTATAAATTCGGTATTATCAGTAATAGTTTTTTGTATTTCTATCAAATGTTCTAACCACTTAGGATGTTTTTTTCTTTTACCTAGCATGCCTATTTCTTTGTATTTGCTATGGGCAGCAATGCCATATTCAGCTTCTTCATCCATAGCTATAGTACGAATTTGAATTTCAACTATTTTACTAAAATCAGTAAAAACAGAAGTGTGCAGTGATTGGTAACCATTTGGTTTAGATTGAGCAATGTAATCTTTGACGCGCCCTTTTAGTGGGGTCCATTTTTTGTGCAGTACACCCATGGCACTATAGCAATCTGCTACATCGGCTACAATAATTCTTAGAGCTATTAGGTCATAAATTTTATTTATATCTTTTCCTTTACGTAATAGTTTTTGATAAATACTGTATATACTTTTTATACGAGTGCGAATATTATTAAATTCAATGTTATTTTTAGCTAATTCTTTTTGAACTAATTTTTTTATTTTACTTATATATTTAGTTTCAGATTTTAATCTATCTTCTATTAAATTCATTGTCCATTTATATTCTTCAGGATAGACATAAGGGAAAGCTAAATCTTCCAATTCAGTTTTTACTTTGAACATTCCGAGGCGATTGGCTAGAGGAGCATAAATTTCTAATGTCTCTTGAGCAATACGAAGTCTTTTTTCTGGTCGCACACCTTCTAAAGTTTCCATATTGTGCATTCTATCAGCCAACTTAATAATGATTACTCTAAGATCTTGGCTCATAGCCAAAAACATCTTTCTTAAGTTTTCTGCATATCTTTCTAGGCCTCTGTATTTTAAAGTACCTAATTTTGTAACACCTTTTACTAAATAATATATCTCTTTGCCAAAATTATTTTTTAAATCTTCAAAAGTAAAATCAGTATCTTCTGGTACATCGTGAAGTAGGCCAGCAGCTATAGAAGGTATATCCATTTTCATTTTAGCTAAATTATAAGCTGTAGCTATAGAATGATAAATATAGTCTTCCCCGGTTCTTCTTTTTTGACCTTTATGAGCTTCTGAAGCAAAATGAAAAGCTCGGATAACTATTTTAATGTCATCTTCGCGGTAGTTAAGGGTTAATACTTTTTTCAAATCTTCAAAAGTTTTCATATATTTTTATCAGGTATTATTTATAGTAATAGTTACTTGTCAAAATAGCAAGAGCTTATCAAAAAACCTCGCTTTTAGCGAGGTTTTTTATCAAATTTTTTAGTTATAAATATATAGTTTATAGCCATGATCATAAGCATACCGATAATAGCTGCTATAAAACTAACTTGAAAAATTTCTAATAATAAATAAAGTGTTCCATAAAAGAAAATACGGGGAAACATAGAGAAAAAATTCTGATAAGTAGCAGTATCTAGGGCATCCTTCTTTTCACCTTTTTCATACATATTACTTTCTAGAGGAAGGGAAACTAATACAACAAATAAACCAATTAAGAATATACTAGCATAATAAAATATATTATTATCGATCACTAAACGTAAAATCCAAGTAATAGAAATTAAAAAAGCTCCAAGAGCCATTATATGGCTTCGGTTTGTTTTTTTTATTTTACTAGTGAAATAAGTAATTATTATTACTGTGCCAGCAACTATTATTGGAATGATTGCCACAGATTCTATAGTTTTAAAAATTGTATAAATAAAAATTGGCCATATAATACCTTCGGCAGCTTGATGAAATGAGAACAATCCTTTAATAATGTATTCTTTTAAGCCATCTCCCTTTTTAAAAAATTGTTTAAATTTTTTTGGTTTTTTATCAGGACGATCTTTTGTAGTTTTTATTTTAAATAATGGAATGATTGATAATAATAAAATTAAAACACTCAATCCAATCAAAAGTTGTTTATCAAAAAATATTAAAATCAAGCCTCCAAAAATAGGCGCCAAAATTCCTGCAATTTTTTTAACTATATACAATAGACTTATGCCCTTGGATATATTACGGTCATTTTTTTCACAGCGTATAAAAAAATAAATATGGGCCACCCAATAGAAGGTATCATAAAGTGCCGCAAACAAAGCCATTAAAATAAGTAATGGCCACATACCAACATCTAAATTATATAATATAGCAAAAGAAGCTATGTAGGATAGAGTTCCTAATGCAATTACTTTTTTGGCTCCTATTTTGTATGTTAGCCATTTAGCAAAAAAGTTTAATGGTGCATCAAATATATTATAGATAAAATAAAAAAACATGACATGACTTATACTCCAGCCCATTTGTAATAGGAAGATCGGAATAAAAATCGCTATCATTGAACGTGCAAAAACATGTAGCCAAACAGAAGTTTCAAAAAGCCAAAAATCTGTATGGAAAAATTTGTCTATTTGATGGTAATGGTATCTTTGGAATAAAATCATAAATTGATTATATCAAAAAACCTCGCTAGGAGCGAGGTTTTTATTCTTATTCTTCTGTTTGTTTAGCGGGGGCTATTTTTTCAGTATAATCGCAGTCTTCACATTTGACTGTACTTTTATTTGCTTGATAAAGTAGTTTTTTACAGTCAGGGCAATTTTTGCCAGTTGGTTTACCCCAAAGAAGATGTTCACATTTTGGATATTGATTGCAGCCATAAAATATTTTACCTCTCTTACTGCGTTTAGTAACCATTTCACCATCGTCACATAAGCCACACTTTACACCAGTACCTTGGTCTTTACTTTTAGTAGTCTTACATTTTGGATAATCACTACAAGCAATAAATTTTCCAAAGCGTCCAGTCTTGGCGACCATGTCTTTGCCACAGGTTGGGCATGGCTCATCAATCTTTTCTACTTCCTCAGGTTTACCGTCATCACCAATTGGTTTGGTATTTTTACATTCGGGATAATTTGTACAAGCCATGAATTTTCCAAAGCGACCAAGTTTAATTACCATATCGTTTTTACATTTGTCGCACTTTTCGTCAGTAGCAGTTTCGGTAATTTTCTTTTTGTCTAACTCTTTTTCTTTTTGCATAAGATTTTTTTCAAAAGGTTTATAAAAATCACTTATAATAGGTTGCCATTCTTTTTTACCTTCAGCTATTTCATCTAAATCATCTTCCATCTGAGCAGTAAAATCATAACTTACTATATCATGGAAATGTTCCATTAATAATTTATTTACAATCTCGCCAATTTCAGTTGGAGCTAGGCGTTTTTCTTCTTTAGTTACATATTGTCTGGTAATAATAGTAGAGATGGTTGGTGCGTAGGTAGATGGACGACCAATACCTAGAGCTTCCATAGCTTTGACAAGTCCAGCTTCTGAATATCTAGCCGGAGGAGTAGTAAAATGTTGGATAGCTTCTAGAGTATCAAGATTTAGTATATCATCTTTAGCTACTTCAGGCAGTTCATTCTCATCACCGTTGTTTTTGTAGATTGCTTTCCAGCCGGCAAATTTAGTCACTGTGCCCACTGCTTTGAGGGTCCAGTCAGTGTTTTGAGAATCAATAGCTACAGAAGTAGTCTCAGTAACAGCTTCGGCCATTTGAGAGGCTACTGCTCTTTGCCAAATCAAAGTATAGATTTTTAATTGTTTTGGATCTAGATACTCTTTAACTGATTCAGGATCATTTGTTATTTCAGTTGGTCTGATAGCTTCATGAGCTTCCTGACTATGCTTGGTTTTCTTTTTAAAAACACGTCCGCCTTTGACTATATATTCTGAGCCTAATTTGTCAGTAACATATTCTTCAGCAGCACTTTTAAAACTATCGGACAGATTAAGAGAATCAGTTCTCATATATGTAATCAAACCATGGCTACCTTTTGAGCCTAGCTTAATACCTTCATATAATTGTTGGGCTAGCATCATAATTTGTTTAGCACTATAACCAAAGCGTCTGTGAGCATCTTGCTGTAGAGTAGAAGTAGTAAATGGAGCTAGAGGAGCTTTTTTGTGCTCGGTAGCTTTGACGTCAGTCACTATAAGTTTATTGGCTTTGATATCTTTTTGCGCCTTCTTAGCTTTAGTTTCGTCTATATCAAATTTTTTCAGTACTTTGTCTGTTTCTTTATGAAGAGCAATATCAAATTTTGGAGATTTATCTTTACTAGCTTCTCCTTCTACTGTCCAATATTCTTCAGCCTTAAATTTTCTTCTTTCTGCTTCACGTTCGACTATTAGACGTACAGCTACAGATTGTACGCGTCCAGCAGATAATCCACGAGTTACCTTTTTCCATAATAATGGAGAAAGTTTATAGCCTACTAATCTATCTAGAATACGACGGGCTTCTTGGGCATGAAAAAGATTTATGTCTAAATCTCTTGGATTCTCTAAAGCCTCCATTATAGCGGTCTTGGTAATTTCATGAAAAACAATTCTTTTTTGTTTCTTTTTGTCTACGTTTAATAGTTTTTCTAAATGCCAGGAAATAGCTTCTCCTTCGCGATCTTCATCACTTGCGAAATAGACTACTTCAGCATCCTTGGCTAGCTTTTTTAGTTTGGTCACTTGTTTTTTAGCCTTGGCGGGTACTTCATATACAGGCTCAAAGTTATTTTCTGTATCAACACCTAGTTTGCTCTTTGGCAAATCTCTGACATGACCAAAAGAAGATTCCACGACATAATCTTTGCCGAGGAAGCCTTTTATGGTTTTGGCTTTAGTAGGTGACTCAACGATGACTAATTTAGACATAAAATGTATTTTAATTTTTCACAATGTTTTTGACTATAAAAGAAGTGCTATCTTTTGTCAAGTCGAAGGTTTTTAAGTATATGTTCTTCACTAACCCATTTCTTTCTCAATTCACCAGCCAAAAAGAAAGATCCTGTCACTAATATTAGATCATCTCGCTTGGCATTTTTGGTAGCTAGTTTCAGCGCTTGATAAGGATCATGATGTATGGAAACTGCTAAATTAGGTTTTAGCTTCTTACTAGTTTGATATAATTTTCTGAGTTCAGCAGATTTTCGCGAAGCAAATAAAAATCTAGTTATATACAAATAGTCAGTAATAGTCAGTAATTTTTTAAGAGCTATCTTATATTCTTTATTTTCAGCAAAAGCCAATACTAGGTGTAATTTTTTATAGGACTGTTGTTTGGTAAAATTAATTATGTTATCAAGCTTATCTTTATTATGAGCTCCATCTAATACAACTATTGGATTGTTTTGTATTATTTCTTGACGACAGATGAACTTGAAATTATCAATTACTTTTTGTGTATTGCTTGGTTTAATTTTTAAAGCAGTCAATATATTGAGAGCCAAGTTTAAATTATCTGTTTGCTTTGGCGTATTAAAATAATTTGACGTTTTATAATCTTTAACTAGATTATCCAAATTCATGTACCAGGCTTGCTGTTTCTGGCAAGTGTCTTTAAATAGTTTTTGTAGTTTTTTATTTTTTTCAGTACTTAGGAAGATACTATTCTTTTTTATGATACCAGCTTTATCTTGAGCAATTTTCGTTTTGGTATTTCCCAAGATATGGGTATGATCTAGACCGATATTAGTAATGGCTGTTATTTTTGGTTTAGCTATTACATTAGTTGTATCATGCAAACCACCAAGTCCAGCTTCAAGTATCACCCAGTCACATTTTTGTTTATTAAAATAAAGTAAGGCTATTATGAGCCAAGCTTCAAAATATGATATAGAGTCAGAAAATTTCAAAACATATTTATCTAAAGTAGGCTTGATTTGATGCTCTAAAATATTATGTAATTCAGCTGGCGATATTAATTTATTATTAATACTTACTCTTTCAATACTAGTAGTAGCAAAAGGAGAAGTAAAACTACCAACTTTTAAATTGGCGTTAGCCATTAGATTTTCTAGAATTTTAGTGGTACTACCTTTGCCACTGGTACCGGCGATGTGAATAAATTTTAGTTTAGTATCTGGAGAGCCAACTAAGCTTAAAAAGCTTCTAACGCGTTTTATAAAAATGCGTTTATCTTTAGGGCCTAGCATGTAGGTGGTTTTAGGAATGTTAGCTAGGCCTTCTATAAATTCTATATCTTTTTGATACTGAGTAGTCATTTATTTTTTCTTTAGCCATTTGACTCCAGCATAAACAAAAGGAGTATCTATTAAAGCTATTAATATTTTTAGTAAATAATAAGGCACTATCAACTGCCAGATAAAAGCTGCGTCAAATTTTGGAGCAATATGATAAAAAGCTAAGAACATAAAAATAACAGTATCAATAAATTGGCTAACCATAGTGGATAGATTGTTTCTTAGCCAAAGCATTTTGCCTTTAGTTTTTTCTTTCCAAAATTCAAAAGCCCAAATATCATGAAATTGAGAAAGCATAAAAGCAACAATTGAAGCCAAGAACATTCTAGAGCTACTATTGAAGACACTTACAAAAGCTGGATTCATATCTTTAAATCTATCAGCTGGTTCAACATTTATACTGAGCTTGATAAATAGATAAGAAAATATCAAGACAATTACTGTAGACCAAATAAGATTGGCTACAAATTTTTTACCTTTGACTTCTGCTAATACATCAGTAATTAAGAACGCTAGTGGCACTAGCAATATACCTACGGAAGTGTTCACTGGGCCTATTTTTATAATTTTGATGCCGACTATGTTGGCTAGTAGCATGGCAGTAATAAAAAGAGCCTGAAGAAGAAGTATTTTTTTATCCTGGTTTACGTTAAATATTTTTTTCATATTATTTCTAGTTGATTTAAATTATTAAGTTTAATTATTCCACGAATCTCCATTTCAGAGATAAGAGGATTTATTTTAGCCAAAGGCATATTTAGCCTTGCAGCTAAGTCAACTAGTTTTATAGATTCTGTTTGTAATAAAGAGTAAATTTTAGCATGAGCTTTATTTTTAAATGTTATTTTTCGTTTGATTATTTGTTTATCTATGTTATAGATTCTCAAAATATCTTTACTGCAGTTGAGCAAGCCAGCTCCGGCTTTGATTAGTTTGTTTGGTCCTTGGTTTAGTCGGAGATTGATATTACCAGGCAGGGCTAGTACTTCACGCCCCTCATCTATAGCTACCTGAGCTGTTATTAGTGTACCAGATTTTTTGGCGCCAGATATTACTACAGTTGTTTTTGATAGACCGGCTAATATTCTATTTCTTTTAGGAAAATGCCAGAGCTGTGTTTTAGTTTGAGGACTTTGTTCAGAAAGTAGTAGACCGCCTTTATTTATTATTTCTCTGGCTAGAGATAAATTTTCTTGAGGATAGAGCTTTCTTTCGTCAAGGCTAGATCCCAAAACTGCAATTGTAGGTAGATCATTATCTAGAGCATATCTATGGGCCATACGATCTATGCCGACAGCTAGGCCACTAACGATTACTATAGATGTGTCTTTTAAATCAGTAATTATTTTTTCTAAAGTATTGCGGTGATAATCGGTTGTTTGTCTAGAGCCGACCACAGTTAATAAATTTTTATAATGCAAAAGTTTTTTATTGCCTTTAAAAAATAATAACTTTGGTGGATCGTAAATATTTTTTAGTAACTCAGGATAATCACAATCTGAAATACTAATACAAGCATTGTTTTTATCCGTTTCTTCAGGACGGATAGGTAAATCGCTTTTCATACGCTTTTCTTTATGTTTAACTGTTCATTATCATAGTATATGTTTTTGATTTTGTAAAATTGAGACACTTTACTTTATAAAAATTAATTGTTATTATTTATATATTAAAATCAGTAATAATTTTTATTATGCCTACAAGAAAAACAAGCACTACAGCAAGGCCTAGAAGGGCTGCAGCCAAAAAAGATGAGGAGGCTTTGATGGAATTTGAGAATTTTGTATCTCAAAAGCCACAGAGTAATAGAGGTAAATCTTGGTTAGCTTTAACTTTTATTGTCATTATAATTTTATTAGGAGCTGCTTGGATGTTTATGTCTAAAGTGGAAACTATGGAGAAAGATTATAAGTTTAAAGCTATCTATTTAGATAATGGTCAAGCTTACTATGCCAAGGTAGTTAAAGAGGACGCCCTAAATGTTTATTTAGATGAAGTATATTATATTCAAATTGAACAACAGCTGGTAGCTGCTGAAGAAGAGGGGGCTGAGCCTCAAGCAGTAGAAGTTCCAGTACTTATCCAAAGAGGTCAAGAACTCCATCGTCCAGAAGGTTTGATGCAAGTTAATAGATCTAAATTGGTAGCTATAGAAGAAATTGGCGCAGAATCACAGATATTAGTCGAGATAAACCGAATTAGCCAATAATTTATAAGCGTAAGTCAAAACCGCCCGTTAGGGCGGTTTTTTATTTAAGCTAACTATAAAGTGTTTAGAGTTACTTTACACTTCTTACTTTATGGTTTATAATATATATACCTTTATGAAAAAGAGGATTAAAGACACAGGATTAGTAAAAATCGGAGAACTAGCTAAAATGTTCTCTGTTTTACCTTCCACTATCAATTTTTATACTCGCGAAGGGTTAATTAAAGAGGCTGGGCGTTCACAGGGCGGTTATCGTCTTTATGATCCAGTCAAAGCGATGAAAGTATTAAAAAAGATAGCTGATCTACAAATCAAGAAAAGATACACCATAGAGGAAATCAAAAGCCGGTTATAAACCTCTTGGGCCTTTTTTCATGCTTAAAGGCCTAAGAGTTTATATATAATTAATAAAACAAAAAATGAAAAAGAGATTAGACAAAATTTTTAGCATCCCTACTCGTAAACAAGCCAAGGTATATCGGGCTAAATGTGCTAAAAAATCTAAGAAAAGTTTATGGCAAACCCTTTATTCTTTGTTTTTCTAAGAATATTGTCAAAATAGGCTTTTTCGGTTAGAATAAGCAAACTAGTTTAAAAATGTTATATGGTAGATTTTAAGGAAAAAGAAAAGAAAATATTGGATTTTTGGGATAAAAATGAGATTTTCCAAAAGTCAGTTGATCAGGATGCTCCGCAAGGTGACTATCTTTTTTATGATGGCCCTCCTTTTGCCACAGGTACTCCTCATTACGGTCATTTAGTGGCCTCTATAATGAAGGACGTGGTACCTAGATATTGGACCATGAAAGGATATAAGGTAGAACGTAAATGGGGCTGGGATGTCCATGGCTTACCAATTGAAAATATTGTAGAAAAAGATCTTGGCTTTGAAACCAAAAAAGATATAGAAAAATATGGCATTAGCAAGTTTAATGAAAATTGCCGTTCTCGAGTAATGGAATACGCTGATGCTTGGAAAGGCACCATTCGTCGTATGGGTCGTTGGGTAGATATGGAAAACGACTATAAGACCATGGATTTGAATTACATGGAATCTGTCTGGTGGGTCTTTAAAGAACTTTGGGATAAGGAGCTTATATATGAGGACTACCGTTCAATGCATATCTGTCCGCGTTGTGAAACTACTCTTTCTCAATCTGAAGTAACTGAAGGCTACAAAGATATTAAAGATTTATCGGTTACTGCTAAGTTTGAATTAGTTGATGAACCTGGAACTTACGTCTTGGCTTGGACAACTACTCCTTGGACCTTGATTGGTAATGTGGCTTTGGCAGTAGGAGAAGATATTGATTATGTAAAAATAGAAGTGGAAGATTCTAAATATATTATAGCTAAAGAATTAATAGAAAGTTATCAAAAAGATTTAGGAGAAAATCCAAAAATATTAGAAGAATTTAAAGGTAAAGATCTGATAAGCAAAAAAGTAAAGCCGCTTTTTGATTATTACTATAATGATAAAGATTTAGAGAATAGAGACAATGGCTGGCAAATTCTATCAGCTGACTTTGTAACTACTGAAGAAGGAACTGGCATTGTTCATATGGCACCAGCTTTTGGTGAAGATGATATGAAATTAGGCAAGGAAAAGAATTTGCCTTTTATCCAGCACGTAGCTATGGATGGTTTTATTAATAAAGAAGCTACAGATTTTGCAGGGTTAAATGTAAAACCAAAAGACGATCATACAACTACTGATATTGCTATTATCAAATATTTGGCTGCTAAAGGATTATTATTTGCTAAAGAAAAATACGAACATTCTTATCCACATTGTTGGCGTTGTGATACTCCGTTGCTGAATTACGCAACTTCATCTTGGTTTGTGAATGTTTTGAAAATCAAAGACAGTCTACTTAAAAACGCCAAAGATATTAATTGGGTTCCTGAACACATCAAAGCAGGTCGTTTTGGTAAATGGCTAGAAGGTGCTCGTGATTGGTCAATTTCTCGTCAAAGATTTTGGGGATCTGTTATTCCATTATGGCATTGTGACAAGTGTGAAGAGCGAATAGTAGTAGGCTCTGTGGCGGAACTTAAAGAATTGTCAGGTGTAGAAGTAGAGGATCTTCATAAGCATGTAGTTGATGAAGTTACATTTGATTGTAAATGTGGAGGTACAATGACTCGTATTCCAGATGTACTTGATTGTTGGTTTGAATCAGGTTCAATGCCCTATGCTCAATCTCATTATCCATTTGAAAATGAGCGGGAGTTTAATCAAAAATTTCCAGCTAAATTTATTGCCGAAGGCGCTGATCAAACTAGAGCTTGGTTTTATTATCTTCATGTAATAGCTGGCGGTGTTAAGGGAAGTTGTGCTTTTGATAATTGTATAGTCAATGGTATTGTCTTAGCCGAGGATGGTAAGAAAATGTCTAAGCGGTTACAAAATTATCCAGAGCCAGATTTAGTCATGGAAAAATATGGAGCTGATGCTTTGCGTATGTATTTATTATCTTCGCCGGTTATGGCTGCGGAAAATCTTTCTTTTGTAGAAAAAGATTTAAATACTATGTATCGTCGTTTCACTGGCATACTACAAAATGTTTTGAATTTTTATTTAATGTTTTCTGGCGATAAGAAAGTAGCAGGTGATGAGCCCAAAAAATTAGATAATGTTTTAGATAAATGGATTGTCAGTAAATTAGCTACTCTGCAGCATGAGGTAGCTAGTGAAATGGACGCCTATAATCTAGTTAAACCAACTAGAGCCATAATTGATTTTATCGATGGTTTATCTACTTGGTATATCAGAAGATCTAGAGATAGATTCAAAGATGGAGACAATCAAGCAATTAATACACTAGCCTTTGTGCTCAAAGAATTATCAAAGATCATTGCTCCTTTTGTACCAATGAGTGCTGAGACAATTTATTCTGAATTTGATAACCAGCAAGAGTCTGTTCATCTTGAAGAATGGAAAGAATTAAATAAAGAATTAGTTGATGCCAAAGTTTTAATTAATATGGATGTTATAAAAGCTATTGCAGAGAAAGCTCATGCTTTAAGAGCTAAGTCTGGCATGAAAGTCAGGCAGCCTTTAAATGTTATTCAACTCACTACTCCTGTTGTTGGTTGGGGTATAGAGATTTTAAAAAACGAACTTAATGTTGAAAATATTAAAGTAGATAAAAAGTTACATACTCCTAGCGGTTGGATTGTAGATGAAGAAGAAACAATGTCATTAGATACTAATCTTACAGATGAGCTTAAAGAAAAAGGCGTAGTCAGAGAACTTGTTAGATTTATTAATGCTATGCGTAAAGATGCAGGATTAAAACCTAGTGACAATCCAGTTGAGACATATAATACCAAATCAGATTATCTAAAGTCAGTAATTGAGAAATATAAAGATGAATTAGTAGCTGGGACTTCAGCTGGAGATTTGATAGAGACAGACAAGGATTCAAAAGTTATCAAAGAAGTAAAAATAAACAAAGAAGAAATTACTTTAGGATTAAAGTTATAAGCACATGGCTTTTAAGACCGAAGCATTTGTACTGAGAAGCAGGCCTTTCAGAGAAGCTGATAGGATCTATGATATTTTTACTCCTCAGGAAGGTGTGATCTCTGTAGTCCTACGCTCAGCCGCTCGATCTAGAAGTAAATTAGCTGGACACCTAATGCCCTTTAATAAAGTAAAAGTAATGATCGGTCGTGGTAAGATGGACCACATGGCTGGTGTAGTAGTATTAGAAAACTACAGTAATCTTAGAAAAGATCTTAAGAGTATGTCATTAGCATCTTCAATAGTAGAGTTATTTCTAAGTGATAGATCTATGGGTCAGAAATTTAGAGAATTTTCTTTAATGGAACATATTTTTACTATTTTAGATCACGAAGGAATTAATATGAATAGAAAGATGACATTAGTGAGAGCTTTTCTCTGGAAATATTTGTCTGTAGCTGGTTGGGAGCCACGTTTCCGTTTAGGTAAGCACGCCTCTAATGAAGGTATGATGTATATGGAGCATGATCATAGTAAGTCGGTTCCTATTAGCGGAGAGTTATTCGATTTTTTACAATTTATAATTAAATCTGATTGGCCACAATTGATTAATCTATCTATTGATAGCAAACTCAATAAAGAGTGGTTCAGAATTTCAAAAATATATTACCAATCAATATTTGAGCAACCTTCTAAATCTCTAAAATTATTTATCTATGGCTAAAATAAAAAAAAGAAGTATGGACTCAGTTAAAAGAGCTCCAGTTAGAAAGCGATCATATGAAGCGCCTTCTATTACCAGAAGAAAGAAGAAAGTGCCTAAGGAATATCAAACTTTTAAGAAAGCGCCAAAAGGTAAGGGCTCTTGTTTATGGTTCTTGTTTTTACTTTTTGCAGCTACAGTTGCTGGATTTTGGTATTTTAGTAAACAAAGCACTGAACAAATAGATAATAGTATAAAGTTAGCCATAGACGGGCCAAATAAAATAATTTCAGGTGATCAGACTACTTATAAGGTGACTTATCAGAATATAGATACTGTCACTATGCAAAAACTTGAATTATCAGTTCGTTGGCCAAATGGATTTTATTTTAATGAAGCTAGTATTGAGCCAATAGATCAAAATGCTACTACGTGGTTATTAGATGATTTAAGTCCTGGTAAGAAAGTAGAGCTAGAAATTATAGGGCAATTAGTTGGTCAGAAAGATGAAGATTTAACTTCTGCTTTTACTTTGTCATATCAACCAGAGAATTTTCATTCAGATTTTAAAGTCAAAGACAGTATAGATACTAAAATTTCAGATTCTAAGATTGAAATGAGTGTTGAGGCTATAGAAAAAACTTTAGTTGCAGCTGATCAAGAAATCAAGATTAATTTTAAAAATTTAACAGATGACAGTTTAGAAGATCTATATATTGATATATTATATCCAGATGATTTTACAATAGTCCAAAGGACGGATGACTTACCCCTTGGGTTATTAGATGTGGAAGTGGATGAAGATATTATTAACCCTGGGCCTGACTTTTTACCAGACGGAAATTATTTCAAATTAACTTTAGATGGAGAAGAAACCAAGACCATGTTGATAAATGGTGTATTTGGCGTGGATTCTAAAATGGATCAGCTGTTAGTAGTTGAGGTCGGTAATATGGTAGATGATAATTTTCGTAGGCTATCTAGAGTAGAAAAAAATATTATAGTTATCAATCCAAAATTTGATATGGAGTTTCAAATAAATGGGGAGCCTAGTTTACAAGCGCTTACCTGGGGAGATGAATTGAGGTATCAATTAGAAATAACTAATAATAGTAAGGGTGATGTGGCAGACGTAATAATATCAGCAGTGATAGATGGACAAGTTTTAGATTGGGACAGTCTAGATACTATTGCTAATTATAGTGACAATAAAATTACTTGGACTAAAAATGAAGATGAGTCTTTGGTTAATTGGCCAGCCGGCGAATCTCGTATTTTTACTTGGCAGTTAGATGTAGTAAATGATCCACTGCCAGATCGTATGGTAGAAAATATTATAGAAATAAATATAGAAGGCTTAGAAGGTTGGCAGCAAGTAAGCTCACCTTTGATGTTAACTATCGGTGAAAGCCTTAGTTTTAATAATGGAATATATTGGGATCTAGGAGGTAGAAGAGTAGGCTCAGGATTATTGCCACCACAAGTAAATGAAGAAACAGAGTATTTGGTTATTTGGTCTTTGCCAGAAGCAACAGGCTTATTTGATAATGTAAATGTTAGTTCTAATCTACCACCTCAAGTTGATTTTATTTCTGCGATGGATATTCAAGGCGGGTATTTAGATTTTGATTTAGAAGACAGGAGCCTTACTTGGACTATGGAAGATTTCTCAGATATGATTTTGCCTTTGACAGCTTCTTTTATAGTTAGGCTTACTCCAGAAGAAGAAAATGTAGGACAGACTATGACAATATTAAATGCCACCACGGTTGATGCCAGCGGTATAGAAGAGGTAACAGTTAGATCAAAAGCTATTAAAACTTCAGATGTCATATCAGACAGTAGTGACCCTATCGGGATTATAGAGTAATTATGTTTAAATTAAAAAAACAATCAAAGAAATCAAAAGCTAGATTGGGAGTACTGAAAACTGCTAAAGGAGAAGTTCGTACTCCTTTTTTCATGCCGATTGCTACCAAAGCAGCTATTAAATCTTTGGAAGCTAAAGAGGTAAAAGATTTAGGAGCAGAGATTATATTATCTAATACTTATCATAATTTATTAAAGCCTGGTACAGAAGTAATAAAAAAGTTTGGTGGTCTGCATAAATTTATGGATAATGATCTGCCAATTTTAACAGACAGTGGTGGCTATCAAGTTTTTTCCTTGGCTAAGTTTAGAAAAATCAAAGGAAATAATATAGAATTTCAATCTCATATTGATGGTTCCCGCCATGTCTTGAACCCCAAGAAAGTTATTAATATTCAAGTTGCTTTAAATAGTGACATTATGATGGTTTTGGATGAGTGTGTTGGTTTGCCAACTACTAAAGCTAAAGCTACAGAAGCTCTAGAGAGAACTAGCCAGTGGGCAAAACTTGCCATTGATTATAAAAACAAATTAAATAAAAAAAATAGCAAAATAAAAAAACAATTAGTATTTGGCATTGTTCAAGGAGCTGATTACAAAGATCTTCGCATTCGTTCAGCTAAAGAACTGGTGGCTATGAATTTTGATGGTTACGCAGTAGGTGGTTTGGCAGTTGGAGAATCAAGTAAGATTATGTACAAAGTTTTAGATTATACAGTGCCAGAGCTTCCGGCTGACAAAGCTCGTTATCTAATGGGAGTTGGTTATCCAGAAAATATTATAGAAGCGGTCAGGCGTGGTATTGATATGTTTGATTGTGTCATCCCTACTAGGGAAGCTAGACATGGTAAACTTTATATATGGAAAGGTAAGCCTGATGTGACTAAGAAAAATTTTTATACTACTATAAATATTACTAACGCTAAGTTTGCCAAAGATATAAAATCAATTAATGATGCCAATTTAAAAAATTATTCTAGAGCTTACTTGCATCATTTATTTAAAACTCAAGAGTCGTTAGGTTTTAGATTAGCTACTTTGAATAATTTATATTTTTATATAAGTTTAATGGAAAATATTAGATTAGCAATTTCCAAAGGTAAATTATAATACAATGATCAGAGGAGGATTTACATTAATAGAGTTAATAATAGCTGTGGGCATTATTGCACTTCTAGCGGCTATTTCTGTTGTAGCCATAAATCCTGCTAAAAGAATCGGTCAAGCTAATGATTCCCAAAGAAATGCTGATTTAGTAGCTATAATCAATGCCCTAGAACTTTATACAGCAGATAATGCTGCTTTACCAGCTACTTTCGCAGCCTCTAATGTTGGCGAAAATCATAAAGTAGTGTTATGTTCTTCAGCAGCAGAGCGTACCTGTGATGGTCAAACTAGAGATTGTCTAGTGGTGAATGACACAGATTTTTTAGGAGAATATTTGGCAGACTTACCAGTTGATCCTGAAAAATCAACTGATACAGATACTGGTTATTATATTAGTAGAACAATTGGAGATATAGTAGTCTTGGGAGCTTGCGAATCTTATCAGTCTACAAGTATTGAAATATCTGCTAAAATAGAGTTAGCGGCTTATACTACTACCTGTGGTGATGGAGAGGTAGAGGGCTCTGAAGTTTGTGATGATGATAATACCACAACTGAGACTCAAACTTGCGGTAATGGCATTTATGAAAATGGCACTTATTGTAATGCTGACTGTTCTGCAGTAATAACATTAACAGAGGCTTGTGATTATACTGGTCCCGAAGATCCACCTAGCAGTGGTTGTTATACTGATCCAGTAGAACCTAGTTGTAAACTTGATTATTGTTCAGCTAGTTGTACTGCTTGTACAGATTTGTGTGCATCTTAATTGTAAATTATATATATAAATATATGTTTAAAAAAAGAAAAAATAAAGGCTTCACTATTGTTGAACTATCAATTATGATTGGTGTTTTTGTAGTTTTAGCAGTTGGTGTATTTTCTATGCTTAATCCTACTAAGCGTTTAGGGCAAGCCAATAATACTCAACGTTGGGAAGATTTAACAGCCTTAGCTAAAGCTGTAGAGCTTTATCAAATTGATAATGCGGCACTGCCGAGTGATTTGGCGGATGCGAGTATGTGGAATGACCAAAAGAAAGTTCTCTGTTCTTCGCCAGCTGAATTGGACTGTGATGGCCAAGCTAGAGATTGTTTGGTAGTAAACGATAGTGATTTTTTAGGTGAATACATAGATGTTTTACCTATTGATCCAATTAAGTCAGTCTCTACAGATACAGGTTACTATATTACTAGAACCGGTGATGATATGATGACCTTTGGAGCTTGTAGTACTTACAATGAAGAGGAGATTGAACTTGTAGCTAAAGCATCTTTAGCAGATCATAGTTCTACTTGTGGTGATGAGGAGATAACTGGCAATGAAGTTTGTGATGATGGACCAGAATCTTGTGGTGATGGCACAGTGCAATCAGGTACTTATTGTAATGATACGTGTACGGCAAATGATAAATCTATGAGTGAAGGTTGTGATTATAATTCGTGGTCAAAAGATTGTGACGATTTTGTAGATGGTTGGTTAACTTATTCTGATGTTGGAGGTAGACCGTGGTGTAACAGTACGTGTCAGACACGAGAGCAGTGTATAGTTATGCCATAAATGTATTTCATTAAGTGTGTATTATTTTTAAACTGCTGAATTAAGCTCGGCGGTTTTTTTATTTTATGGTATAATATATTTAATGACACAAAATATAATAGTACAAGCAACTAAGATTTTATTAGTTGATTTAATAGGCGAATTACTTTATTTTCCTATCTGGTGGTACACTCAAGGACTAAAAAGAGTGGTGCTTTATGTTTTTAATTCTATAAAAGATACCAATCGTAATTTGGCGGTAGGCTTGATGTTTAAAAGTTTATTTAAGCCAATGTTTGGTCAGTATGATAGACAAGGACGTCTAATAAGTTTTTTCTTTAGATTAATTTTGACTTTTGCTCGTACAATTGCATTTTTACTTTTAGTAGTGATTCATCTCTTAGTAATTGTATTCTGGATATTTTTACCAGTAGTTGTAGTTTGGGGAATTTATAATAATTTTAATACTCTATGGAAGGCCTAAAATTTACAGATTGTCAGGCCTGTGGAGGCCAAGGTAAAGTAAATGGAGCTAAGTGCACCACTTGTTTTGGTAATAAGAGTTATTATTTTTCTAATAACAATTTTTTATATTTTAGTCATTCAATAAATTATCTTCATATATTTGTACGAGAGCTTCGTAAAACTATTGATATTATAATTAATTTATTATTATTAGCCGGAGTATTTCTTACCCTGTTTTTGGTATATAAAATATTAAATCTTGTCCAATTCGAGCCGAGAAATTTATGGTATTTTCTCAGTACTTCTAGAATAGAGAATTTGTATCTATGGACTTTGATTTTAGCTGATATGTTTTTATATTATCGTTTGGTTATTCCTGGTATTAAAAAAGCTGATAAAGAAAAATTATTATCTAATAAGGATCAGAATACTAAACATAATATTTCTGATCATCTTGGTCAGGAAGTATCTAAGATGCTTGATAAGGCCTGGTTGTTTGGTAAATATAAAAAAGTTTTCCCAGTTTCTCCTTGGCATTTACTCTTTATTTTGTTAAATGACAAAGATATACGTTTGGTCTTAGCTAGATTGGGTGTGGGTGCAGATAATTTAAAGAAGAATATAGACGAAAGTATAAAAAATTTAGTGATTCCAGGAAATGAAAATTTAAGTTTTGAGAATGAAGCCCGCGATGCAATACTTAATGCCTATTTTCATATGTTAGATCGGGGCGGTGATTATATTGCGGAAGTAGATTTGCTCTATGGAGTGGTCAATGCTAGTGAGTCAGTTAGAAACATGTTTTATGATATGGATATTGATGAACAAAAAATTGATAATGTAATTGCTTGGGTTAAAATTAATAAGGAATTAGTTGGTAGATATAAAAGATTTAGGTCTAGATCTATCTTTAAGCCAAAGGGAGGAATGAATAGATCATATACAGCTATTGCTACTCCGGTTTTAAATAGTTTTTCTCATGATTTAACTTTGGCGGCTAGAGCTGGTGCCTTAGGACTTTCTGTGGCTAGAGAAAAAGAAATAACAGAGGTTATTTCTACTGTTGAAAGTAGTTACGCCAGTACTGTGCTAGTAGGGCCTCCTGGAATTGGCAAAGGTAATATTGTAGAGGGCATTGCTAATCGAATGATGGCTGAAGAGATTCCGGAGCTTTTTCAAGATAAAAGATTAGTGGCTATATCAGCTCCAACTTTGGTTTCTGGTGCAGAAGGCACAGGAAGATTAGAAGAAAGATTTTTGGCTATTTTAAATGAAACGACCGCTTCAGGTAATATTATTTTATACATTGAAGATATTCATCAATTAGTTGGCATTTCATCTCAAGGTACAGAAGGTGTATCTTTGGCAGAAATTTTAGCTAGTCAAATTCGCAAGAAAAATATAATAGTAATTGCCACAGCTAATAGTAAAGAGTATATACAATTTATTGAAGGTACTAGTTTGGGGCAAGTGCTTAAAAAAATTAATATAAAGGAACCAGATAAAAATCAAACCATTAAAATAATGGAAGCTCATGTTGGCCTGGTTGAAGGTAAGCACGGCGTTTACTTTACTTATGATGCTTTAGATACTATATATGAATTATCTAATAGATATATTACTGATATAGCCTTACCTTCTAAGGCTATAGATTTGATGGATGAAGCAGGTATTATAGTAGCTAAACGTGGTCAAAAAGATAATTTAATTAGAGTAGAAGATATTGAATCTATAGTATCTCATAAAACAAATATTCCTTTAACCCAAGTAACTAGTCAAGAGTCTGCCAAGTTGCTTAATATGGAAGAGGAAATTCATCAGCGTATAGTGGGTCAAGAGGAGGCTGTTAAATTAGTAGCTTCAGCGCTTCGTCGTGCTAGAGCAGAACTTCGAGATAAGAATCGGCCAATTGTTAATTTACTTTTCTTAGGGCCAACTGGTGTTGGTAAAACAGAATTAGCTAAAACAGTGGCAGAAAAGTATTTTGGAAATGAAAATGATATGATCCGTTTGGACATGAGTGAATATCAGAATAAAACTTCCCTACCAAGATTAATTGGTTCTCCTCAATCTGGCACACCAGGCTTACTAACCGAGGCTGTGAGACATAAGCCATTTGCTTTATTATTACTTGATGAAATAGAAAAAGCTCATCCGGATATTTTGACTGTTTTTTTACAAGTTATGGAAGATGGACGTTTAACAGATGCTTTAGGTAGAACAGTTGATTTTACTAATTTAATCATAGTTGCAACTTCAAATGCTGGTACAGCCTTTATACAAGATCAAATAAATGCGGGAAAGAAAACCAGTGAATTCAAAGATCAGTTAATTAAAGAAGAAATTAGAGATATCTTTAGACCAGAGTTTATTAACCGTTTTGATGGTACAGTAGTATTTCGTCCACTTACTCAAGAAGAAATATACAAGATTGCTGGTTTTATGCTTAAAAAAGTTGAGAAGAGGTTGGAAGAAAAGGGTATACTCTTTGAAGTTACTGAAGCTGCGCAACGTGAATTATCAGAAGCTGGTTTTGATCCAGTCTTTGGTGCTAGACCATTAAGGCGCGTTATTCAAGAGCAAGTTGATAATGCTTTAGCAGAATTTTTATTGACTGGACAATTAGGACGTCGAGATATAGTAGTTTATGATGCGGGCGGGAAGATAAGCGTCAAAAAACCAACAGGTTATTAATTAATTTTATATATAGACTTAAGTATGGAATTTTTATTAAATGAAACTGCAGTTATGCCTGAATGGGTTTTGTATGTGCAATATGCGTCTTGGATAGCAGGTATAATTCAAATAGTCTCTATGTGGGCATTATTTGAAAAAGCTAATCGACCACCTTGGGCTAGTATCATTCCAATTTATAATGCAATAGTTTTATTGCAAATCATCAAGCGACCAGCGTGGTGGATAGTATTGATGTTCGTGCCAATTGTAAATGTTATATTTTCTATTATCATTCTTCATGACACTGTCAAAGCTTTTGGTAAGAATTTAGATTTCTTTTTTGGATTATTATTCCTGCCATTTATATTTTATCCAATTTTAGCTTTTGGAGATTCAAAGTATTTGTATGGACAAGAAGTAAATATGAATCCAGATTTAGGAAAGCCACAGCCTCAAGCTCAACCACAGCCTCAAAGTCCTGGCCCACCGCCAGTTCCTGAGCAAAGCAATCCTATAGATCCGACCAAGAACGATACAATTTAATTTTAAACCCCGCTATTAATAGCGGGGTTTTTAAAACACTTTTTTTATTTTCCGTCAATCTTGATATTTAACTTGTTTTTAGGTATAATTTTGTTATTAAAGTATTAAAAATTATCTTTTATGAAAGAACTGCGCAAGTTTGATAAAGTAGTAAATCTAGCCAAAACAAAAGGCTTTATTTTCCCTTCTTCTGAAATCTATGGAGGTTTAAACTCTATTTATGACTATGGTCCTTTAGGTACAGAGTTAAAGAATAATCTAAAAAAATCTTGGTTTGACTTTATGTTGGCTAGACGTGACGTGGTAGGTCTTGATTCTGCGATTCTTATGCATCCTGAAATATGGAAAGCATCAGGGCATCTTGATGGTTTTTCTGATCCATTAGTTGATTGTAAGAAATGTAAAGGACGTTTTAGAGCTGACAACTTATTAGAAAAAAAAGGTATTAAACCAACATTTGGTAAAGACAAGTCTCCAGATATGGGAGATATGAAATGTCCCGAGTGTGGTGGAGAATTAACTGAAGTTAGGCAATTCAATCTGATGTTCAAAACATTTATGGGGCCTTTAGAGGAAAGTGCTAATCAAATATATATGCGTCCAGAAACTGCTCAAGGCATTTATGTCAATTTTTTGAATGTCATGGGTTCTATGCGTATGAAAATGCCTTTTGGTATTGCACAGATCGGTAAGGCTTTTAGAAATGAAATTACGCCAGGCAATTTTACTTTTCGGATGCGTGAGTTTGAACAAATGGAAATGCAATATTTTGTTCACCCAGATAAAACTAAGGAAGTCTTTGATAAATGGCAGGAGCTACGAATGGAGTGGTATAAAGATTTAGGTATCAATCCAGAAAATCTAAAATTTAGAGAACATGAAAGTGATGAGTTGGCTCATTATGCCAAACGAGCTTTAGATATTGAATATAATTTTGGTTTTTCCAAAAATGAAACTTTCAAAGAACTGGAAGGTATTCATCACAGAGGCGATTGGGATCTTAGCCAACATCAAAAATATAGCAAACAAAAACTTAGTGTCAAAGATGAAGAAGGCAAAGAATATATTCCAAATATTATTGAAACTTCAGGTGGTGTAGACAGAGCTACGTTAGCATTCCTTATGGATGCCTATACTGAAATAGAAGGTGGGCGTACTACCACAACTGAAAGTAATAAAGCAGCAGAAGTAGTTTTGAAGTTAGATAAGAGACTAGCTCCTATTAAGATTGCAGTATTACCACTTTCTAAAAAGCCTGATCTAGCTGACACAAGTAATAAAGTATATGACATGTTGGTCGGCAAATATCGTATTGCTTATGACGAGACTGGCTCTATTGGCAAAAGATACAGAAGGCAAGATGAGATTGGTACACCATATTGTGTGACTATTGATTTTGATTCTCTTGAAGATAAGCAAGTGACTGTCAGAGATAGAGATACTATGGAACAGGAGCGTATTGCCATCGATGAAGTGGAAAATTATTTTGAGAAGAAATTTAAATAAATATAAAAGTTTTTTAATATATGTATAAAAGAATTGTCCGTCGTGACGGTAGTGTAATAATTTTGGCACCAAAGAAAGATACCAAGGCTGTTACTTTTGAAGTGCTTTATAAAGTTGGTAGTCGTCAAGAAAATGATAAAAATAATGGTGTGTCTCATTTTGTAGAGCATCTAATGTTTAAAGGTACCGAGCGTAGACCATCTACAGCTGATATTGCCAAAGAATTGGATAGCGTTGGTGCAAATTATAATGCTTTTACTGGCAAAGAATACACTGGTTATTATGTCACAGTAAATAATAGTCATATGATTATGGCTATTGATATGTTGTCTGACATATTACATAATTCTAAATTTGATAAAGAAGAAATAGATAGAGAAAGAGGTGTGATTGTTGAAGAGATCAATATGTATGAAGACAATCCAATGATGTATATTGAGGAAGTTTTTGAAAATATATTATTCAATGGTACCAATCTTGGTAGATCGATTGCTGGGCCTAGAGTAAATATTCAAACTATATCTCGAAATGCTCTTTATAACTATCACAAGAAACATTATTATCATGGCAATGCCATTATTGGTTTAGCTGGTAATTTTAATGAGAAACAAGCTTTAAAATTAATAGACAAGCTTTTTCCAATTTCTAAGAAACAAGCTAGAATAAAAAATAAAGCTTTGCCGATTATTAAACAAATTATTCCGGCGGTAGAAATAATTGACAGAGATTTAGAACAAGTACAATTAATGCTTGGTTTCCGAACTTCTTCTGTAACTGACAAAGATTTTATTTTAAACCAAGTGATGGCTAATATTTTGGGTGGCACTATGAGTTCTAGATTGTTTTTAAATATTAGAGAACGCCAAGGACTGTGTTATTTTATTAAAGCTGAGGTAGGAGGTTATGAGGGTGCTAGTTCTTTTGCTGTCCACGCAGGACTCAACAAAGAAAAAATATACGAAGCACTTTCTGCTATCAAAGAAGAATTAAATAATTTGGCTAAAAATGGAATTAGTAAAGAAGAATTAGCTCAAGCCAAAGAAAATATCAAAGGACGTATGGTTCTTAAAATGGAAAGTTCTAGCGTACATTTAAATTTCTTGATATCCCAAGAAGCAATTGGCAAACCCATTAAAGATTTAGATGCCAGATTAAAAGAATTAGATAAGATTAGTTTAAAGCAAATAAATAATTTAACAGTAAAAATTATAGATTGGTCACAATCAAACCTAGCTATCATTGGACCATTTAAAAATAAAAACAAATTCGTAAATATCTTAAAAAAATAAAAAAAGACTTATGTCTAAACAATTTATTTCAATTACAACGGGGACCATTTTAAGGACAATACTAGTATTGTTGTTTCTAGGTTTTCTATTTTTGATAAAAGAAGTTTTAGCTTTATTATTTGTAGCTGTCATTTTATCATCTGCTTTTGATCCATTAATTGATTGGTTGCAAAGATTTAAAATTCCGCGAGCTTTAAGTATAATTGGCGTTTATACAGTGGTTCTATCTTTTGTAGGTTGGGCTATTTATCTATTGTCTGGACCTTTAACTGAACAAGTTTTAGAGATGTCTAAGGCTTTTCCGGATTTCTACAACAAGATTAACCAAAATTTAGGACAAGCAATAGATTTGAATAATTTATTTAGCCAAGAAGCACTCAGTGCCAGCTTCACAGATATTACTAAGAGTGTGGGTCAGGCTACTACAGGTATATTCAATGTGCTTAGTTCTGTTTTTGGAGGAATGATTAGCTTCTTCATGGTATTGGTAATTACTTTTTATTTAACAGTAGAAGAAAATGCTATTAAGCATTTTATAAGTTCAATTACTCCAGCTAAACATAAAACTCATGTTTCTAAGTTGATTACAACTATGCAACATCGTATGGGTTATTGGCTTAGAGGACAGCTGTTATTGTCTTTGATAGTTTTCATTATGGTTTATAT
Source organism: Candidatus Komeilibacteria bacterium (assembly GCA_018656065.1). Classification (GTDB taxonomy): domain Bacteria; phylum Patescibacteriota; class Patescibacteriia; order UBA1558; family GWA2-36-10; genus XYD1-37-29. The sequence goes on along the minus strand of JABHZY010000010.1, from coordinate 68,536 downwards.
CGGTTTACTTGCCTTGGGAATAAAATATGCTTTAATTTTAGCTTTGATTGCTGGAATATTTGAGATAGTGCCATTTATTGGTCCTTGGATTGCAGCTATTCCTGGCGTATTTTTTGCCTTTTCTCATAGTCCAAGTAAGGCTTTAATGGTAGCTATTATGTATTTTGTAGTGCAGCAGTTAGAAAACAATCTAATGGTGCCAAAAATTATGGGCAAGAGTACAGGCCTTAATCCTTTGGTAGTACTTATTGCAATAATGACTGGAGCTCGTTTGGGTGGCATAGTAGGAGCATTACTTGCTGTACCAGTAGCTTTAGCTATTGCAGTTTATGTTGAGAGTTTAATGGATAATAAAAAGAAGAAATAAATGCTTTATATAGTAGCAACTCCAATTGGAAATTTAGCGGATATTACATTCAGAGCAATTGATACTTTAAAAGATGTAGATATTGTGTTGGCTGAGGATACTAGAGTGAGTAAAAAGCTTTTTACTCATCACAATATTGATACCAAACTTATTTCTTGGCATCAACATAGTAATGAGAAAGACTTTAGTAAATTAGTTAAATATTTTGAAGAAGGAAAAGATGTTGCTTTGATTACTGACGCTGGTAGCCCTGGTGTTTCAGATCCAGGTGGTAAGTTGATTGAATTGGTTCTGACCAATTTTCCAGATACAAAAATTGTACCAATTCCTGGTGCCTCAGCTTTGACAGCTTTGATATCGGTGGCTGGTATTCCCATAGATAGATTTTTATTTCTAGGATTTTTACCACACAAAAAAGGTAGACAGACTTTAATGACCGAAATTAAGGAAAGTAAACGGCCGGTAGTATTCTTTGAATCAGTTCATCGCATATTAAAAGCTTTGGATCAATTATCAGACTGTGATAAACAACTTATAGTTGGTCGTGAGCTAACTAAGAAATTTGAAACTATTTATCGAGGTACAGCTAAAGAGATTTTAGAAACATTAAATAGTGACAAGAGTCAGCAAAAAGGAGAATTTGTAATAATAGTAAACAAATAATTATATGCCAGTAAAAAAACACTTAGGCACTATTAGTATTTTGATGAAAGATAGACATAGTTATGTAACAGAAGTGCAGGAGATACTAACTGCTAATGGTCATTTAATTATGGCTAGAATGGGAATTAATCCAGCACGTACTTGTGCCAAGAAGTGTACGGGAATTATCACTTTAACAGTTGAGGGTAGCGCTCGAGAGATTACAGCCTTAACTAAACAACTCGATAAGCTGTATGGTGTAGTAGCTAAGAGTGTAATTATTACTGATTAATGAAATTTAAAATTAGACAATTAAAAGAAGAAGATTTGGTAGATGGTAGTGGTTTTTTTGAGACCATGTCTAATTTAGTTAAGATAAAAGATCTGGATATTGCTACTAGGAAAAAAGTTTTTCGTAATGCCAGTGGAAAAGGAGTTTATATTTTGGTAGCGGTTTCTGACGAAGAAGGTGATAAAGAGCAAATTGTATCTACTGTGAAATTATTTGTTGAGCCAAAGTTTTTTTATGGCGGTAGATCAACTGGCCACATAGAAGACGTAGCCACTAGAGAGGGCTTTGAAGGTAATGGCTTAGCTAAAGCTTTGCTTGGCAGGGCTATTGAAATTGCTAAAAAGGATAATTGTTATAAGATAATCTTGGATTGTAGAGAATGTTTAGTTCCTTTTTACGAAAAATCAGGTTTTAAAAATCATGATATTTGTATGAAATTAAATTTTGTTAAAGACCCTGATCGGGAATGTAAAAGAAAAAATAAATAATTAAATAAATAAAATATGGATTTACAAAATGTATTATATTTGCTAAATGGAGTTTTAGCGCTAGGCACTCTTTATGCCTGGTATCAATTTTATAAAGTAGTAGCTAATAAATGTGACACTTGCTCTATCGGTTTACATCAAAGCCCATTTAAATCTAAGTGTTTTACGGGAGCAGTATTTTTTACCCTAGCCTTTGCTTTAGCTATTTGGGCATTAATTTTAGTATAAAAAATGGAAAAATTTTATATAACCACACCGATTTATTATGTAAATGATAAACCACATATCGGCCACGCCTATACTACTATAGTGGCTGATGTTTTAGCTAGATATTGGCGTGCACAAATTGGAGAGGATAATGTTTATTTTTTGACTGGCACAGATGAACATGGCGCTAAGATTGCCGAAGCTGCTGAAGCAGAAGGCATAGAACCACAAGCTTTCACAGACAAGGTATCGCAAAAGTTTAAAGATGCTTGGTCAAATATGGAGATTGATTATAATCATTTTATCCGTACTACTGACAAAGAGCATGTTAAAATTATTACTGATATTTTAAACACCCTAAAAGACAAAGGTGTTTTGTATGAAGATAATTATGAAGGTCTTTATTGTGTAGGTTGTGAAAAGTTTATCACTGAAGGCGAGCTAGTAGATGGCAAATGTCCAGATCATAATAAAGAACCAGATAATGTCACAGAAAAGAATTGGTTTTTCAAATTATCTGATTTTTTACCAAAAATAAAAGCAGCTATTGAATCAGGCGAACTAGCTATTTATCCAGAGTCTAGAAAAAATGAAGTACTTGGCTTGATAGACAAACAACATGTACCAGACTTTTCTATTTCTAGGTCCAAGAAATCTGTACCTTGGGGAGTAGATTTACCCTGGGATGATGATCAAAAGACTTATGTGTGGGTGGACGCGCTATCTAATTATATTACAGCTCTTGATTATCCCAAGGGGGAAGATTTTAAGAAGTATTGGCCAGCTGATGCTCAGTTTATGGCACTCGATATTTTAAAGTTTCATGCACTTTATTGGCCAGCTATACTCATGGCCCTTGATTTGCCAATGCCCAAGCTTTATATTCATGGATTTTTTACTATAGATGGTCAGAAGATGAGTAAGACTCTTGGCAATGTCATTGATCCTAATGAATTGGTAGAGCAATATGGAGCAGAAGTAAGTAAATATTTAATTTTATCTCAATTTTCTTTTGGACAAGAGTCAGATATCAGGGTAGAGGATTTTCCAGTTAAGTATAATGCAGATTTGGTAAACGGTCTTGGTAATTTAGTAAATCGAGTTACTAATATGATAGAAAAATATCTTGATGGACAAATTGAAATTGATACAAAAGATATGGGGCTGGGCAGTGAAGAGTTAAAACAACTTCGTTTTAGAGAAGCACTTTTAACTATTTGGCAAGTAATAGCTAAAGACAATTCATTGATAGATCAAGAGAAACCATGGGAGCTTGCCAAAGATGAAGCTAATAAAGATAAGTTAAAAAGTCTATTAAAAGAATTGAGTCTAGATTTGTATAATATTGCTTTAGCTCTTAAACCTTTTATGCCTAATAAATCTAAAGAGATTTTAGATATTATTACAGCTAAAAAAGTTACAAAACCTAGTGAACCATTATTTCCTAGATTATAAATATAAAATATATGATAAATCCATTTGTAAAATTAAAAGAAACACACAGAAATCTATATGCTTTGATTGTGGGTATGGCTATTATACTTTATTGGCGAGGCATTTGGGGACTGGCAGACGTATATATGTTTCCAGAAAATCAAGCTATTAGTTTTGCAGTATCAGCTATTGTTGGTATACTTTTGTTATTCATCAATGACTTCAAATTGGATGAGATTGAGAGAGATTAAATATTAGTGTATTATATATAAAATTAATAAAATATAATTTATGAATTGGTTTGACATTTTCTTAATCGTAATAGTATTCATCTTTACCTGGAAAGGCTTTAGAGCTGGGCTAGTTGGAGCTATTGGTGGATTTTTCGGTGTAATCTTTGGTATTTGGGCAGGGTCTCATTATATGCAACAAGTTGGTGCTTGGATAATGGAAATAGCGGAAATGAAGCAAGAATATCTAGCTACCATTATTGGGTTTTTGGTAATTTTTGCAGCTGTTAATATTGCAGTTAGCATTATTGTTTCAGTTATCAATAGAGTCTTTCACATTATTCCTTTTATTGATTTACTTAATAAATTATTGGGAGCTGTAGTAGGTCTTATAACAGGAGCCTTGGCTGTTTCAGCTATAGTTTATATCATGTCTCTTTTACCATTTAATACTGTTTTATCAGATAAAATATTAAATTCTCAATTGGCAGATATGGCCCTTAATATTGCTTTTGTAGTTAAGCCATTTGTTCCGGGGGCAATTAAAGAATTAAAATCTATTTTTGAAAATGTTAATTGATAGCCACGCGCATTTAAATTTTGAAGCTTATCAAGACGACCTGTTAGAAGTGATAGGTCGCTGTCTTCAGGAGAAAATGAAAGTCATCAATGTCGGAGCAGCTTACGACACTAGTCTCAAAGCTGTAAATTTAGCCTTGGCCGAACCAAGCTTTTTTAGTTCACTTGGTCTGCATCCTATACATGTCTATGATGAAGAATTTGAGTCAGACAATTTTCAGGACTTAATCAATAGTGGTAAAGATAGAGTAGTGGCTATAGGCGAGACTGGCTTTGATTATTTTCATCTTTGGCAAGCCATGGAAAAACATGGTAAGTCAGTAGAAGAAGCAAAGGCCAAACAGGAAAAAGTTTTTAGAGCTCATATCAAGCTAGCTAAGGCAAATGATCTGGCTTTGATAATTCATGGTAGAAATGGTAAAGAAGATAAAGCTGCTTATACTGATATATACAATGTGCTCAAAGACGAAGGAGTAAATCGAGGAGTAGTGCATTGTTATGGCGGCAATCTAGAAGAAGCCAAGCAGTTTGTAGAGCTTGGATTTCATCTTGGTTTTACTGGCATAGTCACTTTTGACAAGACAGGCGTGCTAGAAGAGATCATCAAGTGGATCCCAGTCGATAAGATGCTCATAGAAACTGACGCGCCTTATCTCACACCAGTACCAAATAGAGGCAAGCGCAATGAGCCAAGCTACGTCAAATATGTAGCAGCCAAAGTAGCAGAGATCAAAAATATGAGCACAGAAGAGATTATAGAAATTACTGGCAAAAATGCTATTAAATTATTTAATTTAGAATAACATTAAGAATATGTCTAAAGTTAAAGAAAACAAGAAATTTAATGAAGAAGAGGCTAATTGGGATTATGCTGAGCTTTGGGATAAGTTTCCTGTACCAGCTAGACCTTCAGTTGAAGAATTGCAATATTTAGAAAATGAAATAAAGCCACTAGGAAAAGATGCTAAAGTATTGATTCTCGGTTCTACTATTGAATATCGTGCGCTATGTAAAAAATTGAATATTTCTCCATATGTAGCTGATTTTGATGAGTCTATTTATAAAGTCTTAACTAGTTATTCCAAAGAAGGGTTTATCAACGAACATTTTATAGAAGTTGACTGGCTAGAAATAGATGACGAGGATAAATATGATGTAATCTTAGGTCACAGAGGTCCAAATGTGATTGGGAGGGATATGCTTGGTAGATTTTTTCAACGTTTGCACAAGTCATTGAAGTCGGGCGGGGTTTTTTATTCAAAAAGTAATATTAGGTTTGCAAATGATACAGATAGCTTAGAGAAATTGATAGATAAATGGGCTTTCGCAGATGATAGAAAATATCCATTGTTTAGCTATATTGAAACTGAGTTGTATATTCATTGTGCTGACGATGCTGGATATGTTGATTATCCAAAAGCAAGAAAATTGGCCAAGGGGTGGCTTGATGATAAGAGAATAAAAAGTGAAGATTATGATTTAATTAAAATACTTATTTCTTTGTCATCTGAATCTAGGTTTCGTGGATTGATTTATGATGATGAAATGAAGAAGGCAATAAGCACTGCGCACTTTGTAAATTCTGAATGGATGATTTTAGATAAAGATATTTGTAGTAACATGCCCATAATTAAAATGACTAAATAATTTTTAAATTATGTCTATTGAACAACCAAAAAGAATAGCAAAAGAATATGAGAGTGTAGATGATTTTAATACTGATACAGAAAAAGTTTTTTCTGGAGAAACGACGGGCATGTATACTAGATATGATTATAAAGAATTAGCAGATAGAGAAGAAAAATTTGCTGAGATGATTGGTGTGCCTGATACGGCAATATTTAATTCTGGCATGGCAGCTATCCATACTGCATTAGAGGCAGAAAGTTTAAAGTCCGGTGATATTGTGTTATGTTCTCGTGAAGTTTATAGCGTTACTCTTGATTCTGTCGAAGGATTAAAAAAACGAGGGATAAAAGTAGAATATTTTGACCCTAGTAATATCGAAGAATTAGAAAAATTATTAGAAAAATTAAAACCATCATTGATTGTTGCGGAGACAGTTGCTAATTCCAAGGAGATGCCCGTAGTTGATATTGAGACTTACGTTGATTTAGTTGAAAAAACAGATCAAAAATATAAAGAAGAATTAACCCCAGAAGTAGTTTTGGATAAATTTTTCTCTACTACAAATAAAGTTGCGGAAGTATCGGGGTCAATCAAAGAAGAAGTTGTTAGATTAATTGCAGAATTTGAATCAAGTAATAATCCGTTGATATTTCGAGATGTTATTCGTAAATTTGAATCTGAAACTGGTCTATCAAGAAGAGAGGCAATAGAATTGATAGCAAAGGCTGCAAAATATACTCACAAAATAAGTAGAGAAGGATTATCTATGATTATTGATAATACCTTACCTTCCCCGGTATTAATAAATCCCATAGAACAGACAAAAGATAGAGATTTAGATTTGACTGTAGTTGAGAGTGGCACAAAGCACTATCAAGATGGTAAGAATGAAATTACTATGGGGATAGTATATTCACAGGATGGTGATAAAATGAAACAGATTAAAGATCTACGTGTTCAAAATGGAGCATACTTACAATCAAATAGTGAGGCGGCGATTCCGGAGAATATAACTGAAATAATGGAAGGAAAATTAAAAAATCATGCTAGAAATGCTTTGCAACTTGCAAAGGTGTTGGAAGGTTTTGGTATTACAGTTTTTCATCCTAATTTAGAAACTCATAAACAAAGTGAATTGGTGCAAGAAATAGCGCCAGAAGGGGCTGTGACTTTATTTTATATAGATATTCCCAATAGAGATAAGTTTATGGAAGAATTAAAAAACATAGCTGGTGATAAAATTGGGCTTGGTTCTAGTTTTGGACATAGTAAAACATGGCTTTCTAATTTTGGTGTAGATGGTAATACTATAAGGATAGCTGTAGGGAGTGACGTTGAAGAAAAATTTGAAGAGACTATAAGTATTTTTTCGCAAGCAGTTAAAAATAGTAGTACCAAATAATAATGTCAGACGATAAATTTCAATTTTCTAAACTTACCCCTGAAAGTATTGTAATCAATTATATATTTGATATGGAGAGCGGAGACTTTGGTATACTTGATGAAGTTAAATCCGCTGTTCACCAGCAAGTAGCTCTAGAGCTTATCAAGGCTGGTCAAGGAAAATTGCTTGCAAATAATTTGGAAAAATTTAAAGATATAGATAAAAGACAAATTGTTGAAGCTGTCATTGAAAGTGGGGACAAGATTTTGGCTAAGGAAGTAGCCAAGCAGTCGGAGGATTTTGACTGGGAAGATATTGGCAAGTTGATAGATAAGATATAAAAAACATGAAAGATAAAGAAGTAATCAAAAAATGCATAGAGCTAGCCAAGGAAGGTCTAGCTCAGGGGCAAGCTCCCTTTGCTAGTATAATCGTCAAAGATGGTCAGATCATAGCTGAGTCAGCCAATGGTTCAAATGGTAGGGTATCAGATCATGCTGAAGTTTTGGCTTTGGACAAAGCTCATAAGTTTCTCAAAAATCCTGATTTGTCTGGTTGTACATTGTATACTATCGCTGAGCCATGTCCGATGTGTTCATTTATGATACGTGAGTATCGGATAGATAAAGTAGTCTTTGCACTCAGCTCTCCTTTTATGGGTGGCTATTCCAAATGGCCAATTTTGCAGGATACAGAGCTAAATCAATTCAAAGATTATTTTGCCTTGCCACCACAGGTGATAGCTGGTATTTTAGAAATAGAGGCCAAAGAGGTTTTTGATCAGACACCTTTGTGGATGTTTGGCGGTCAAGCTAAAAGTAAATAAAAATATGGAATATTTAAATACAATTTTAATAATAGCGGGTATTGGAGTAGTTATTTGGTTGATGTTGAAAAATCAAAAGCCAGTAGAAGAAAAAAAAGATGATAAGGCTATGCTAATGCTACAGCAGCAGATAGGTGATTTGACCAAGCAGTTGGGAGAGAAGATTGATAAAACAAATCAACATTCTTCCAAGATGCTTCAGGATCAATTTGTGGAGACTTCTAAGATTTCTAGAGATGTCACTGAAAAGTTATTAAAGCTTGAAGAAACCAACAAACAAGTAGTCGGCTTTACTGATCAATTGCAGAATTTGGAAAAAGTACTGACCAACGCCAAGACTAGAGGCAATCTTGGTGAAGCTAGTCTTGAAATGATTTTGGCAAATATCTTGCCACCGCAGAGCTACGAGATGCAGTACCATTTCAAAAGCGGTGAGGCCGTAGATGCTGTGGTCAAGATCAAAGACAAAGTACTTCCAGTAGATGCCAAGTTTTCTTTGGAAAATTATAGAAGAATAATAGACGAAAAAGATAAAGCCAAAAAACTAGTCCTAGAAAAAGAATTTAAAAATGATTTGAAAAAAAGGATAGACGAAACTAGTAAATATATCAGGCCAAATGAATCTACGTTGGATTTTGCTTTTATGTTTATTCCAGCTGAGGGCATTTATTATGATTTATTAATAAATGAAGTAGGGGCAGTCAAAGTAAATACAAGAAGTCTTATTGATTATGCCTTCAATGAAAAGAAAGTCATCATTGTATCTCCGACTACTTTTGCAGCTTATCTTCAGACAGTACTACAAGGGCTCAAGGCTTTGCAAATAGAGGAGTCTGCCAAAGAGATTCGCAAGAATGTAGATAAATTACAAAAGCATATGTTAGCTTATGCTGAATATCACAAAAAAATAGGTACTCATCTTGGTACAGTAGCTAATGCTTATAATTTTTCTAGCAAAGAATTTAAAAAAATAGATAAAGATATATTGAAGATCAGTGGTAAGGGAGGGGAGCTAGAGTTAGAGGATGTAGAGAAACCAAGAATAGAATAAAAAATAAACCGTCCACCTTTCGACCTTGCTCAAGGCCTACGGGGGCGGTTTTTTGATACAAACAAAAAAGAGCTGGTCAGGCTCCTGGCACTTATGTTGAGTGCTTATTTTATGACCATTCAGTTGGTGGCTATCTGATACGCCAGCCGTAGCTCTGAAGCTTTTTCAGGGTACTGTTGTGAGAATCCTCTACTAGGAGGACCTCTGACCTGATGAGTTCCCAGATTTCCTGGGCATTGTCCAACACCTGAGGGTACTGGAAGATGCGAGCCTCCCACTTCATGCAAAGGGTGAGATGGTGGGGAGGATCAGTGGGCTTGTAGAGAAGGCAGCAGGCCAACATGTTGGCAGTGGCACCAATATCGTTATCCTGTAGATGGCGCAGTGCCGAGATCAGCCAATATCTACAGTGACGCAAAGTAGTGATAGTGGTGTGGTGTTTCATGCTCACCTCTATTTTTTCTTAGCTTGAGGGGGCTTTTGGTACGTTCTAAGTCAATCTTAGAATAAATAATCATAGCATATTTTAGCTATTTTGTCAATATTTAAGGTAAAACAAAAAAGAGCTGGTCAGGCTCTTTGCACTTATGTTGAGTATTTTTTTAAGACCATTTTGATTAAAGAACGGGGTAGTAGCTAGGAGATGTCCTAGTCATAGCTCTGAAGTTTTTCAAGGGTGGTGTCCGACACCGGCGCGTTGTTGTTCGTTGAGTGGCTACAGCTGCCACCCGCACTTCCGCAGATAGTTGAGGACCTCCTTATGGACCTTGCGGCGGGGGATGAGGAAGGGCTTCATCAGCGGCCAGAGGTTCTTGGCGTTCTCAACAACCAATTCCTGGCCAAACATCAGCTTGGCCATTTCGTGGTCATTTGTCTCGAAGTGTTCGCCCGGCAAGCAAGAGGCCAAGATGTTGGCCGCCTCGTCGAGCTCATTGCTGCGGATATGCTGGAGCAGGTCGTGCAACCAGGACGTCCATTTAGACATGGCTTTTCCTTTTCAGTTTGCGGTCGTTTCGGAAATTACGAGACAGGTTAATTTCAGCTATTTATTAACAAAAACAAATCTATCCCGTAATTAAGTAATAAAGCATTATAGCATATTTTTGCTATTTTGTCAATATTACTTGCTATCCCTCAAAAAAGTATTGACTTTTTGTATATATACATATATAATGTAGCCGCTTTTGTTTATTAGAAATTTATGTCATCAGACACAAAAAATACCAAAAATAAGGACAAAAATGAGTATATGCGCTTGGCATTAACTATTTTTGCAGAAACTACAGGTTGGATTGCCTTTCCTGTTATTGGAGCATTATATTTGGGAAGATGGCTAGACGAAAAGCAAGGCACAGAACCATTATACTATTTTAGTATTACAGCTCTAGCCTTTATCATTTCTTCTGTGGGAATAGGAATCACAGGAGTAAAATACATGAAAAGAATTGAAAAAGAAGAAGCATTAAAGAAAAAAGACGAAAATGAGTCAAGAGACAAGTCATAGTAATAACGATATAGATCATGCGTCGGTTGCTGATCACACAAATGAAGCGGAAGTAATTCACGCCGAAGATATCATCCACGAAGACGCCCATGCTGATGAGCATGCTGGTGAGTCTCATGGCGAACACCATGAACACGAACATACTTTATATGCAGAAACTGTTTTCAATATAGGTGATTTTAATGTCACCAATTCACTGTTGACCTCTTGGGTTGCAGTTTTTTTAATTATCGTTTTGTCACTTGTCATCAGAGCTAAGAACAGTCGTATCCCAGCAGTCTTTCAAAGTTTCTTGGAAGTAGTCATAGATGGTGCTCTAGATATGATGGATTTGGTTACTAATGACAGAGAAAAATCTAGAAAAGTATTTCCAATAGTATTTGCAATATTTTTATTTGTACTGATCAATAACTGGCTAGGACTTGTTCCTGGCTTAGGATCAATTACCTATGATGGCACTGCTTTATTTAGAGGAGCTACTGCTGATTTAAATACTACGCTAGCCTTAGGTTTGTTTTCTATCATCTCTGCTAATATTTTTGGTATTATGGTTGTTGGTGGATGGAATTATTTTAATAAGTTTATAAATGTAAAAGCATTAATAGAAATCCCTGGTAAGATCAAAAATGATCCAACCATTGTTTTAGTCAATCCCATAACTTTTTTTGTAGGATTGATTGAGATAGTGTCAGAAATTGCTAAAGTAGCCTCATTATCATTTAGGTTATTTGGTAATATTTTTGCCGGTGAAGTATTAATTGCTTCTATTTCAGCTATGGTCGCCTTTGGCGTGCCATTGCCATTTATGTTTTTAGAAGTTATTGTTGGTATTATACAAGCTTTGATATTTTCAATATTAACTCTAGTATATTATACTATCGCTTCTACTGAGCATGCCCATTAAGTGTAGTACTGTGTCATTTCGACCGAAGTGGAGAAATCTAATTCCCAGATCTCTCGACTGCGCTCGAGATGACAGAAGTCATAAATAATTAATAATAGATAAGATAGGCGACGTAAAACAATAAAAAATAAGATCGACCTATTATTATCAAGAAAGGAAACAAGAGTATGGAATTAACATTAGTTGCTAAAGCAGCAGCCATCGCTATTGGTGGTTTTGCTCCAGCCCTAGCCATCGGTAAGATCGGCGCAAAAGCTATGGAATCAATCGGACGTAATCCAGAATCTGCTGGTAAAATCCTAGTACCTATGCTTTTAGTATCAGCTTTTGCTGAAGCTATTGCTATTTACGCATTGATTATTGCTTTTTCAATCAAATAATTGATCGTTTTGAGTGCTCTCTATATATGAGGGCACGACTAAGCAATTAATTTAAATAATAAATATGGAAATTTTAGAATTATTTGGAGTCGATTGGAAATTACTAATAGCTCAGTTAGTCAATTTTTTGATAGTTGTAGGTGTTTTGTGGTTTTTCGCTTTAAAGCCTTTAACTAAAACAATGCAAAAGAGAAATGATGAGATTTCTAAAGGTTTATCAGATGCTAAATCTGCTGAGGAAAGATTGGAACAAGTTGAGAAAGAAGTAAAAGAAAAGTTAATCGCCACCAAAGGTGACGCATCTGCTATTTTAGAAGAAGCTAAAAAGCTATCTGAAAATACTAAGCAAGAAAATTTAACTAAAACTAAAGAAGAGGTAGCTAAACTTATTGAAAAAGCCAAAGAACAAATTGCTAGCGAAAAAGATTCTATGGTAAATGAAATTAAAGGCGAGGTTTCTGGAATGGTGGTAACAGCTTTAGAAAAGATTTTATCTCAAGGAATTTCCAAAGATTTAGATAAAAAATATATTGATAAGGTATTAAAAGATTTGAAATAATCCTTCGGTTATACTCAGGATTTAATTATAAATATATAAAGATTTAAATGAAAAAGAATCAAGTCAAAATTTTAGCCGCTGCTTTATATGAAGCTAGCCAAGGTAAGAAAGGTAAAGAACTAGATATAGTGATTGCCAATTTTTCTAATTATCTAGCTGAACATCATTTAGTGTCTATGATTCCAGGTATTTTGACTGAATTAGAAAAGCTTCATTTTACAGCAGAAGGTATTGTGGCTGCCGAGCTAACTAGTTCGGAAGAATTAGCTCAAGCAGAGATTAAAAAGATCGCTGATTTAGTAAAAACTAACACCAAGCAAGAAGTGGTAGTTAAAACTGATACGGACGAAGATCTTGTCGGTGGAGCAGTAGTAAAATATAATGATAAAATTATAGATATGTCTATTAGACATCAATTAAACAATTTAGCAAAACAATTAAGTAATTAATAATATGTCTTACGATCATTTAGTAAAAAGTTTACAAAAGCAACTGGAAGACTGGCAGTCAGATGTTAAAGAAGAGACAGTCGGTGAAGTTATCGAAGTAGGTGACGGTATTGCCAAAGTTTCTGGATTATCAGATGTTATGGCTTCCGAGATGCTTGAATTTGAAACCAAAGCTGGAGACAAAGTCTACGGTGTAGTTTTAAACTTAGAAGAATATTCTGTTGGTGCCACTATTCTTGGTGAATATGCCGCTCTAAAAGAGGGTGACAAGGTAAAGAGAACTAAACGTATTTTAGAAGTACCAGTTGGTGAAGCAGTAGTTGGCCGTGTGGTAAATCCACTTGGGCAAGCTATTGATGGTAAAGGTGAAATTAAATCCAAGGATCACTATCCAGTAGAAAAGATTGCCCCTGGTGTTATTACTCGTCAATCAGTATTTCAACCACTGGAAACTGGTATCAAAGTAATTGATGCTATTATTCCTATTGGTAAAGGACAACGCGAACTTATCATTGGTGATCGTCAAACTGGTAAAACTGCTTTAGCTATTGATGCTATTATTAACCAAGCAGGCAAAGATGTAATTTGTATTTATGTTGCCATTGGTCAAAAAGAATCAAAAGTTGCCAGAATTGTTGCCAAACTAGAAGAGACTGGTGCTATGGATTACACCACTGTAGTATCAGCTGGTGCATCTGAGTCAGCTGCTTTATCATATATTGCTCCTTACGCTGGATGTTCTATGGGAGAATATTTCATGGATAAAGGAAAAGACGTATTAGTTATATATGATGATTTATCAAAACATGCTGTAGCTTATCGTCAGATTTCTTTACTTTTAAAGAGACCTCCTGGACGTGAAGCTTATCCTGGTGATGTTTTCTATGTGCATTCAAGATTATTGGAACGTGCTGCTAAGATGAATGATGAATTAGGCGGAGGCTCATTAACAGCTCTTCCTATTATTGAAACTCAAGCTGGTGATATCTCAGCTTATATTCCAACTAATGTAATTTCTATTACAGATGGTCAAATTTTCTTAGAAACAGATTTATTTTATAAAGGTGTTAGGCCAGCTCTATCAACTGGACTTTCAGTTTCTCGTGTAGGTTCTGCTGCTCAAAAGAAAGCTATGAAAAAAGTAGCTGGTAAATTGAAAATGGACTTAGCTCAATATAGAGAAATGGAAGCCTTTGCTCAATTTGGTTCAGACTTAGATGATGCCACTAAACAATTATTAGATCGTGGTGCTCGCATTACTGAAATTTTGAAGCAAGGTCAATTCAGTCCATTGTTACAAAGTAAACAAGTATCTATTATTTACGCTGCTGCTAATGGTCATTTAGACAAAGTACCAGTAGCTAATTTAGCTGCCTTTGAACAAAAGTTATTTACTAAGATGGAAGCTGAAGGAAAAGACGTTTTAGATAGCATCGAAAAAAGTGGTGAGCTTTCAGATGGTGATGAACAAAAATTGAAAACCATTATTGATGACTTAGTAGAGCTAGAAGAAAAAGTAGAAGGCGCTGAAGATAAGAAAGAAGATAAGAAATAATTTATAAAGTCGATATAAATATATGCCCCAGGCAAGTAGAGACATACAAAGAAGAATAAAGTCGGTAAAAAACACCAAGAAAATTACCAAAGCTATGGAATTGGTGTCAGCCGCTAAAATGCGCAAAGCTGTATCACGTGTACTAGCTACGCGTTCTTATTCTGATTTAGTTTGGGATACAGTACTTCATTTGGTTAAAAAGTTAGATACTGATAAACATTTGTTTTTTCAAGAACCCAAAGAAGTTAAAAAAGTAGCCGTTATAATTATCAGTACTAATAGAGGTCTTTGTGGTAGTTTCAATGCTACCTTAGTAAATAAAGTAACTGAGTCTATTAAATTACATCATCCAGATGTAATAGATACAGATGTTATTACTTGTGGTACTAAGGGTAGGGATGAAATTAGAAGGCGCAAGATAAATTTGATAGCTGATTTTCATAAGGAAGATATTACAGCCAGCTCAGAAGATATCAGACCTATTTCTCATATGATTACCAAAGATTTTGTTGCTAAGAAATATGATAAGATTTTTGTAGCCTATACTGATTTTATGTCATCTCTTAAACAAGTGCCCCATGTTAAACAGCTATTACCAATAGTACCCGAGATAGATGAAAGATTGGGACATATTAATCATGAAAAAGATCAAGTTGATAAAATAAGCGTTGATAATTTTGCTGAGTTTGTTTTTGAGCCAGGTATGGAAAATGTTTTAGATGCTTTTTTACCACGACTAGTCGAGGTACAAATTTATCAAGCAGTGCTTGAATCTGAAGCTTCTGAACATAGCGCTCGTATGTTTGCTATGAGAAATGCAACTGACGCTGCAGGAGATATGATAGATGAATTAACATTAGCATATAATCAGGCTCGACAAGCTAGTATTACCGGTGAGATTGCCGAGATTGCTGCAGGTAGCGCCGCTTTAGAATAATATATTAAATTGAAAATTTTAAAATAATAATATGGAGAACAAAGGAATAGTAAAACAAATTATAGGACCAGTTGTCGATGTCCACTTTGCCAAGAATCTACCAGAGATTAATAACGCTCTGGAAGTAAAATTAGGCGAAGGTACTTTGGTTTTAGAAGTACAAAAACATATGGGTGATAATATGGTACGAGCTGTAGCTATGGGAGCTACTGATGGGTTGGCTAGAGGGGTAGACGTAGTTAATACTGGCGCTCCAATTTCTGTACCAGTCGGTCAAGAAACTCTAGGACGTATGTTTGGTGTTTTAGGACAAGCTATTGATGGTAAAGAAGAAATTAAAACTGAGACTAAATTACCAATTCATAGATCTGCTCCTGCATTTACTGAACAATCAACTCAGACAGAAGTATTTGAAACTGGCATTAAAGTAATTGACCTTATCTGCCCATTTACTAAAGGTGGTAAAGTTGGTTTATTTGGTGGTGCTGGCGTAGGTAAGACGGTGGTTATTCAAGAACTTATCAGAAATATCGCTGCTGAGCATGAAGGTTTATCAGTATTTGCTGGTGTAGGTGAAAGAACTCGTGAAGGTAATGACCTTTATCATGAAATGAAAGACTCTGGAGTTTTGAAAAATACTACATTAGTGTTTGGTCAAATGAATGAGCCACCTGGATCACGTCAAAGAGTAGCTTTGACAGCCCTTACTATGGCTGAACATTTCCGTGACAATGAAGGAAAAGACGTATTACTATTCGTTGATAATATATTCAGATTTACTCAAGCTGGCTCAGAAGTATCTGCCTTACTAGGTCGTATGCCTTCAGCTGTAGGTTATCAACCAACTCTAGCTACAGAAATGGGAGAACTTCAAGAAAGAATTACTTCTACTAAGAAGGGCTCTATTACTTCAGTACAAGCTGTCTATGTACCGGCTGATGACTTAACTGATCCAGCTCCAGCCACTACTTTTGGTCATTTAGATGCCACAGTGGTACTTTCTCGTGCTTTAGCTGAATTAGCTATTTATCCTGCTGTAGATCCACTTGATTCAAGTTCTGTGATTTTAGACCCGGAAGTAGTTGGACAAGAACATTATGATGTAGCTCGTGAAGTTCAACAAGTTTTACAACGATATAAAGATCTTCAGGATATTATTGCTATTCTAGGCATGGATGAATTATCAGAAGAAGATAAATTAACTGTTGGTCGGGCTCGTAAAGTACAAAAGTTTTTATCACAACCTTTCTTTGTGGCTGAAACATTTACTGGCACTCCAGGTCAATATGCTTCATTAAAAGATACTGTTCGTGGCTTTAAAGAAATTTTAGAAGGTAAGCATGATGATAAACCAGAGCAAGCTTTCTATATGAAGGGTACAATTGACGAGGTCAAATAATCCTTCGATAAACTCAGGATAATATTATGAAAGATTTGAAATTAAAAATAGTAACTCCAGAGAAGATACTTTTTGAAAAAAGAGTATCCCAAGTTTCCATTTCTACAGTAATGGGAGAAGTTACTATTTTACCAAATCATATTCCGCTAGTTTCTCAGTTAGCTTCAGGTGAGGTAGTAGTTAATGCCAATGGTGATGAAGAGGATCTAATGGCTATTTCAGGAGGTTTTGTAGAAGTTTTACCTGATCAAGTAGTTATTTTAGCTGATACTGCTGAGCGTGCTGAAGATATTGATGAAGAGCGTGCTGAAGTAGCTCGTAAGAAAGCCGAAGAAGTACTTAAGACAAAAGCTTCAGACGCAGAGGCTTTTGCTATGTTTACAGCTCAGATTGAAAAAGAAATGGCCAGACTTAAAGTCGCTAGAAAATATAAAAAACGAGGAGTTAGAACTGGAATTACTAATAAATAGATATGAGCTTTACTGTACCTAATGACAATTTAGATAAAGAGGAATGTCCCTTGGCAGTGATCAAGTGTATTGATTTTAGATTTAGAGAATCAGATCAAGAATTTATTGAAAAGGGTTTAGGATTTAAAGATTTTGATTTGTATGCCTGGCCTGGGTCTGCTAAAGATGTTTTGAAAAATAATGGATTTAAAACAGACTTTATTGATAAGTTGGTGTCAGTTTCTAAAAATTTACACAGTGTAAAAAAATTATTATTACTATGGCATTGGGATTGTGGAGCCTATGGTGGCTCAAAATCTTTTTCTTCAGTTGAAGAAGAGGAGAGCACTTATCTTAAAGATATTCGTACTGTTAGAGATATGATGGTTAGTGAATTACCAGATGATTTGGAGATTATTATGGCTTATAGTAAGCGAATGCCCCAAGGATTAGAATATATTATTTTAGAATAGACAGAATATAATTATAATAAAAAATTACCCCTATTCTAGGGGTTTTTTAGTTACTCTTGACAAATTTTAATATATATGTTAATATATATAATCTGGTTTAAAAGACCGCATGAACATTATCAAGTTAGAGGAGAGTCGTGGGTATGCACTCAATCGTGTAAACACGATATATCGCTGGCATCTATTACGGTAGGTGGCGCAGCCCCTTTGCGTCGAAGCGACTCTCCTCTTGTTTCAAAATCCTCTTAGTGAGGTGGCCCTGTTATATGCACGTAGCAGGGTCGTATTTTTTTGCCAAAATTATGTTTTTATTAGGTATTGACAAAATATATTATATGTGTTATAGTACTCTATCCGGCTCGAGAAGCGATGCCGGTGTATGTGGGCTTTTGTAGCCTATCTTTAACTGAGGAGGTACGTCCATGAGACGCTTCGTTGCTTTGGTGGCAGTCCTGATGATCGGGGTGCTTTTCGCACCGCCGCCTATCGGTGCCACCGACTATTTTTGTTATACTGCAACGACCATCTCCGCGACGACCACGATCGACACGGACGCCACGGGCGGCGTCGTCCAGATGAACTCGGCCAACTACATCGATACGGCCGGCGGCATCGTGGACGCCATCCCCGAACATCTCGTCACTACCAACCGCTGGTCGGCTCAGAAGGGCAACTTCAACGTCGGGGTTCATCCCAACGGGCCGATGGCCACTGGCATGGATTACAATTATTCGTTCCCCAAGAACACCGGTGCCCTGACGACGACGGGCGGCTACTCGGACAACGGCACCACCTTCGGCGCCGCCACCCACATCACCCACAGCACCATCATGCAGTGCTAGATCGTAATCGTGCTCCTACGTGAGCATGATGCGTGACCGGGAGTCCCACCATAGGCTCCCGGTTTTTTCTTTTTCTAAAAATGTTGACACATTTTTTATTTTAATATAATATAAACAAAGTATGAATAATATTGTTAACAAGAAAGTTGCTAAGAAAAACAAGGTATAAACCTTGGGCAGTTTTTTGTAAATAAAAGTATATAAAAAGTCTGCCCACGTTGGGGCAGTTTTTTAATTTTAAAATATGTATATAAATATAGTTAAGAAAACTAAGAAGTCAAAATTAGCCTTTAGACCAGAAGGTTAGTTTGGGTTTCGTAGTGGAATCTAGTAGCTCCTGGTCGCAAGGCCAGGTTTTTTTGTTCTTTCAAGGAGGAGTCGACATGAGCAAGCGTGAGCATGATCAAGATGAGGCCACGGTGGATACTAGTGGCCAGGTAGAAGAATCAACTTCTGCTGATTCAGGAAACGAAAAGGATACTGGTAAGACCGTTAACTTGCCAGAATCTCCAAATCAGGAATTTGTATTCCCGGAGCTTTATAAGGATTAAGCTCATGTGTATCGCGAGACCCCCTCATCAGTAGTGGGGTCTCTTCTTTTTGTCAAAATTATAGTTTTTAGCCTCTCGGTTACACTCGGGACACATTTTTGATTTTTCTATTGTTATGCGATACAATTATAATATGCCAATTGACTTATCATATCTTAATAAAGATCAGAAACAGGCGGTGACCCACGATCAGGGGCCGGCTATTTTAATTGCTGGAGCAGGCACTGGTAAAACTACTGTCATTACTCAGCGCATAGCTCATTTGATAGCTAAAAAGAAAGCTACACCAGATGAAATATTGGCTGTTACTTTTACGGAAAAAGCAGCTGGTGAGATGATTGAGCGGGTAGATAAATTATTACCTTTGGGTTATAGCGATTTATGGATTCATACTTTCCATGGTTTTTGTGAAAAGGTTCTTAAAGATTATGCATTAGAAATTGGCCTATCAAATGATTTTAAATTATTAGATCAAACAGCTGCTTGGATGTTGGTACGAGAAAATTTAGATAAGTTTGATTTAAATTATTATGCACCATTAGGTAACCCAACTAGATTTATTCATGCTTTGCTTAGTCATTTTTCTAGACTGAAAGATGAAGTAGTCTATCCAGAGGAATATCTTAAATATGCTGAAGGACTTCATCTAGGCACTGATCAGGCTGGCGATAGGGAGGAAGCTGAGATGGAAGTAGCTCGAGCTCGTGAAGTAGCTAATGCTTATCATGTTTACCAACAATTATTATTAGAGAACAATGCTTTAGATTTTGGCGATCTTATAAATTACACTTTGGATTTATTTAAAAAACGTCCACCAGTTTTGAAAAAGTTTAGAGAACAGTTCAAATATATTTTGGTGGACGAATTTCAAGACACCAATTGGGCTCAATATGAATTGATTAAAATATTGGCCGCTCCAAAAAATAATTTAATGGTAGTGGGTGATGATGATCAGGCTATTTATAAATTTAGAGGAGCGGCTATTTCTAATATTTTAAATTTCAAAAAAGAGCATAAGAATTTAACAGAAATATTTTTAAATGATAATTATAGATCTGGACAAAAAATATTAGATACAGCCTATAATTTTATTCAGCAAAATGATCCAGACAGATTAGAATATCAATATAAAAAATCTAAAGTTAAACTAAATAAAAAACTAACCAGTCATGTTACAGCCAAAGGTTCAGTAGATGTATTATCTTTTATAGATAAGAACGCTGAGATAGATGGCATACTAGCTAAGATAGTAGACCTCAAGCAAAAAAATAAAGATTTACAGTGGTCTGATTTTGCTATACTTGTTCGGGCAAATGATCAAGCTCAGGGCTTTGTTTCTATGATGAGAAAGTTGGGTATTCCTCATCAGTTTATGGCTTCTCGGGGACTATATGCTCAAGATATAGTTCAAGATATAATGGCATATCTTAAGTTGCTAGATAATTATCATGAATCATCAGCTTTATTTAGGATATTATCTTTACCAGTAACTGGCTTGAATATTTCTAGTATTATAAATTTAAATCACTTAGCTAGAAAAAAAGCCTGGAGCTTGTACGCGGCTACAAAAAATAATCAGAGTTTTATTCAATTACCTTTGGGAGAACAAAGAATAATAGATAAGGTAATTTCGGATATAGACAAACATACTAATTTAGCTAAAGAACAACCCGTTTCTCAAATAATTTATAATTGGCTGGAAGACAGTGGTTATCTCAATATGTTGACCATAGAACAGAATCAATATAATACAGATCAATTACATTTTCTGAATCAATTTTTTAGAAAAGTAAGAACCTGGGAAGAGGAGTCCATTGAAGATACTTCAGTTCATAATTTCCTAGAGACATTGGATATGGAAATGCAGTCAGGTGAAATGGGAGCTATGCAATTTGATGCTGAAGCTGGTCCCGATGTAGTTAAAGTAATGACCGTCCATGGAGCCAAAGGTTTAGAATTTAAATATGTTTTTATTACAAATTTAGTTCATCTTAGATTTCCTTCAACTTCTCGTCGTGATCTAATAGAAATACCTGAGCAGTTTATAAAAGAGGATCTGCCAACAGGCGATGCACATTTGCAAGAAGAACGTCGTTTATTTTATGTGGCCATGACTCGTGCCAAAGAGAGTGTCTACCTAACTTGGGCTAAAAATTACGGAGGATCAACTACTAAGAAGCCATCTCGCTTTATAGATGAAATTAAAATAGCTACAAAAGAAATTCTTACTCCAATTAAAGAGCCAAATAAAATAAACGCTAAAATTGCAAAACCAAATTATCCAGTACCAAAGACATTTTCTTTTTCTCAGCTTAGAGCCTATGAGTCATGTCCTTGGCAATATTTTTACACTTTTGTAGCTAAAGTACCAACTAAGGGTAATGCTTACTTTAGCTTTGGTAAAACAATGCATTCAACTTTGCAAAAATTTTATCAACTAATTATAAATAATTCAGAATTAGGCCAAGGTGATTTATTTTCTAAAGATAAAAAAATTAAAGCGCCTACTCAAAAAGATTTACTAGCATTTTATGAAGAATCTTGGATTGATGATTGGTATGAGTCTGAAGATCAAAAACAAAAATATTACCAAGATGGCATTAGAATTTTAAAAGATTATTTCAAAAAATATATCGAAGATCCTGAGCGAAGCCGAAGGGCTAAAAATTTTCCTACACCTTTGTTTTTAGAAAAAGGTTTTACTATTAAAGTAAAAGACTATAGTTTACGAGGTGTTTTTGATAGAGTGGATGCTGATAAAAAAGGTTGGGAAATTATTGATTACAAAACTGGCAAAGCTAAAGAAAAACTTACTTTTGATGATAAAAAGCAATTACTTATTTATCAAATTGCCTCTGAGGAAGTATTTAAACAGCCAGTTAAAGATCTTACTTTCTTTTATTTGACTAATAACAGCCCAGTTTCATTTGTTGGTACAGAGAAAGAAATTACTAAAACAAAAGATTGGATTAAAAATACTATAGACGATATTGTTAAACATGATTTTACAGCTACACCAGGACATGTTTGTGGTACTTGTGATTTTAAATCAATTTGTCCTTATGCTAAATTAAGTAAATAATTATGTCTTGGAATAGTTTTAAAGATTTAGCCGATCAGGTAGTAGATAAAAAAGGAATCAAAAATCAGATTCAGGAGTCTCTAGTGCTTGAAACTGCTAACAAAATACTTATTGATTTTTTATCTGAACAAACTAAAGATAAATTGAGTGCAGTTTATTTTAGGAATGGTATTTTGACAATAGCAGCTCTAGATGATAATTTGTTAAAACAGCTATTAAATGATAAAGATTTGTTTATAACTAGCTTAAATAGTAAGTTAGGCGATAATATAATAGAGGATTTAAATTTTTTAAGTTAAGCACATTAAAACAGAATATTTTTAGAAGGAAAAGTCTTCTCGCTCGTACAGGAGGTGATGTCATGAAGGTCAGAGTCATTGCCATGTTTACAGTTGATGGTGTTCCGGGGATCGATACTGGTTTTCTTCTGTGGCTGGTTTTCTTAGTAGATACCAGTTTTGCCGAAGATGGCTATTATCATATCAGAACGGAGGATTTAACAAGAGTCCTGAGACAAGAGAATCTTCCGCTTCTCGCGAGAGAATGGGAAGCAATTTGCCGAGAAGGAAATTTGAGCCATGTGCTCTTTCCAGCTGAGGCCTGTGAAATCTGGTCTCGAGAAACAATCGCGCCTTTCGAGGCAATTGATGTAATTGGCGCAAGCCAGTAAAGACATGGAGGTCCGTTGATGAAGAAGATCCGTATTATTGAAGCTCCGCCGAGTGAAGATATTCCTGCTGCAGCTCTTCAAGAGCTGGTAGGTAAAGTCGTCCCTTTTCGGGGCTCTGGTTCAGCTGGTGGCCATTTCACAGTAGATGCCTATGATCTACTGGGTGTTCTAGGAGATGATGCTCCCCAGATGAAATCCTGGTTGGATGACAACATTCAGCATATGGCTGGGACCAGGTTCGAGATCGAAGAAGACGTTTGTGAGGTCGTCTGACCTCTGGTACATTTCGTGATGCGTGGTGAAGCTGCGCTGCAACAGCGCAGCTTCGTCCCTTTCTAAAAGTATTTTGCCGTAGGTTCGGAGCAGTATAGACTGCGAACGGGTAGAGGTTGATTTTTCGGCCTTTTTTTAGTATTATTTATATTGATGAGTATCAGAAGCTATAATCTAATAATGTTACTGGCCACTGCATTAGCGTGGTTTGGCTTTTTTATAATTATTCGAAGTTTTGACCCTACAGAAGGCTCTTGGTTAGTTTATGCTATGTTTTACAGTATTCTATTTTTGAGCATTTTAGGCACTCTTTCTTTATTAGGATTTTTATCACGTAGTCTTTTTAATAAAAAAAGAGGTAGGCCAAGAATAATGGCCATAGAATCTTTTCGTCAGGCTATTATATTTTCCGCAGTACTTATCTTGGCTTTGATGCTTCAAGCAGCTAGGATACTTACTTGGTGGAATATGGCTTTGTTGATTATATTAGCTACCGTAGTAGAGTTTGTGATATTAGTTTTTCGTCAAAATGATGAGCGAGTAAAAAATTAATTATATGGAAAAGAAATTAAAAGATCTTAAAGAGCAGTTTTTAAGAGAAGTAGAGGAGGCTAAAGACTCTAAGCTTTTGTCAGATTTAAAAACTAAATATTTAGGACGTAAAGGTGAACTTACTAATGTGCTAAAAGAAGTAAAAGATTTAGCAGTTGAAGAAAAACCAAAGATTGGTAAATTAGCTAATGAAGTAAAAAATGAATTAGCGGTTATTTTTTCTAAGACAGAACGAATAATAAAGAATAAACAATCTGGTGGCGGAATGAATTTTGATCCGACTATGCCTGGAATTAGAGAAGAAACCGGGCATCTTCATCCTTCTACAATTGTTCAATATGAAATAGAAGATATTTTTGCACAAATGGGCTTTGGAGTTTATGATGGTCCGCAAGTAGAATCTGAATATTATAATTTTACAGCTTTAAATACTCCAGAAGATCATCCGGCTAGAGATTCTCAAGATACTTTTTGGTTGGAGCAAGGATTATTATTAAGATCACAGACTTCAAATCTTCAAGTACGAATGTTAGAAAAATATGGACCACCGTTTAGAGGTATATTTCCAGGACGTGTATTTAGAAATGAAGCTACAGACGCTAGTCATGATCATACTTTCTATCAACTGGAAGGTTTAATGGTTGATAAAGATATTAATATTGGCAATTTAATTGCAGTTATGAAATCATTTTTGTCTACATTTTTTAATACTGAAGTAGACGTTAGATTGAGACCTGGCTTTTTTCCATTTGTAGAACCTGGTTTTGAATTAGATATTAAGTGTCTTATTTGTGATGGCAAAGGCTGTTCTGTTTGTAGTCAGTCTGGTTGGGTAGAATTAATGCCTTGCGGCTTAGTACATCCAGAAGTAATTAAAGCAGCTAACCTTGATCCAAAAGAATATTCTGGCTTTGCCTTTGGTTTAGGGTTTACTAGATTAGTTATGATGCGTTATAAGATTGATGATATTAGATTACTTCAATCAGGCGATCTTAGATTTTTAAAACAATTTTAATATGTATTTATCACTTGATTGGGCTAAAGATTGGATAAAATTACCAAAAGATTTGGAAACAAAGCAATTGGCTTTAGATTTTACTATGGCTATAGTAGAAGTAGAAGAGGTAATTGAGCGATCCGCTAATCTCAAAGATATAGTAGTTGCTAAAGTTAGTGAAGTAACTAAACATCCAGACGCTGATAGATTGCAGGTCTGCCAAGTTGATGTTGGAGAGAAAATAGAACAAATAGTTTGTGGCGGCACAAATCTTAGTAAAGGCATGTTAGTAGCTGTTGCTAAGGTTGGTTCTCGTGTTAAATGGCACGGCGAAGGTGATCTAGTAACTATGGCCAAGACTAAAATTAGAGGTGTAGAGTCTAATGGCATGATAGCAGCTGCTGAAGAAATTGGCTTAGAAAATTTATTTCCTCAAAAGTCTGATAAAGAAATTCTCGATTTATCAGCTATGAAATTAAAAGTAGGCGATGAATTAGCCGAAGCTTTAGAATTGAATGATACTATTATCGATATTGATAATAAATCCATTAATCATCGTCCTGATCTTTGGGGTCAATATGGCTTAGCTCGTGAATTGGCAGCTATTTATAAGTTGAAGTTAAAAGATTATCCAAATTTTGAATTAAAAGGAAAAAATGAAACTAAGTTAAAAGTAACAGTCGAAGATAAAGATAATTGTTTTCGTTATCTTGGTTTAGCTATTAAAAATATTAAGGTAGAGGATTCTCCTTGGTGGTTGAAGAAAAGATTAGAAGCAGTTGGAATTAGACCTATTAATAATATTGTAGATGTGACTAATTATGTAATGTACGAATTAGGTCAGCCAATGCATGCTTTTGATGCTACACATATAGAAGGTGCTCATATTAAAGTGAAACAAGCAGGTAAAGGAGAAAAATTTGTTACTTTAGATGGAGAAAATAGAAAATTACCCGAAGGCGCTTTAATGATTGCTGATGCTAAGAAATATGTAGCTTTAGCTGGTGTAATGGGTGGTCAAAATAGTGAAATTAGCATAGATACATCGGAAGTTATTTTAGAATCAGCTAGTTTTCGAGCAGCTAGTGTTAGACGCACAGCTACAGCTGTGGGATTACGCTCTGAAAGCTCAGCTCGTTTTGAAAAATCTCTTGACCCAGTAATGGCTGGCATGGCTATTAGGCGAGCAGCGGAGTTGATATTAGAATTATGTCCAGATGCTTATATCGCTAGTAATCTAGTGGATATAGATAATAATCCATTCAAGCCAATTACTTTG
This sequence comes from Candidatus Komeilibacteria bacterium, assembly GCA_018656065.1. Classification (GTDB taxonomy): domain Bacteria; phylum Patescibacteriota; class Patescibacteriia; order UBA1558; family GWA2-36-10; genus XYD1-37-29. The sequence goes on along the minus strand of JABHZY010000010.1, from coordinate 42,552 downwards.
GAGGTGTCAGAAGAATTAATTAATAATCGTTTTGGCTTAACTATTCCTACGGCCGAAATTAAAGATACTCTTCATAGATTACAATTTGATTTAAAATATAAAGCTAAAACTTTTACTATTGGCGTACCAAGTTTTAGAGCCACAAAAGACATTTCAATTCCCGAAGATATAGTAGAGGAAGTAGCTAGGATTTATGGTTATGACAATATTAAGTTTGAGTTACCAAAAGTAAATATTGATAGTCCCATTGTTAATTTAGATTATTTGGCTGCTAAAGATATCAGAAGGTGGTTGAGTTTATCTCAAAAATATTATGAGATTTATAATTATCCATTTACTAATCAAGCCTGGGCTAAAAAATTAGGTCTAGAATTAAATAATCATTTGAGAGTAAAAAATGCTCTTAGTCCTGAGCAAGTGTATTTAAATATTTCTCTGTTGCCAAATTTATTAGCTAGAGCAGAAGAGAATATGCGTTGGTATGATGAATTTAAAATGTATGAGCTAGAACGTACTTTTGATAAAATTAGTAAAGGCACTTATCAGACGGATAATACTAGAAAGAAATTTTTACCAAAGCAGGATAAATATTTAGTGGGCGTTGAGGTTAGCAAGAAAAATAAAGAAGAATTGTTTTTATCAACTAAGGGAATGCTTGGTGCTTTAATGGAACATCTCAATGTAGAATTAGATTTTGAAGAATCAGACCTTGCCTATGCTTCAATAGTTTATGATATAAAGTATAAGGATATTAACTTAGGTCAATTTGGTTTATTAGAAGATGATTTGTTTGATAGCGGCGATAATAAGGTTAATGTAGCCTTTTGGCAGATTAATTTTACCCTGTTTCTCAAATATATTAATAAAGTCAAAAAATATGCCACTTTAGCTAAATTTCCAGCAGTTTATAGAGATATGGCCGTAGTAGTGGACAAAGGCCTTAAATGGGCTGATTTAGAGGCTGAGATAGTTAAAATATCACCATTGATCCGTCATTTAGAGCCATTTGATGTATTTTCTGGAAAAGGTATTGAAGAAGGTCAAAAATCTATTGCTTGGCATCTCGAATTTAGATCAAATGATCGTACTTTATTAGCAGAAGATGTTGATAAATTAATGGATGACATTTTGCTAATTTTACAGAAAAAATTTGAGGCAGTTTTACGCTAATTAAATTTATGAAAATTTTAGCAATCGCTGACAGACCACCAAAACAAAGTATAAATAAAATACTGTCTTCTGATTCAGTAGATTTAATTATTACATTAGGTGATTTGGATTTTTTTGATCTTAAAGAATTAAAAGATATAAATGATATTCCTAAGATAGGCGTCTATGGTAATCATTGCTCAGGTAAGTATTTTGAGAGTCTAGGTATTAAGAATATGCATTTACAAACTTGGGAGTTTCAAGGAATTACTTTTGGTGGTTTTGAAGGTTCACTAAAATATAAAAATAGTAATGCAATCATGTATACACAGGATGAAGCTAGTCGCTTGCTAGAAGATTTTCCCAAAGTAGATGTTTTATTAGCACATAGTCCTCCTTATGGTATAAATGACGAACCAGGCGATCCTACGCACACGGGGCTAGTAGCTTTAAAAAAATACATTGAAAAAAATCAACCTAAATATTTTTTACACGGACATACTTATCCCGATAATAGTGAGGCCATACAACGAATAGGCCAGACACAAATTATTTATATATATCAAGATAAAATATTAAATTTATAAATATATGGGATTTGGACGTGGATTTGAATTAGGGGCAACACCTGAATTTATAGGAGATAGATCTGAAGCAAGGCGTGAAAAAGAAAGAAGTGATGAAGCTGAGAGAAGAAGGCTTGGAGACGTAAGGGACAGAACAATTATTTCTGATAAATCAGACGAAAAATATGAAAAGCTCAAAAGAGAGCTAGATGGCCTTTCTCCTGAGGAAGCTAGAGAAAAACTTAGAGACATGAGAGATAGGGCAGTCACCTCTTATGAGTTTTTAGATTCAAAAGATGAAGTTAGAGAGGGTGAACAACATCTGGAAAGTCCTAGGGCAGATATTGAAGAAATAGGCACAGATTCTGAGTTTTTAGATTCAAAAGATGAAGTTAGAGAGGGTGAACAACATCTGGAAAGTCCTAGGGCAGATATTGAAGAAATAGGCACAGATTTAGAAGACGTTGAATTAAATCAGGAAACTCATGGTAATGATTTAGACCCTCGGCAACCAGCTGAAAACAGAGAGCCTCAAGTTGGTGATTATGGTCAAAGTTTTGAGTATTCTCGGCCAGCAAAAATCGAATTCGCTAAAGGGGGAGCGGATCAAGAACTAGCTGAGGTCTTAGAAGCACAGGATCAGGTTGCCACAGAGGCGCGTTTAGAAGAGGTTCGAAATGTCATTGATGAAATGTAGGTAAATTTTATTTATGCATGTTTGAAGATAATTTTGAAAATCAAGTACCCATAGAGCCGGAAAAGGCAGAACAGCCCATTCAAAATATTGAGCAAGCTGATGTTTTAAGTGTGTCGCCTGAAATAGAGATTGAACAAGAAAAAGAAACTGAGTTAAGACTAGAAAAAGTTAGGGATACCATAGATAGTTTAGATGATGGAAATGTTTCTGAGGCACCTTCCTCGGTTATTGAAGAGGCTAGAGAGGGGGTTGGGTGGCCCGCTAAGAGATATACGATGATTGAAGATTTTGTAAGTCCTAGAGGTTCGTTTACTGATAGGGGTATGGGATTTACAGAATTTAAGTCTATGACAGACTTTTTTAGTTTACACAGTGAATTAGACGAAGCGAGTTTGATAGAACAATTAATTGAGGATAGAAGAGATAATGAACATTTAGAATCTATTACTAGATTAGGAGAAGAAGATTTGAGTGATGATGAAAAAGCTCGTGTAGTATATATAGATAAAAAAAAATGGCCAGGACCTCTTTATGGTCCAGGTAGAGCTCAAATGGATAAAAAAATTGCATATGTTGCTGATGGTTTTTCAGAAAGGACTACAAATAATATAGCTAGGCATGAAGTTGGGCATCTTAAAAATCCAGAAGCTTCTGAATGGCGGGTAGTATGGAATGAAAATTTAAAACCAGATCCTTTAGGGACATTGAAAGCGGGCTTTGAATTTGTCTTAAACACGCCTAATTTTATTAGAAATTTTTTTAGAAAATGTAAATAGGTTGCTAGAGGATATTTTGGTAATTTTACAGAAAAAATTTGAGGCAGTTTTACGCTAATACTAGCTAAAATATTTATATAAAAAAACAGCCAAAATTGGTTGTTTTTTTGCTTATTTTATGATAAAATAAAGACATAATTTCATATTAAAAAGTACTAATATATGCCAAAAAAAGCAGTAAAAAAACCTGTTAAGACAGTTAAGAAAACAGCTAAATCAGCTAAGAAAGATGTCAAAAAGAAAGACGCTTATGGTGCCGCGCAAATTACCGTTTTAGAGGGCTTATCTCCAGTTAGAAAAAGACCAGGTATGTATATTGGTAATACAGCCGCTACTGGTCTTCATCATTTGATTTGGGAAGCAGTAGATAATGGTATTGATGAAGCTATGGCTGGTCATGCTGACACTGTATCCATTACTTTACTTCCAGAAGGTAAAGTGTCTGTATCAGATAATGGTCGTGGTATTCCAGTAGAAAAACATAAAGTAAGTAAAAAGTCTGCTTTAGAAACTGTAATGACCACTCTTCATGCTGGTGGTAAATTTGGTGATGGTGGATATAAAGTATCAGGTGGTCTTCATGGTGTTGGTGTATCGGTAGTTAATGCGCTATCTATTTGGATGCGTACTGAAGTTAAGCGTGATGGTAAACTTTGGGCTCAAGAATATAAAATTGGTAAAGCTCAGGGTAAGGTTAAAGCAATTGGTAAAGCTAAAGATACGGGCACTACTCAAATCTGGCAGCCAGATGATTCTATTTTTACAGTTACTGAATTTGATTGGCAAACTATTGTAGATCATACTCGTCAACAAGCTTATCTTACCAAGGGTATTAAGCTTAATTGTTATGATGAGCGTGATCCAAAAAATAAAAAATCACATAAATTTTATTTTGAAGGAGGTATTGCTTCTTATATTAGACATTTAAATAATGGACATGATGTAAAGCAAGAAAAAGTATTTTATGTAAATAAAAATAAAGATGAGATAGTTGTTGAAGTTGCTTTTCAATATACCAGCGACTTTAGAGAGAATGTTTATGCTTTTGCTAACAACATTGCCAACCCAGAGGGTGGTAGTCATATGGTAGGTTTTCGTACAGCTTTAACTCGTGTGTTGAATAAATACGCTCGTAAGAATAATTTCCTAAAAGAAAAAGATCAGAATCTAACTGCTGAAGATGTGCGTGAAGGTTTGACGGCTATCGTTAGTGTTAAATTACCTGAACCACAATTTGAAGGTCAGACTAAAGCTAAATTAGGTAATGTTGAAGTACGTCCAGCTGTAGAATCTATTTTTGCAACAGCTTTAGAGATATTTTTAGACGAAAATCCAAGAGACGCTAAGGATATGTTAGGTAAGTGTTTATTAGCTGCTCAAGCTCGTATGGCTGCTAGATCTGCCAGAGAGACAGTTTTACGTAAGGGCGCTTTAGAAGGCCTTACTTTACCAGGTAAATTATCAGATTGCTCTAGTCGTGATCCAAAAGAATGTGAATTATATATTGTAGAGGGTGATTCTGCTGGAGGCTCTGCTAAACAAGGTAGGGACAGAAGGTTCCAAGCTATCTTACCATTGAGAGGTAAGATTCTTAATGTAGAAAGAGCTAGGCTTGATAAAATGTTAGCTAATAATGAAGTTAAAAATCTTATTATAGCCATGGGTACCAATATTGGTGAGCAATTTAATATAGAGAGTCTTAGATATGACAGAGTAGTTATCATGACTGATGCGGATGTCGATGGTGCGCATATCAGAACTTTATTACTTACTTTATTTTATCGATATTTCCCAGAATTAGTTAGAGAGGGGCATGTTTATATTGCTCAACCACCACTATATAGCTTTAAAAAAGGTAAAGAAGTTACTTGGGTGTTTAATGATGAAGAATTAGAAAAACTTAAAAAACAACATGGTATTATAGACGATGACTTAGTTCCAGAAGAAGTTGAAGAAAGCGACGAGGGTGAGGAAGTTCAAACCAAAAAAGGTGCGCCAAAAGTTAATATTCAACGTTATAAAGGTTTAGGTGAAATGAACCCAGGACAACTTTGGGAAACGACTATGGATCCAGCGACTAGATTAATGAAACAAGTAACTATTGAAGAGGCTGCTAAAGCTGATCAAACTTTTGAAATATTAATGGGCGCTGAAGTAGCCCCGCGTAAGAAATTTATTCAGACTCATGCCAAGTCTGTAAAAAATCTAGATATCTAAAAATAAAAGCCATTATATGTTATAATGGCTTTATTAAATACTAAAATAAAAATATGAAAAAACAAGATGGTTTTATAGGTATTATTTTGCTAATAATAATTACAGCTGGTTTGGCGGCTGGTGGTACTTATGTTGTGCTTCAAGATCAATCAGAAAAACAAATTACAAAAGCAGTTGAAGAAACTACAAGTAATGTGAAAACACAAGCTCAAGTACAAATTGATAAGTTGGATGATAAAATTGTAGAGCTAGAAGAAGAGTTAATAGAAAAGCAAGAAAAGGTAAAAGAAAGACCTAGTGGTTGGCGTAGTTATTATAATCCAGGCGGAATGTTTTCCTTTAGTTACCCAATTGATTGGAATGATAAGCAGCCCGGCTTATTTGCAAATGACGAGGGATATCTTAAAGTTAGTGAAGAGCAAAATTTGAATAATTTAGATGCAGAGGGCGTAAAAGAAAATTATTATGCAAATGATACTTATGGATATCAGTATGAAGATAGCTATCTAAAAATATCAGGAGTGGAAGCATATAAACAGGGGCGCTATGATCTAGGAATAATTGAAAGGTATTACATACCAACAAAAGATACTATTTATAAATTTGAATTTGAATTTAATTTTGAAGATGAATCTGTTAAGGAAAAGCATCATTATATTATTGATTCAATAATAAATAATTTTAAATTTAGTTATCCCGGAGGAGTAATTCCAGATTAATTATAAGAAAGTTAGCAAAAAGCCCTAAATTTAGGGCTTTTTTGTTATACTATTGACTCAGATATTTTTTTGTGCTATAGTAATTGCGTTATAGACAGCTGCAAGGGCTGTTTTAAAAAACCTTTATTTTGATAATATGAACAAAATACTAAACTATTTTAAGGGAGCTAAAGAAGAACTATCTAAAGTTGTATGGCCAACAAGACAAACTACTATCAATCATACATTGATGGTTATTGGTGTTTCTATTACCGTAGCTATTTTTTTAGGAGTAGTTGATTTAGGTCTTTCTAAGGTAGTAGAAAGTTTAATTAAGTAATTTTAATTATAAACATATGCCAAAACAAACCGCGCAACAGGGTCGAAGGTGGTATGTATTACATACTTATTCTGGTTATGAAGAAAATGTTTGTCGTAATTTGAGACAACGTATTGAATCTATGGATATGGAAGATAAGATTTTTGATGTTATTATTCCAACCGAGACTAAGATTAAAATTAAAAATGGAAAAAGAAAGACTGTTAAAGAAAAGATTTTTCCAGGCTATGTTTTAGTATCCATGGTAGTAACTGATGCTTCTTGGTATGTAGTTAGGAATACTCCAAACGTAACTGGTTTTGTGGGTTCTGGTACTACACCTACTCCTGTATCTGAAGCAGAAATAAAACAATTAATGCAAAGAATGGGAGCTGAAGAGCCAGAATTTAAAGTTGATATTGAAGTTGGTGAAATGGTTAAGATTACCGATGGTCCATTTAAAGAATATGAAGGTAAGATTTCAGAAGTTGATGAAGCCAGAGGAAAGGCCAAGGTGCTTGTCTCTATGTTTGGTCGTGAAACTCCAGTTGAATTAGATTTTTTACAAATTAAGAAAACATAAATAATTTTGAGGGAGCTTAGCTAGTCGGCTGAGCGTTTGAACCTCGTAATAATAAATAATATGGCAAAACAAGTAAAACAAATTGTTAAGCTGCAAATCCAAGCTGGTAAAGCTACTCCGGCCCCTCCAGTTGGTACAGCTTTAGGACCCCATGGTTTAGATATTCAAGCTTTTTGTACTCAATTTAATGCAGCTACAAAAGAACGTATGGGTGAAGTAGTACCTGTAGAATTAACAATCTATGAAGATCGCTCTTTTGATTTTGTGACCAAGACTGCTCCGGCATCTGACATGATTAAGAAAAAGCTAAATCTAAAAAAAGGTTCTGGTAGTCCACTGCAAGAAAAAGTTGCTAAATTAAGCGATGCACAACTTACTGAAATTGCTGAAGCTAAAATGCCAGACTTGAATACTGATGATGTAGAACAAGCAAAAAAGATAATTGCTGGTACTGCTCGTCAAATGGGAGTTAAAACGGAAAAATAAATATTTTGAGGGAGCTTAGCTAGTCGGCTGAGCGTTTGAACCTCGTAATAACAAATAATTATGTCAAAAGTAAGTAAAAGATTAAAAGAAGCTAGATCTAAAATCGAAAGTGATAAGATTTATCCAATTGCTGAAGCTATTAAATTAGTTAAAGAAACTAGTGTAGTAAAATTTGATGCTTCTATAGAGGTGCATGCTAGATTAGGAATTGATCCAAAGAAAGGTGATCAAATTATCAGAGCTTCCGTGGTACTTCCACATGGCACTGGTAAGACTGTTAAAATAGCTGCTTTTGTACCAGAAGATAGAATGAAAGAAGCTAAAGATGCTGGTGGTGATTTAGTTGGTAGTGAAGAGTTAATTGCTGAAATTAAAAAAACTAGCAAAACAGATTTTGATATTGCGGTGACTGTACCAGAAATGATGCCAAAATTAGCAGTGATTGCTAAAGTGCTTGGACAAAAAGGTTTAATGCCTAATCCAAAGACTGGTACTATCGGTCCAGATTTAGTTAAAATGATTGGCGAACTTAAAAAAGGTAAAGTATCTTATAAAAATGATAGTACTGCTAATGTTCATTTGACTATTGGTAAAGTATCATTTGATGAAGCTAAGTTAATTGAAAATTTTGAGACTTTTGTAGATTCTTTGAAAAAAGCTAAGCCATCTAGTTTGAAGAGTACTTATATTAAGTCACTTTTTCTTTCTTCATCAATGGGACCCAGTATTAAAGTAAGTATAAACTAAAATTTATTTTAAAAACCGCCCTTACGGGCGGTTTTTTGTTTTGTAAAAAATTGGCGGCCTGTCTCCTTGTGGAGACAGGCCTTCAGTCATGAGGTAGTGACCCGATGACGAGCTGATGGGGTACCTGCGAGGTTCATTAGTTGTCTGCGGATATTGCAATCCTTCATGCACTGAGTAGTGCGACTGACGAGTGCGTTCAAGGTGTGTAGCAGTGTCAGGATTAGCAAAGGCCGAGATACAATGGCCACAGGTTACCTTATCGGCAATAGGTTTGGGTATTGTTACGGACTTCATATCAACCCCTTTGATAGTGTCCGTATATATTTTATGTTTTATAGGTGCTTTTGTCAACGCTTATATTTGCCATATTTTAAGGCGTATGTTAAATTAGCTGTATTAAATCATTATTTATAAAGTATATGGAATTAATATTTAGAAAAGAAGAAAATCAAGAAGAAGAGGTACTTTTTGTGCCTACTCTAAAAGATGATAAAGCTATTACTAATTTAATAAAGTCTTTTGATTATGAAGACGAAAAGGATGTTTTGGCTCGCGTTAAGAAAGAAAATTTCAAAGGCAATAAAGGCCAAGTATTTGTGATTCATGATGATAAACAAGTATTAGTTTTTATTGGTACTGGGCAAGCCAAGAAATTAACTACTGAAGATTTTAGAAAAACAGCAGGGCATATTATAGCTTATCTTAAAAAATATAAAGCTAATAAGATTGGCTTAATTTCTAAACATTGGCTTAAAGGAAGTAGTGATATTAGTCTTTTAGCACAATCACTGGCTGAGGGAATATATTTGGCTAATTATAATTTTGATAAATACAAAAAAACAGACAAAGAAGCTATTAAAGTAGATATCAAAGAGCTTTATGTTTATTTACTTGCTAGTCAAAAAGTAAAATTTACTAAAGCTTGGGAACTTGGTAAATCTTTGGCTGAAGGTACAATTTTAGCTCGTGATTTAGTAAATGAGCCAGCTGGCACCATGACTCCGCAATTTTTAGCTGATACTGCCAGAGAAATTGCCAAAACTAATAAAAATATAACAGTTAAAATATTAGAAGAGGACAAGATTGCTAAGTTAAAAATGGATGCCTTTCTATCTATTGCCAAAGGTTCGCATGAAGCTCCAAAGTTTATTCATTTGATCTACAAACCTATAGGGAAGGCCAAAGATAAAATTGCCATAGTCGGCAAAGGAATTACTTTTGATAGTGGTGGTCTTAATATTAAGCCTTGGGAAGGTATGTATGATATGAAAGTTGATATGGCCGGTGCAGCTACTGTCCTAGGTGTTTTTGAGGCTCTAGCAGTCAGTAATCCAAAGGTAGAAGTGCATGGTATTATAGCTGCCTGTGAAAATATGCCATCCGGCAATGCTGTAAAACCAGGCGATATAGTCAAAAATATGCAGGGCAAAAGTATTGAAATAGCTCATACTGACGCTGAGGGCAGGGTAACGTTGGCAGATTCATTAGCCTATGCTCAAAAGCAAGGTATTAATAAAATAGTTGACTTGGCCACTTTAACAGGCTCTGTAGTTGTAGCTCTAGGTTCACAATATGCTGGGTTTTTTGCTAATAATAATAAACTAGCTAAAGATATATTAAAACAAGCTGAAAGTTCAGGAGAAACTATGTGGCAATTACCTTTAGCTCCGGAATACAAAGAGATGAATAAGTCTAAGGTAGCTGATATTAGAAATATTTCTAATACTAAGGGTGGTGGTTCTATTATGGCTGCCTGGTTCCTTGATTATTTTATTGAAGAAGGGGTAGAGTGGGCTCATATTGATATCGCTGGCCCAGCTTATATAGAAAAATCTATAAATTCATATACACCAGTTGGTGGCGCAGGTTTTGGGGTGCGTACTATACTTAATTGGCTTAGAAATATTTAAATAAAAATATAACCCCCGTCAATTGGACGGGGGTTTTTTTGATTTTTAATTATATTTATTAGCTGCTTGATCAAAGCTTTTAGATAATATATCTTCTAGTATCAGATGACTAGTATCTAATATTTCATTTAGTTTCTTCTTTTCGGTACTGGAGAATTTTTTCAAGACATAATCTTCAGCTTTACCTTTTTGTGGGCCAATACCTAAACGTATTCTTTTAAAGTCTTTTGATTTAAGATGAGCTATCATTGAATCTATTCCCTTGTGCCCACCAGCGCTACGATTTTTGGATATTCTTATTTTTCCATAAGGTAAATCTATATCATCATAGATCACAATGATTCTATTAACAGGAGTTTTATAATATTGTTTTAGAGCTTTAACTGCTTTGCCAGAGTTGTTCATATAAGTCAAAGGTTTGGCAAAAATAATTTTTTCTTTTTTTCCTTGCCAACTAGCAATCAGGCTATTACTTTGTTTATGTTTGGTCCAGCTAATTTCTTTTTTAGCAGCCAAAGAATCTAAAGCTAACCAACCAAAATTATGTCGTGTTGCCTCGTACTCTTTATCTGGATTCCCAAGACCTATTATTAATTTCATATTTGTTTTTGTTTTATCTATCTTTAGTATTTTGGCTTTTGAGTACTCGGATATGAATAGGAGTGCCTTCAAAACCAAACTTATAACGTAAATTATTTTCTATAAATCGAAGATAGGAATCATGTAAATCAGCCTTAAAGTCAATTTTAATGGTAAAAATTGGAGGATTAGTGCGAAGTTGTTTGAGGCTATAGATATAAGGGTGTTTGGTGCCTTTACCTCTAGATGGTTTATGTTTTTTAACTATAGATTTTAATAGTTTATCTAGAGCATTTTCACTAATAACTTTATTTTTTTCGGCATAAATAGACACAACGCTATCTAATATTTTTTTGATACGTATTTTTTTAGTAGCGGAAGAGAATATTAATGGAGCCCATTTGATAAATGGAAAGAATCTTTTATAATACATCTCAAATTCTTTGACGGTGTCAGTAGTTTTATCAGGAATCATATCCCACTTATTAGCTAAAATAATAAGACCTACGCCAGCTTCATCGGCTTCATCTAATAAATGTTTATCTTGCCAACTGAGTTTTTTATTTACATCTGTTACTAGAATAGCTATATCAGCTTTTTTTATACTTTCTACGCTTTGATCAACGGACTGTTTTTCAAAAGCATCGGCTGATTTTTTACTGCGACGTCTCATACCAGCCGTATCTACAAAAAGTATTTTTTGACCTTCAAAAATAAATTCTATATCTTGAGAATCTCTAGTAGTGTGGGCTGTGGCAGATACTATGACTCTTTGTTCGCCCAAGATAGCATTGATAATAGAGGACTTGCCTACATTTGGCTTGCCTACTATAGCTACCCTGACAATTTTTTCATCAACTGGAGCTTCTTTAAGTCTTTTTTTCTTTTTTAATTTCTTAAGTCGAACCACCACTTCATCTAATAAATCACCAGTTCCAACACCATTGATAGCTGAAATAGGCCATGGTTTATCAAAATTAAGTTTATAAAAGTCAGCTGTGTGTTGGCGAAGTTTATTATTATCAGTCTTATTGGCTACCAGAATAATAGGTTTTTTATTTTTTCTAAACTCTTTAGCTAATTCAAGGTCAGCTGGCATAATACCAGTTTTAGTATCTACTACGAAAAGTAAAAGATCAGCCTCTTTAATAGCTATTTGAGCTTGTTTTATAATTTGTTCATCTATATCATCGTCAGATTGTCTTTCTAAGCCACCAGTATCAATTAACGAAAAGTCCATGTCTTTCCATGAGCAGACAGCATAATTTCTATCTCTAGTTGTGCCAGCTACGTGAGAAGTGATAGCCTTCTGATCTGAGATCAAACGATTAAATAATGTAGATTTACCTACATTTACTCTTCCGACTATAGCTATTTTGTATAAACTTGCCATATTATTATTCTATTTCTTCCTCTGTACTAGTTGTTGTGGAACTACTTAGTAGTAAGGAAGGATCAATAGTAGTTATTATTTCTATTCCTTCATCTATTATTTGGTCTTGGCCCAAAATAATTAAAAAATCTATTTGGGCTAGTTCTCCATTATCATCTCTTATTCCCCAGTTTGAGGCTACAACAGAACTATCATAATCTAATGGAATATTGTCTTTTGATTTTATTGAAAAAACATTTTCTAGTGATTCTTTAGTTTTGGGATTATTATTAGTATAGTCATATATTATGGTACTAATCTTATCCTGAGTAGTAGCATTACCATACCTTATTATATTATACCCTATTTGATCTAAATAATTAACCGCCTCCAGAGCTAGGCCAGGTACTATAGTGCCATTTTGGATTACTATTTTAGCTTTTTCTTGGCTAGCCTGTTGAAGATCAAATGTATTTTTTATTAATAAATTTATTTGACTATAGTTACCAGTGACAGGTTGTAATATATAAGCGCCATCTTCAGCGATACCAGCTTTGAGATATCCGCCAGGTCGATCATCAATTGATTGGGTGACTATATTTTGGGTATTTAATTCTTTGCCCATGTGTACTAGTTTAACTGCCTCCCATGGTTCAAGGTCAGTAGAAGTATATTTGGTAAATAATGAAAATAGGCTAGTAATTTTAGAAGGGTTTATTAGAGTATTGAAAGAAGTAAGTTTTTCTTTAGCAGCCAATATTACTTTTTGTTGTCTTTTAATGCGGGCAAAATCAGATCCTTCACCATTATTACCATGACGAGAGCGAGAATAGCGAAGTGCTGTTAAGCCGTCCATGGTTTGTTTACCAGCGTCAAAAGAAACGCTCTGCCATTTTTCATCATAAGTTGGAAATTGATTGTCTACAAATCCTGTATCTACATTTATTTCTACACCATCTATGGCATCTATCATTTCTATAAAACCATTAAAATCCACAGCAGCAAAATAATGGACAGGTATGTTAAAAGTGTTAGTTAGTATTTTTTTCATTAATTCACCACCGCCAACACCATTATTTTGGCCAATGGTATATACAGAATTTATTTTTCTATAATTATTACTATCAATTGGCACAATCATATCTCGAGGTAAAGAGAATATAGTAGCCTCCTTACTTGATGGTTTGAAGCTAGCTATCATGATTGTATCTGTTAAATATGGTCCATTATGTCCAGCGCCACCCATACCCAGTAATACAAAATTAATTCTATCTTCTTGTTCGCCAGCAAGATATTGTTCTTTACTAGATATAATATGAGTAATCTGTCTGACTAAATAAGAATTTTTTACACCAGATAAAAAACCGTCATTGTCAGCGGCTAGTAAGTTGGCCATGCCTAAAAAGGCGATGATTAATATTATAAAAAACAAGGGAAGCTTTTTCTTTCCTCGACGTTTACCAGAATGCTCTCTGGTCGGCTCATTTGAGTCTGCTTTGTGTTTTCTTTTGAAATTTAGCTTTGGCTTGCTTGGCTGTGGCTGGTTATCAAAATTATTATGTAAATCTTCTTCTAGAAGGTTTATTTTTCTTTTCTTAAAATCCATTTTATTACATTCCTGAAGTATATCAATTATACTAATAAAATAAGCATCAGTCAACTCTCTAAAGTCCATTTTAGCCCATAATTTATAGGCTTTTATGTGGTTGATTTTAATTTTTGTATTATGTATAATAATCGTATCAATTATATAATTTTATATCTTTTATGGAAGAAAATAAAAACCTAGAACAAGATAATTCAGTGCCTGAAAATGCTGATATGGACATGAGTAATTTCTCAGAAGATGATGAAGATTCTTTAATTTTATCTTGGATGAAGAAATTTGGTATATTAGTTTTTGAAATAGTAAAAGTAGTTTTAATTTCTTTAGCTATTATTTTGCCAATTAGATTATTTTTAGTGCAACCTTTTTATGTGGAAGGAGCATCAATGGAACCAAATTTTTATCAAAATGAATATTTAATTATAGATGAGATATCATATAGATTTAATGAAAAACAAAGAGGTGAGGTAATAATTTTTAAAAACCCAAAAGATACTAGATCCTATTTTATAAAAAGGATAATAGGATTGCCAGGAGAAGAGGTTTCTGTAGATGATGGCAGGGTTTATATTAATGGAGAGATTTTAGAAGAATCTTATGTAGAGAATTTTTCCTCTGATAAACATGAGGCTATTATTTTAAATGAGAATGAATATTTTATGATGGGAGATAATAGATCTAATAGTTTAGATTCTCGTCAAATTGGTCCTGTGCATCAGGAATATGTTATAGGTAGGGTATGGGTTAGGGGTTGGCCTATAAATAGAGTCAATACTTTTAATGTGCCCATTTATGAAAATATTAGTCAGTAAATAATTTAGATATATGGTAGCTAAAAAGAAAAAAGTAAAAGTACAACTAGTTAAAGGCATGAAAGACATATTGCCTGATGAGCAATTGTATTGGAATATTATTAGAGAGAAAGTAGAAAATTTCGCTAGAAATTATGGTTTTTCTCGTATTGATACTCCGATAGTAGAATTTACTAACTTGTTTAAACGAACAGTAGGTGAAGACACTGATGTAGTCAGTAAAGAAATGTATTCTTTTGTTAGTCAGGGTGGTGATAAACTATCACTTCGTCCCGAAAATACAGCCTCTGTAGTTAGGTCATATATAGAGCATGGCATGCTTAATTTGCCGCAGCCGGTTAAACTTTTCTATATTGGTCCGCAATTTCGTCATGACAATCCTCAGGCTGGTCGTTATCGTCAGTTTTGGCAATTTGGCTTTGAAGCCATTGGAGACGACGATCCAGTGATTGATGCTCAAATGATAGCTATATCTTATTTTATCCTTAAAGATTTGGGTTTAGATATTGAAATACAAGTAAATAGCGTAGGTGATAGTATTTCTAGAACAGAATATATTAAAGTGCTTAAAAAATATTATCAAGATAAGAAAAAGTCTCTTTGTAAAGATTGTAGTTTGCGATTAAATAAAAATACTTTACGCTTATTAGATTGTAAGAATAAAAAATGCCAAGAATTATCTGAAGAGACTCCACAGATGGTAGACCATCTATCAGAAGACAGTAAAGAGCATTTTATGGCGGTTTTAGAATATTTAGATGAGTTAGATATTAAATATAGTCTTAATCCAAAAATAGTTAGAGGCTTAGACTATTATACTCGTACGGCTTGGGAAATTTTTGAATGTTCAAGTAAGGATGGCAAGCTTAACGCTTTAGGTGGCGGTGGTCGTTATGATAATTTAGTAGATATGCTAGGCGGTAGAGAAACGCCAGCTATTGGATTCGCCATTGGAGTGGAAAGAGTAATAATGAAGATGCAAGAAGCTAAGGTTGAATTAGACAAAGGTAAGAAATTTGATATTTATATTGCTCAATTAGGAATAGAAGCTAGAAAAAAAGCTATGCATCTTTTTGAAGAATTAAGGTTGGCAGGATTTTCTGTCACAGAAAACATGTCTAAAAAAGGACTTCGAGATCAGTTGGAAATGGCTAATAAAAAAGGAGCAGTTTTTACTCTGATTATGGGGCAAAAAGAAATAGCTGATGAGACGATACTAATAAGGGATATGGAGAGTGGAGTTCAAGAGATTGTAGATTATAAAAAGATAAAATCGGAGATACGGAAACGTCTAGATAAGAATATTACTAAAAATTTAAAACTCAAAAAATAATCCCCAGATGGGGCTTATTTTTTTATTGACTTTTGTATAAGAATCTGTCATTATAATAGTAAGAATAATTGCTTTGGGCCGTTATTCTTTTGACACTAATAACAAGTTTTAATAAACAAGAAATGGAGGTGTTCACATGTTAGAGGTTAAGCGTAAAGATGGAGAATCGTTTGAAAGCTTAATTCGTAGATTTACTAGAAAAACAATTCAAAGCGGTAAGATTTTACAGGCTAAAAAAATTAGATTTTTTAGCAAGACAAAGAGTAAAAAAGAAGCTAGAGATGGAGCTTTACGTCGTAAAAATATTACAGCGCGTTTTGATTATCTGAAAAAGATTGGTAAATTAGATGATTTTGAGTTAAGACGTGGAAAAAGGCGATAATTTTTATTTTCAAAATATTTGTAAATGTCTTTACAACAAGATATAGAAAAAAAATTAATAGTGGCTTTAAAAGCCAAGCAAGAGGTAGAAGTATCCACTTTGAGGATGCTTAAGAGTGCTCTAAAAAATTTGGCAATAGACAAAAAAATAGACGTTTTAGAAGATGAAGACGCTTTGTCTATTGTCAAGCAGGAGCTTAAAAAAAGAAAGGATTCTATGGAATCTTTTAGGACAGCTGGCCGAGACGATTTATTGGCTATAGAAGAAGCAGAAGCCAAAATATTAGAAGAATATATGCCAGCGATGCTTGGTGAAGAAGAGCTAGATAAAATAGTAGACGATGTCATATCCGAAGGGTATGATAATTTTGGTTTGATAATGAAAGAAGTAATGGCCCGAAGTAAGGGTCAAGCAGATGGTAAGATGGTCCAGGAGAAAGTTAAACAAAAAATGAATTTATAATAATTAAATAAAAATCCCATGCTAATTAATAAGAAGATAACTGTTATGTTTATTATATTTTTGACAGTTGTTTTTTTGTTGCCTGAGATGGTTTTAGCTCAAGCAGCAGATGTCTTTGGTACTAATGATTTGGCTGAAGCGGGAGTCAATCTCGGCACTAGAGATCTTAAAGATATAATCGGCGGTATAGTTAATATATTTCTCGGCTTTTTGGGGATTCTGGCTACGCTAACCATGCTATATGGTGGATTTATTTGGATGACCTCTCAAGGTAATGCTGAAAAAATAGATAAAGCCAAGAAAATCTTAATAAACGGCGTTATTGGTTTGGCGATTGTGCTTTCATCATACGCTATAGCTAGATTTATATTACGTGAAGGTTATGATGGTGCTTTTGGAACTGGCGGTGGCAGCTCAGGCGGTGGTTTTAGTGCGGGAGTAGGCTTGGGGGCAGGTGCTTTAGATAGTCATTATCCGATTCGTTATGCTACTGATATACCTAGAAATACTAATATTTATTTGACTTTCAAGGAGCCAATGGATGTGGATATGATTGTTACTAATTCAGGAGCTTGTGGAGGGGTTGATTGTACGGCTCGTACTGGCATGGTAGATCTATGGGAGCAGGGCAATGCTTTACCTATTACAGGTGCTAATTTATTAGTTAGCTATAGTACAGATCCTAATACTGGTTTTAGAACTTTTCAATTAAATCCACCTGATTTAGGCAGTGGTACATCTGATGTTCGTTATCGTATGGAGCTAGGAGATTTGGAAACTCAAAATGGTTCAGTGGCTTTTCCACATTCTAATTCTTACCATTGGGTTTTTACTACAGGTACAGATTTTGATTTTACACCACCTAAGGTAGTATCAGTTAGACCTGTAACAGGTTCTACAGATAATCCTAGAAATAGTGTCGTGAAAATTAATTTTTCAGAATCAATAAATCCAGCTTTAGCTACGGGTGATACAAGTACTGGGTTTTTAAATATTAGAGTTACAAATAACGATGATGATACCAGTGTTCTGCCAATCGTTCCTGGGCCATATATAGTCCAGGGAGAATATAAAATATCTAATCAATATAGGACTGTAGAATTAATTACCGATAATTTATGTGGTGTGAATTCTTGTGGTGGAGATGTATTTTGTTTGCCAGCTAGTAATATTACTAGTCCCGATGATTTTGTTGCTATAGTAGATGGAACGGGCACAATTGTAGCTGGAGATATGATAGCTGATATGGCTGACAATATATTAGACGGCGATGATGATGACACTGCAGGAGGAGATTACACTTGGACTTTTGCTACTACCGATGAAATTGATCTTACTCCACCAACTATTTCTAGTATGCAAGATCCAAATGATATTTCACTAACAGATCCAATAGAAGTTACTTTCGATAAAGAATTATTAAGTAGTTCAGTCAATTCTAGTAATATCGATTTAGATGGAGTTGTGCCAGTTAATTATTGGATGCGTTTGTTAGGTGGAGATACTATTAGTATTAGGCATGATAAGCTTGATCCTTCTAGTTATTATACTCCTACAATAAGATCTGGCATTAAAGATTCCAGACAAAATTGTTGGTTTCCTTGTGCTTGTGCTGCAGGAGATGCTTCTTGTGTTTGTACTAATAATGATCCTGCCGAAGGACTTAATTGTCCAGGAACAGACTGTGTAGGAGAGGAGTCATAGTAAATCTAATTATAAAATTTATTTTCAATAAATAAGATATAAAAATGAAAAAAGTATTTTCACTATTAATAAGCAACCTTATTTTGGCAATAACCTTTGCTAATAAGGCTTTTGCCCAAGAAGAGTTTGGTGTTAATGATTTGGCGGATGCAGGAGTTGTCCTAGGTACGCGATCTATACGAGACACTATTGGAGGAATTATTAATATATTTCTCGGCTTTTTGGGAATATTAGCGACTCTTTTACTGTTATACGCTGGTTATTTATGGATGACCTCTAAAGGTAATGCTGAGAAGGTAGAGAAGGCTAAATTGCTTATTGCTAGTGCAGTTATTGGATTAGTCATTATATTATCTGCCTATGCTATTTCTAGATTTATACTGAGTAAATTATACGATGTTACAGACCCAGGTGGTTCAGGGCCTGAGTGTACGCTAGATATACATTGCCCACCAGGTGATTGTTGTAATGGTAATACTTGCGGAACTTGTCCTACAATACCTACTACTTGTTCTGCACCAGGAAATCCTGATGAACCTATAGTTTGTTCTTTAAATAGAAATAGCGGACCGGTAGGTAGTAACTTAACTATTCGTGGTTGGCAATTTGATACAGATGGCGATGACTCACCAGGAGTTGGTAGAGTGGAGATAAATGGCGTAGTTGCTGAAATAGTAGAATGTGATGGTTCACCAATGTGGGAAGATAGAAAGGTAAAAGTTAAAATCCCAGATACTTTAGCAGAAGGATTCTATGAAGTAATTTTATATAATGATGTGTTGCCAGCTGGTGTAGAAAGTGTTGAAGCACCTCACTTTAGTTTTACAGTTACAGCAGGTACAGCTGGTGTTACTGTAGATTGTTTAGTGCCAGATGAGGCTACTGCCGGTCCAACTGGCGATTTACCAAGAAATATACAAATTTTAGGTAAAGGTTTTACAAATACAGAGGATAGTTTAGCTATGGACGGCTGGGTAGCTGGAGCAGAAGCTGTCCTAACTAATCCAGCTGAATTAATTGTTAGTTCTTGGACTGATTTACAAATTAATATGTCAGTGCCAACTAATGCTTTAGCTAGTAACATAATAGTGGATGTAGGTGGTGATGCAGATTGGGATTATTTTGATATTACCTGTGCAGCTGATGCAGATTGTGATTCTGGTTGTTGTGATAGTGATTCTTGTAGGCCATATAGCGTTTGTGAAAGCTCAGTAGTTGTCCCTAGTGCGGATATTCCAGTGATTCAATCTATATCTCCAGAAGATGGACAAGGCGAAACTTTAGTCACTATTTTTGGTTATGACTTTGGCGATGACGCTGATTTAGGCAATCCTAACGTCAATGAAAGAGGTAGTGTTATTTTTAGAGATACTGCCGGAGACATTCCAGGAACTTTACCATCTAGTATTAATGGAGCCTGTGTAGACACATGGACAGATGATTATATTATTATGGCTGTACCTATGGGGGCGGCCGATGAATTATTAAGTATAGAAGTCATTCAGGCTTCAATCTATGGGGGAGAAACCAGTGATCCATTCTTAGGTTTTACTAAAAATGCAGTTAGTCGTCCGGGTATTTGTGCTCTGGATGTACCCGATGGTTCCCATGGGGATGTTATTAATATAGAAGGTGTAAATTTTTCAATTACTGATACAGCCTATTTTGATACAGTATATAGTCATATCACTAATGTAGTTCCACCAAATGATGCTGATGCTCAGGTACCAAATATTGTTGGTGATATTGGTGTTACCATGCGTACAAATGACGCCACTCCAATAATTAGTAATCCATTTCCTTTTTCAGCTTTGTCTGTCACAGGAGGAAATCCAGTTATTATAGAATTGTCTCCAGATAATGGTCCAATGGATTCTTACGTTACTATTATGGGATCAAATTTTGGAGATAATGAAGGTAGATTATTCTTTGATCCAGATCCTGCCGTACTTGCTGATGAAGAATTAGGTTTATTTGATTTTCCAGCTATGTGTGGAGATTATTGGTTTGATGATCACATCATTGTGAGAGTGCCTGATACTCTGACAATAGGGGATTCATACTATATTAGAGTAGAAAGAAATGGTGATCTAGCTAATAGTAATAATTTTGATAATTTCACTGTTACAAATGCTTTGGTAGGGCCACAGATTTGTGCTATTAATCCAGATAATGGTCCAATTAATAATAACGTTAGAATTTTTGGTGAAAATCTAGGCTCTGTACCTGGTACTGTAAATTTTTATAATGGTGTTAATGCAAGTTATTCAGCTTGGAATGCTAATCAAGTACTTGATGTTGGAATACCGATTGGAGCTAGTACTGGTCCAGTGGTAGTTACAGATGCAGATGGTAATGATAGTAATGGTTTGCCATTTAATGTGGGCGCCTGTACTGGAGATGTTCAGTGTGGTGCTGGCAATGTATGTTGTGAAGGAGAATTTGGAGATTATTGTACTGCCGCAGCTAGTTGTGGGATTACTTTAAATTCATGTTCATATTCTTGGGATGTTAGTACGGAAGCTGCTCCTTTTGAATTAATTTATAACTATAGTTGTGCTACTGGCTTACAATCTCCAAGCCCATGGCCAGATCAGCATGAGTGGACTAATCCAGAAACAGGTTTTCCAGAATGGCCAGCGTCTCTAGATGCTTTTGTGGATTCAAATATTTCAGCTTTATTTACACGTGATGTAGAGGATGCTGATTTTAATGATACTAATATAATATTACGTCAATGTGATGATGAATTTTGTACAGCTTATATAGGTGGTCCTTTGCCGGGTATAATCAGTATTATAAATCATAATAGTGATAGAGAAGGGTTTGTATTTAATCCAGATGCTGATTTAAATCCAGATACTCCAGATGGAGATTTATTGCCAGACACTTGGTATGAAGTATTATTAGGCACTTTTGGTGCAGAAATTGGTGCGGATGAGTGGACTCCTACAGCAGCTGATGAATGGACTTTTAAAACTAGAGATAGTGGTTTGCTTTGTGAAGTTACCACTGTTGCAGTTACTCCACAGCCTACATCAGCCAATATGTATCCAGGCAGAGAAAAGAATTTTAATGCCTCTCCTTTAGCAGATAATTGTAATGTTTGTGGTGGTAGCTATGATTGGCAATGGAATTTGACTCAGCCAGTTGAAATTCCTCCCTATGTTCCGCCAGGAGATTTTGCTAGTATCATAGGTCCAGTTGCAAATATGGATGTTAATAGAGGATATACTAGATTAGAAGGTGGTCCTGCAACTACTGAAAATACTGCTGCGCCAAATCATGTCACTTTAGAAGCTACTAATAATGATTTCGCAATAACTGGTCAAACTGAGCCAGTAATACTAGCTCCCGTACTTAGAGTAGAGGGGCATAATCCAACTTGTGATGATTCATGTATCAATGTGGCAGTTTATGTAGATTTTAATACTAATTTACAAACACCTCTTAATATAGATGACTTTGCTATTTATAGATGTCTTGACGCTACTTGTAGTGCTTGGGATACAGGCCATAGTTATACAGATAATTTAAGTGTCCCTTATCCAATACCAGGTGACGCCTATAGAGTAGATATTATAATTGATCATGTGGGCGATCCTTTGTTACCAAATGAAGATTATAAAGTAATTATTAATGAAAATCTTGATAATTCTCTTGTAAATACGGATGGTTATTCTTTGGTAGGTGACTATGATTGGACATTCGGTGTGGGCGATGTTAATTGTCAGATTACTGGAGCAAATATTTTACCAGATAATTATACTACACATTCTTTTAATGATATTCGTTATAAAGGCTATGCTGTAGCTGATGGAGGAATTTGTGGTGAGCAAGCTATTCAATGTGAAGGTTGTATTTGGAATTGGAGTAGTAGTGATGTTACTTATGCTACTATAGATTCAGGTGGTCTTGGCGCACAAACAGTCTATGCTACACCACTGGTTAATACTATATTACCTATAGATATAAATTTAACTATTGATGGTACGGCTCTTACTTATGGCACTGGTTCAGGTACTACACCTTTGACAGTTGATGTTAGTGGTACAACACCTCCAGGTAGTACAGATTACATGACAGTAGATGATTATGAACCAAACTGTTCTGAGTCTTGTAATACTCCAATAGTTAGTATTTATTTCGATGAAAATCAAGTTCAGGCTAATGTAGATGCGGTTTTTGCAGATTTTCACATTAGAGATAGTGGAGGAGGAGAACATCTAACAGGCCTTACTGTATCTTTAGCCAATCCAAGAAGATTAATTCTTGATACTGGCGTTTTACCTTTTGCAGAAACATTTACAGTAACTATTCCAAATACATTTAATAGTGCTGATCTTCATGCTTTGCAGAATCCATATACCTGGAACTTTGGTACAAACCATGATGAATGTTATGCTGACGGAGCCGATGTCAGTCCAGGCTCTTATCGTTTAACTACTGCCGGAGGATTTTGGAATTACAATGTTGACGCCACTTATCATTCTCCAAGTTGTGGTGATATGCCAGTCTATTGTGAGTTCTGTTCCTATGCTTGGACCTTAGCAGACAATACTATTGCTAGTATTACTAGTGCTGCAAATATACAAACCATAGAAGTAACAGATGATATGACTACTGACTTCGATCAAACAGATGTCATAGCTACTTTAACTAATGATGATGGAGTAGCTGTACCAGATGATAGTGGTCTATTCATTATTGATACTGGCATTACAATAGTTATTCCACCAACTGGTGATTTAAATCTTTTAGAATATTGGCCAGATTGTTTGGCAGATAATGCTTGTACTAATGCAGAAATAGGAGCTAGGTTTGATGAACAAATAGAGGAAACTTTATTAGGAGGTCAATATCAAATTCGCAGGATGTCAGATGGAGCTATTATTACTGCTGGACATACATTGACTGGTGGCCTGAGAACTTTGATCCTTAATGATCCAGGTCTGACTTTAGGTGAAACATATGAAATTACTTTTAGAGCTGGTATAACAAGTGTAGCTTTAGACACTTTAGGTGTAGATACTGTTTATCAATTTACTGTCGGTACTAATGAATGTCGTATTGATGCGGTTGCTGTGGATCCTAATTTTGTGTCAGTCGGAGCTAGTCAAGGAACTGATTATAATGTAGTGACACAAATTACTTCTATGCCAGGTTGTGGCGATATGCCAATTTATTGTGACACTTGTAGTTATATTTGGAATGATGATGTATTAGATTTAGGAACTTTTAACAATGCTACTTTTGAAGATCCTATATTTACTACATACGCCACAGTGTTAGATGGACAAGCTACTGAAATAGAAGTAGATGTAGTAGATCAAGGAGTTACTTTTACAGACTATGGAGATTTAGAAGTTTCAATTGGAGCTTCAGTAGCTGATGAGTCTATTTTGATAAATCATTATCCACCAGAGTTTGTAGCTGGAGATACCTATTGTTATAATACAGTGCCAATGCTTGAGTTTGATACATCTGGTGGTAGACTACACCGAGATAGTTTTAGAACTCAAGTAAAATTATTTGAAGATTGCTTGCCTATGGGTTCATGGTGTGAGATAAGTGGCGATCTTCAATTTGTTGAGGGAGGTGGTATTACTCGAGTGTATTTTCAACCAGATGAACTTTTGAATCACGATAAAACTCATAGATTTTTAATTGATGATAGAGATTTAATAACTAGTGAAGATGGAACTATTGTTACTACAGATACAATCATACCACCTTTATGGTTTGGGCAGCCTCCGGGGGGTGGTAATTCTCTAAGTATTCAGTTTAATACCGGTACTGAAGCTTGTACTATTCATAGTGTAGAAATTGATTATGATGAAGGCGCAGAGCTTTTCACTTGTATAGATTCTGCAGGCTGCGAAGGAGATGCTGCAGGCACAGCTGGTAACCAACATCAATACAGAGCCCTTGTTTATGATATACGTGGTAATTTATTAGCTACTTCGCCAATGACTTATGCTTGGGCGTCATCTGATGATGCTGTGGTTCATCCAGAGAATTTAATTAATGCTAATATATATGGCACAGCTAATAGTAATGGTAGTACTAATTTGAGCGTAGAAGCTTCCTTGGTTTCTGACGCAACTAACGTTTTAACTACTTCCGCATCTTTACAAGTAAATACTTGTGAAGTACCATGGCCAAGTTTAGGTAATCTATGGAATGACGGTGAGGGTTGGAATTTTTCTACTTACTATTGTCAAAATTATGACGCTTCGTCTCCGGCAGAGCTTCCATATATTGATGTTCCACATACTACGCCATCCCCAGATCCAAATGTTTTAGAAGAATTTATAACCACTATCCATTATTCTAATGCTGATAGCGGGGAACAGCACCCTTATTTAGGTAGTTTGGCTTATTATAATGAAATAAAGGAAGAAGATAAAGATTCTTTAGTTGATAAAATTACATTTTTATTTAGAACAGAAGAGGCTAAAGGGCAGCCGATGCCACTTTGTTTAGCCAATCGTCCAAATAGCTTAAATTATACTTACGATGGAGTAAATACTTTAGAATTTAGTTGGAACCAACCAGATTGTACAACAGGCTGTGGTGATCCAACAAGTTTTCAAATAAGGAGATTACAAGTTGGTGATCCAGCTGGTTGGCAACCGTTAGCTGATGTGCCTGCTCGTGCCCATCCTAATGAACATGGTCTTTATGTATATACTGACAATACAGTTGCTTTAGACCATACTTACAGATATAGGATAGTAGCAGAAAACAGCGCTTGTAGTCCTACTTTCTGGCCGCCAATATCTGATCACCCACTGTTAATAGCTAATACATCTGCAGATGATGCGGTAGTTGATATTATTGCTTTTAGAGTAATGAGAAATGATGATCATTTATCTGTAAGGGATTGGTATAATGAATATGCACCAAATTCAGACCAAGTAGGAAGTTTAGTACAGGTAGATGGCTACGAAGCTCTGCAGGTTGGTAGTACAATTTATATAGCAGCTGCTAATGCAGAAACACATATGTATACTAATATATATATTATTGCTCACAATATAGGTGCTAGACCTACTACACTTAATATGTATAGTCAAATGTTAAGTAATTTTAAATTAAATACTAATTTAACAGGAGGTACTGAAAATTTCTGTAATGGTCAAGTTGCTAGAAGTTGTAGTAGTGATTTTGATTGTCCATGGTATTGTGATGATTTTAGCGGAGCTGATGAATTAGATTGTACAGCACCAGCAACTTGGCTTTCAGATACATGTGATTCACCAATGCTTAAATTACGTCGTGATACTAAGCGTCTTAGTGATTTAGTAAATATAAATAATGCTATATTGGCTTATGGCGAAGCTAATAAAGCTTGTGAAAATAATAGTCTGATTTCTTGTGAAATACCTGCGGATTGTCCAAGTGGTTTGCCTTGTGTTCCTTATTATCCGCCATTAAATGCAGGATCTTATTTAAATGGTTTAACTAATAGTTCTTGGCCTTCTTGGCAAGGAGCATTCTCTAATACTATTGCTATGTCTGCGCCGTCAGATCCAATAGGTTTGTTTAATGCTTGTGGCGAAGGCACTACCTTGCCCGATTATAATGCAGATACTTGCTGGAATGAAGAGGCTTTAGACTTTATTTGCCCAACTGATTCTTTAGTATATATGTATAATATAGAAGGAATTGGACAAAGTTATTATTTAGGTGCCAATTTTGAATATGATAGTATAAATCCACCGCCTGGAATTACTTTTGGCGGGAATTTAGCTGGATCAGCAGTCACTATGGATTTGAATATTAATAATGCAGGACATTGTGATTTCGTATCAATAGATGCCCCTGGTGCAAATTCCAGTCCGTATTGTGGCAATGGCGTAGTTGATCCAGAGCATTGTTCAATGGATTGTGCAGGATGCGATGATCCTAATATAGCAGTAGCTCAAGCAAATTGTAATGCTGCTGGGGGTAATTGGGTTCCTACAGAAGAGTGTGATAATGAATTTTGGAATTTTGCTTGTTCTGTTCCTCCTCCAGGGTCTCATCCAGCTTACCCAGTGGTAGGCGCGCAAGCTTGGTGGAACGAACAAACTGTTGGTTGTTATTCAGCAGGGACTATTGATACAGATACAGGTCTTCTTATAGAGTGTACTTGGTATGAACCTGATCCAGTATTAACAGCCAATCAATGTGGTGGTTATTGTGGTGATGCTACATTACAACCATATTATGAAAATTGTGAACCGGGCTTACCAGTGCCAAGTGGCTATACTTGTGTAGATGGTAATCCAGCTGATTTGTCTTGTGGTATTGGTTGCCAAGTAATGTGTGATGATAGTGCAGGTATTTATCCAGCAGCTCTTTGTGGTGACGGCATTTGGTCAGAAGGAATGGAACAATGTGATGCTAGTGCTAATCCAACTGGTCTAGCAGGTTGGGACTGTACATTAAGCGGTAGTATTCAATGTAATAATTCTTGTGAGCGTACCTGTACAGCAGGAGTTCCTTACCCCGGACTTTGTGGAAATGGAGTTGTAAATGGAGAGTGTAGTGTATATTGTTCTGACTGTGATCCTAATGAAGAGGAGGTAATTAATACCGCTCATTGTATTGCAGTAGGAGGTGTTTGGAATCCGGTTGAAGCATGTGATTATGCTTCTTATGAAGGGCCAGTACCAGTATTAACTGGGCCATTGCCATTACCTAGTTATGGCTGTACTTTGTCTTGTGAGTTTGATAATACATATTGTGGCGATGGTATAGAACAATACGAAGATCAAGAGATGTGTGATTATGGTTTAGATGTTAATGGATTACCTGCTTATACCACTCCTCAGCCATTATTCTCTGATGAATATAATCAATACCTCTGTAGAGATGTAGGTACTTATAATGCTACTAATGGTAGCTCCCATGAGGCTTGTACAGCTACTTTAGATGGTTATTGTGGTGATGGAGATATACAAGATGGAGTAGCTTTCTCTGACTATGGCGAAGAGTGTGATCCGGGTACTCCTTGGGATGGAATACCACAAAATCCATTACCTCCAGCACCAGATGCTAGTGGTATAGCAAATCAGTATACTTGTGATGTAGATTGTGTTGGCACTACTGGTGGTTATTGTAATGATGGTGAAGCTCAAACAATTTATGGTGAACTTTGTGATGGAGAAGATTTCCCTACTAGACCTTTGCCGGTTGATTCTGATCCAATTGATACTTACACTTGTGCAGCAGACTGTATAAGTCAAGTTCCTGGCATGGCCGGTGGTTATTGTGGTGATGGCGTAAAGAGTCAACAATACTACGAAGGTTGTGATTGGGGAGATCCAGAAGATACATCATATTATCCATGGCCTCGTGGATCTAGTCTTTCTCAATTTGCTACTGAGAGTTGGCAATATGCTTGTAGTGATTGTATAAATCAGGGCGGTTATTGTGGTGATGGACAAATAGATGGTGAGTGTAGTGTTAATTGTAGTAGTTGGCAGTGTAGTGATTTCGCTATTGGAAATGAAACAGATTGTACCGATGCTGGCGAAACATGGTTTGCTACTAGTCGGTATGATTGTACAGAATTTGAATGTAATGATGAAGGTGGAGCATTTACTGCTTATGAAGATTGTGATAATGGATTTGATCCAGCTTATGTAGTGAATAAAGATGTAGATATTGTCTATATATTTGATATGTCTGGTAGTATGAGTTCGCAAGCAACTGATTTATGTAATTCTACCTATGGTGTAGTTCAAGAGTTAGATTTACCAGAGAATGCGGACATAAATTATAGAATAAGCATATTTGTCTTAGGTGATGGAAGTGTGAGTGCGGAATTAACAGCCACCCAAACAGACAATATCAGAGGTTTTGTATCAGGTCAGAGTGAGAGCGTCTTTAACGCTTTATATACAAATTGTACTGATTTGGTAGATGTAAGTGAAGATCCTGATGAATTACAATTTCCAGAAGTTCGATATTTGAGTTTTTATGATAATGCTACTAATGAAATAGACGGAGGTGTTCTTGTAGATACTAGTGGAGGATATGGTAATTATAGATCTGGCGATGATATTAACTATCAGGATTGTAGTAGTAATGGATCTTTAGAGGATTGGGGTTACGCTATTAAAAGAATAGCCGAAAGTTATGCTTGGTTGCCAGATTATCATAGAGTGGTTATTCCTGTTAGTGATGAGCATGCTTCATGCGGTAGTGGAATGGATACATATGATAATTACATTGAAGAATTACCTGATGCTGATGTTTTAATAGATGCTGTAGCTGCTTGTAATTTAGATGAAGATAATCCTGTATTTATAAATCCAGTACTTATAAATGGTGGAGTTACTCTTGAGGATATAGGTGAGGCAATTGCTGCAGACACAGGTGGTTTATTTACAGATAGTACTACTGATTGGCGTGTAGAAACCATGACGGTTATTAATTCTACTATTTGTGATGGTGCTGGTGGTTCAGATGTTAGTATGCCAAATGGTGGGCCAGATGGGCACATGGATTGCACTTTGCCTTGTATAGGTCCTGGTGGCGGTTGTACAATTAATGGTCAATGTTGTAGTAATTCTTGTACAGTTGGATCTTGTGATTAATAAATTATAAATTAACTTTTAAATATGTTTGATGATTTAAAAAAAGACAATAATCAAACGGCGCCAGAGCCTGCGGTGCCTACGCCTCCAACTAGTGCACCTAGTCCAGAGGCGAGTACTCAGCCAGCAACACCAGCTTCTACTCCTCAGCCAGCTAAGATTGATGATATGTTTGGTGATGTAGATCCAACGCCTGCTAATCATGGGGCAGTAGATCCAAATAAGCCTAGCGCTATTCAATCTGGTAAAATTAAACCGGTTTCTCAAACTAGTGCGCCTAGTCCAGAGGCGAGTGCTCAGCCAGCAACACCGGCTCCTCAGCCAGTAGCGCCAAAAGCAATGGCCCAGACACCAAATATTCCGCCGGCTAGTTCTATGATGGTTACTGATGATAGAGCATCTAGTCCTATAAGGAAAATCATAATAGCTGTTTTAGTGATTGCACTTTTGGCTATAGTAAGTGGGGCAGTTTATTATTTTTTCTTAAAAGATAAAGATTTTAGTAGTACTGTAGATGATAATATAAATACAGAAGTTTTAGTTAATGATAATGAGAATACTAATGAAGAAGATATAATCGATGATGATGAGCCAGTTGCTAATGATGACGATCTTGATGACGACTATGATGGTTTAAGTAATGGATTGGAGAGGGTGTACGGCACTAATCCAATGGAGGCTGACACTGATAATGATGGTGTCTTTGATCAAGATGAAATAGAAACATATTATACGGATCCATTGTCTAGTGATACTGATAATGATGGCCTTAGCGATCATGAAGAAATAATTATATATCAGACAGATCCAAATGATCCAGATACCGATGGAGATACTTATCAAGACGGCATGGAGGTGTCTAATGGCTATAATCCATTAGGTAATGGAAAATTACCAGACAATGGAGAAGAGGACGAAGAGGATGGTTCATCAAATACTAACGAAAATATATAAAATTATGATAAATGAACAAGAATCAAAAAAAGAAGTAATGAATCACTTAGCTGGTTCAGAAGATATCAAGCCTAAGGCCAGTGGAGATTTGGCTGGTGAGAAAACAAGTATGGATGAACTGAAGGCAGAAATGGGAGTTAAAAAAGAAAGTATCAATGTTCATTCTATGCCTGGTAAATTTGTTGCAGCCAGTCAACAAAAAAATGTTGGCGGAGCTAGCCCTGGTCCTAGTGGTGGTTCTGGTAAAAAGGTGTTGTTAATTGCTATTGGATTAATTTTATTAATTATAGTAGTAATTGCAGGCGTTTTATTTTTTGCTAATAAGAGTGTTCCATTTTTAAATAATGATCAACCAGTAGTTACAAATGAAAACACCAATGAGCCTACTAATCAGAATGAAAATATAAATACTAACGAAAACACCAATACTAATGAGAATACTAACGAAAATATTAATCAAAACGAGAATATAAATGAAAACACCAATACTAATGAGAATACTAACGAAAATATTAATCAAAACGAGAATATAAATGAAAATACAAATGATAATCCAGAGGATTTAATAGTTTTTGATTCTGATAATGATGGTTTGAGCTATGAGGAAGAATTGGTTTTTTCAACAAATCCAAATTTAGAAGATACTGATAAAGATGGTTATAAAGATGGTCAAGAAATAGTAAATTTATTTAATCCATTACTTCCAGGTAAAGACTTGCTAACTTCTGGTTTAGTAATACGATTTAGTAATAGTATTTATGGTTATTTATTACTTAGGCCAAAGACTTGGATAGCTAAAGCAGATGGTGGTAATTTAGCAGAAATATTAGTAATTCCAAATACAGAAACTGGCGAGTCATTTTCTGTATCAAGTGTAAATAATTCAGGTAATCTTTCACTTAGCGAAGCCTTAGTTCAAAATGCAGATATTTTAGGGTCATCAGCTAATTTTGATAACTATAGCTTAGCTGGAGAAGGAGCGTTGCGATCCAGAGATGGTAGGAAAGTAATAAGTATACACGGTGATTATATACACATCATTTCTTATGATACAGGTTCTTTGGGTAGCGCTAATTTTGATAGTATTTTTGAAATGATGTTAAATAGTTTTGAATGGTCAGCGGTAAATAATAATTCTGGTGAAGATGACGAAGAATAAATTATTAAATATAAATAAGAGAGGATTGTCAATAGATTTTTCTTGGTTAGCTGAGTTAGAGAAAATTGTTATACAGAAATATAAATTAAAAAAACAAATTTCCATAGCTTTGGTAGATGCTAAAGAAATAACTAACTTAAATCAGGTTTATCGCCAGAAAAATAAAGTAACTGATGTTTTATCTTTTGTTTTAGATGATGATTATATTTTGGGAGAAGTATTAATTTGCCTAAGCCAGGCTCGCCGCCAGGCGAAAGAAAAGAATAATACCTACAAAGCTGAATTACAACTTTTGACAGTTCACGGGATATTACATTTATTAGGCTATGATCACGAAATAAATAATAAGGAAGCTAAAAAACAGGAACGAGTTGAGCAGGAGATATTGAGTAAATTAAATAAATAATTATGGATTGGCAATTTTATAAAAATTTCAGGTTCGCATTTCGGGGATTGAAAACAGTTTTCTCTACTGAAAAAACTTTTCGTTTACATACTATAATTGCCATTTTAGTAGTCGCTTATTCCTGGTATCAGGGTATTGAAAAAATTTATTGGGTAGTAATTTTGATGATTATTGCTTTGGTTATGGCTTTGGAGATTTTTAATTCAGCCATTGAAAGACTAGTAGATATGTTAGCGCCACGTACTCATAAATTTGCTAAAGAAGTGAAAGATTTATTAGCAGCCATGGTGCTCTTAGTTTCACTTTTCGCGGCAGCAATTGGTTTTATAGTATTCTTAGCGTAAATAATTTGGCAAATAGAGATAATTTAGTTATAATTAATAATCATAAGACATAAAATGGCCAGCAATAAAGACATAATAACCAGTTTAGATATTGGCACTAACGCCATTAGGATAGTCATGGGGCAAAAGATGCCCGATGGCCGCCTTAAGATCATTGGTGCTGCAGATACACCTTCCGAGGGAATCATTCGAGGAAGCATTAATTCTATTGAAGATGCTGTTTCTTCTATTTCTGAAACTATAGAAAAATGTGAACGCATGACAGGTGTGCGCATTGATAAGATAGTAGTAGGTATCTCAGGTGCTCATATTAAGACAGTGGCTAGTAAAGGTGTTGTAGCCGTAGCTAAAGCCAATGAACAAGTGGAAGATTCCGATGTAGAAAGAGCCTTAGAGGTTGCTGAGAGTACTACTACTATGCCAAATTATGAGATATTACATGTTTTACCTATTAGTTATAATTTAGACGATCAAAAAGATATTAAAGAGCCTCAGGGTATGAGTGGTGTGCGTTTAGAGGTAGCCACACAAATAGTAATGGCTCTATCATCTCAGGTCAAAAATATGACCAAGGTAATTTATCGAACAGGAGTAGATATAGAATTTATTGTTTTTTCAATTTTAGCTACAGCCGAAGCAGTTTTAACTGCCAAGCAAAAAGAATTAGGTGTGGCGGTAGTAAATATTGGTTCAGCCACTACTTCTTTAGCTATTTTTGAAGAAGGGAATATATTACATACAGCTGTTTTGCCAGTTGGAGCCGGACATATTACTAATGATTTGGCTATTGGCTTAAAAACTTCGGTAGATGTAGCTGAGGCTGTTAAGAGAGATCATGGTCAAGCAATAAGCGATGGTATTTCTAAAAGAGACGAAGTTGATCTTCATAAATATTCTGAAGATGAAAAGAAGGGTTCTTATGTTTATAAAAAAGATATAGCTGAAATAAGTGAGGCTAGGTTAGAAGAAATATTTTCTTTAATTAAAGATGAACTGAAAAGCATTAATCGAGATGGTAAGTTACCATCAGGTATTGTGTTAACCGGCGGGGGAGCTAAAATGCCATTGATAGTTGATTTAGCCAAAGAGACATTAGAACTTCCAGTATTTTTGGGCATGCCAGTAGATAGTAATTTTCCTATTGATAAATTAAATGATACAGAATATACTACAGCTCTAGGCTTAGTACTTTGGGCAGACAAAAATATGGAAAGTGGTGGTAATTTTTTGACTGATATTTCGGCAATTGGTCAAACTACAGATAAAATGAAAAGATGGCTTAAATCTTTATGGCCTTCCGCTTAGATTTCATCTAAGTGTAATATTATATTTATTTAAAATTATAAAATAATGGTTAAAAAGAATATCAAAGAAATAGTGCCTCCAGTAGAGACTTTTGCTAACATAAAAGTAGTTGGAGTTGGTGGGTCTGGTGGATCGGCTATCAATCGTATGGTGGCTGCTAAAATTAGAGGTGTTGATTTTATTGCGGTAAATACCGACGCTCAGGCATTACATAGTTCTATTGCTTCAAGTAAAATTCACATTGGTAAAACTACTACCAAAGGTCTAGGAGCTGGCATGGATCCAGATTTAGGCCTTAAGAGTGCCGAAGAAAATGAACAAGATATTATAGAGAAGATTGATGGAGCTGACATGGTTTTTATTACTTGTGGATTAGGTGGTGGTACTGGGACAGGAGCTGCACCATTGATAGCTGATTTAGCTAGAGAAGCAGGGGCTTTGACTGTGGCTGTAGTTACCAAACCATTTACATTTGAAGGAGTGCATAGAAAAGATATAGCAGAAAGAGGTTTAGAGAGATTAATGGATAAGGTAGATACTATTATTACTATTCCTAATGATAGATTGTTACAAATTATTGATAAAAAAACATCCCTCTTAGAAGCTTTCTCAATTGTTGACGAAGTGTTAAAACAAGGTGTTCAAGGAATTTCAGAAGTAATCACTGTTCCAGGCTTGGTTAATGTAGACTTTGCAGATGTTAAGGCTATTATGAATCAATCAGGTAGTGCTTTGATGGGAATTGGCAATGCTAGTGGTGAAAATAGAGCCTGTGATGCTGCTAAAGCCGCTATTGATAGTCCACTTTTGGAATTATCTATTAATGGTGCTACAGGAGTACTATTTACTATTGCTGGTAGTTCAGACCTTTCTATGTTTGAGGTTAATGAAGCTGCAGAAGTAATAACTTCAAATTGTGATCCAGAGGCTAAAATTATATTTGGTACTGTGATTGATGAATCTTTAGGAGATGAAGTGAAGGTGACAGTAATTGCTACTGGATTTAAAGCTGGTGATGATGCGCCAGTAAAAGCTAATATTTCCTCAGAGCCAATTATGAGTCATCCAGAAACTTTTGCTAAAAAATCTGAAGAGAGGAAAGTTAAACAAGCTTTTGAAAAACCAAGAGAAGATAAAATAGAAGAGGTAGAGGATATTCCAAAAACTAAAAAAGAAGAAGAGCTTGATATTCCAGCTTTCTTACGCAAGAAATTAAAGAATCGATAAATGAACTGTCCAGTTTGTAACCATAAAGATACTAAGGTAGTAGACTCTCGTCTAGGCGGCGAGGGTTTTAGTATTCGTCGTCGTCGTTCATGTCAAAAATGTGATTTTCGTTTTTCTACTATTGAAGAAATGGAAATTTTAGACTTGATAGTTATTAAACGTGATGGACATAGAGAAAACTATAGTAAAGATAAGTTGATCAGGGGTCTTAGAACTTCCTTAGAAAAAAGACAATATTTAGAAGAAGATTTTCATAAGTTAGTGAACGAAACTGAAAGGGATATTCAAAAAAAAGCTAAAAACGAGATAACTTCTAAGCAGTTAGGAGAGATTGTAATGAAGAAATTAAAGTCTTTTGATCAAGTAGCTTATATTCGTTATGCATCTGTTTATCGATCTTTTAAGGACGCTAAGACTTTTCAAAAAGAACTCAATCAATTACTTAAAAAGAAGATTAGTAAAAAATAGTTATACACTTGTCGTTCAATTTTTTTTGTGATAAGCTCAAGATACTTTGACCCATTCAGTTTTATTCAGGGTCTGCACATTATGCTTTGCATAATATTTGACAATCAAATCAGGGAAGTGAGGTGAAAATCCTCCGCAGTCCTAGCTACGGTAATCTCCTAGAGAGAAAGTCCGACACCTGAGATATTTGCTTTCTCCTAAGGAGAGAAGAGCTGAAATTATTATAAATAATAACTTTACCTCTGCTTTTCTTGGCAGAGTTTTTTATATCAATTAATAAAATATTATGAAAAAACTTATTCTAATCATCTTTGCTTTAGTAATTTTTGTTAGTCCAAGCTTAATTTTAGCCGACAACAATAATACTATTACTTATTTGCAAGGTCAGAGTCAGAATACTTGGATTAGCCAAGCTTTAGCTGCAGCTGAAGTATCGGATATTGATATTTCCTATATGAATTATCAAACAGACAATCTAATGACAGCAGCAAAATATATTTTGACTTTAGCAGCTATTAATTCTGAAGATACCGAGAATCTAACTCAGCTAGTTTCTGTAGTAGAGGATAGTAAAGAAAACGGACAATTTGGTTCATCAGATTTAGTTAATGATGATTTTTGGTCAATTATGGCCTTGGCTTCAGTTGGTGAACTGACGGGACACGAAGATGTAGAAAGTTTTATTTTAAATAATCAAAACAATGACGGGGGTTGGTCTTGGTCAGCTGGTGGCGAATCTGATAGTAATGATACAGCAGCTGCGATTATGGCTTTATATGATTTAAGCTACGATTCTTCATCACCAGAAATTATTAGCGCTTTAGCATATTTGCAAAATACTCAAAACGATGATGGAGGTTTTGCTTATGATACAGCTAGTCAGTCCGATGGAGCTTCTACAGCTTGGATTATTGCAGCTTTAAATAAATTTGGCATTGATGCTAGTGCTTGGGAGAAAAACTCTAATAATCCAGTTAGTTTTTTGGAAAGCTTAAGGCAAGATGACGGTTCATTTTTATGGATGCCTAGTGATGAACAAGGTTCTTCTATGGTTACAGCCTATGCCCTATTAGCTTTAACTAATAGTACTTACCCAGTTAATTATATAGAAATTTTAGATGAAGAGGATCCAGTTATTGGTCATAGTCTACGTATTGAAGGTCCAGATAACACTATTTGTTTAGCTGATAATTTAGAAGCCGATACAGTTTTAGAACTTCTTGAAGTAGGCTCTAGTGTCTGTGATTTTGAATATGTTACCGAGGATAGCGCTTATGGCGTTTATGTATCGTCTATTGGCGGTATTGCTGGAGAGGGTATGGAAGGTTGGCAATATTTTGTTGATTGGCAAGCAGGTATGGTAGCTGTAACGGATTATAATTTAGAAGGTAGTCAAGAAGTATTATGGGCTTATGGAGGTTTTCCTTTCTATCCAGTTAAGTTAGAACTTAATGATACTCATTTTGATTCAGGGCAGACTTTAATAGCTAGCTTTAATTATTATGATGGAGAAATTTGGTTGCCTTTGATTGACGCTGATATTATATTAGGAGCAGATACATATCAAACAGATAGCTCTGGTCAAATTACCTTGGTTCTGAATAGCGATGGAGTTTATCCTATCTTTTCTACACAAGCTGATCAATATATTAGAAGTAATAAAGAATATATCATAGTTGGTAATGGCGTGTCTCATAGTGTGGATTTATCTGTAAATATTGAGACAGGTAGCTCCGGAGGTGATGATGTGATTGCTTTTAGTGTAGATCAATCGGCTGTTGATTTCGGCACTCTTAGACCTGGACAATCATCCGAGACTATTATTTCTTTGTCTAATACAGGTAATGTCGATGTTTATATAGAAGCTAATATTTTAGGGGATCAAATTTTTACAGATTTTACGAGCTTAGATCAAAATGTTTGGGAAGATTATAATCTTAATTTACCAATATCAGATTCACAAGCAGTTAATGTAAGTTTAGCTATTCCAAATTCTTTTGATTCAATTGGACAAAAAGATGGACAACTTATATTTTGGGGTATTAATCAATAATCATGAAATTTTTTAAACTACTATTACTCATTTTGTTTCTATTTCCTCTGCCTTCTCAGGCAGTGGGAATTTCGGTTAGTCCATCGTCTGTTGATCTATTATCTCCAAACGTTTTTGAAAAAAGTATTAGTGTAAAAAATATTTCCCAAGAACCAATAATAATACGTGTTTACGCAGATGATTTTTCTAATAATTTATTAATAGAGCCAAATGAATTTGAACTTTGGCCAGATCAAGTTAGCCCAGTTAAAATTACTACAGATTTTGAAAATTTTTCTCCAGGTGTCCAAAAAACTCATATATCCGTTTTATCTAAAGCTTTAGATAAAAGAAGCTTTAATGCTATATCGGGCATAAAGATACCTTTGACTATTTATATCAGCGAAAGTTATTTTATCTGGTCTGGGCCGCTGATATTTTTACTTGTATTTTTTGGCTTATTAATAATTTTGGGTTTAGCTCATTTAATTGTGATTATTTTTGAGAAAAAATCAAAACCCAAGAAATTACCTTTACTCAATTTATTAATCCACCATAAAAAGAAAAAGTGGTATAAATGGTGGTAATATTTATAAAATATCCCTTGGCGTAGTCTAAGGGCTATTTTTTTGGTATAATTAAAGAAATAAAGATTAAATCATAATAATTATGACAGATGAAGAATTAAGGCAAATTATTAAGGAAAATAAGCAAATCTTGGATGATATTGATAAGAGAATGCATCGTATTGAAAGAAAATTTGTTTGGAATACTATTTTTGGCTTTATAAAAACAGCTTTTATTTTAGCGCCAATAATTATTGGTGCTATTTATCTAACGCCGATTTTAAAAGATTATGTTAAGATATTCAATCCAATTTTTAAAAATTTACCAGCTACATTACAAAACCTAGGACAAGTTTCTGAACAGTCTAACAATAATCAAGGGGCCGTAACTGGTGAAGCAGAATTAATGTTAGAATCTTTTTGTGATCCAGAAGCTCGTCAATTGATGATAGATCAACTTTGTAAGTAAGAAAATTTAGTGGAAGAATTACGTAATAAAATAAAAAATTTATTAGCTGAAGTTTCTAAGGCTTTGGAAATTTTAGATTTAGATACTAAAAAGAATAAGTTAGCAGAGCTAAAGTCTAAAATGAGTGCCTCTGATTTTTGGGATGATCAAAATCAGGCCAAGCAAGTAAGCTCTCAGGCTAGTAATATAGAAGGACAAATAAATTCTTGGCAAGAATTATCTCAAGAAGTATCAGAGCTTAATGACTTGTCACAAGATAAGCAGGCAGAGGATTTATTAAAAGACTTGGAAGCTAAATACAAAATACTTTATAATAGTTTTCAAGAGTTTTCCCAGGAGCTTTATTTACAGGGCAAGTATGATGACTTGTCTGCTATAGTAACTATCAATGCCGGAGCCGGAGGAGTAGATGCTCAAGATTGGGCTCAAATGATAGAGAGAATGTATCTTCGTTTAGCTGAACAAAATAATTGGACAGTTAATCATTTATCTCGTTCAGTGGGATCAGAGGCAGGTATCAAAAGCTCAACTTTCAAAGTCAGCGGCCCGCATGTTTATGGTTATCTTAAAAATGAAGCAGGAGTTCATCGTTTAGTGAGATTATCTCCTTTTGATGCTGATCATGCCCGTCATACATCTTTTGCTATGTTAGAGGTACTTCCAGAAGTAGTACGGCCTGATACAGCTATTAAGGATGAGGATTTAAAAATAGATACATTTAGAGCTTCTGGACACGGTGGGCAATCAGTTAATACTACTGATTCGGCTGTACGTATTACTCATATTCCGACGGGCTTATCTGCTAGTTGTCAAAATGAAAGATCTCAACTACAAAACAAAAGACAAGCACTTACTTATCTTTATGGTAAGTTACAAAAATATTATGAGGCTGAGCAAGAAGAAGAAAAAAAATTACTCAAAGGTGAATATACAGAAGCCGCCTGGGGCAATCAAATTAGATCCTATGTTATTCATCCCTATAAGATGGTTAAAGACCATCGAACAAATTATCAATCTAAAGATCCAGATAAAGTTTTAGACGGAGAACTAATGCCTTTTATCAAAGCGAATTTAGAAAAAAATGTAGTTTTGTAAGACATTTTATGCTATAATGTAGCCATATGTTTGAACATTTAGGCCCAACACCAGAAGTAAGCATAAACAAACCACCAACAAATTATAAATTATATTTAAGTTTGTTGTCTTTTGCTGTTGTCGTATTTATATTTGCTTCTGCTGTTGGCCAGGGTGCTCACTCTAAGGCTCTAGAGCCAGCCACTTTATCAGCTAAGGTTTTAGTAGACTCTAGTGATAAGAAAATAGTAACTACTGCTAAGAATTTTCCTATTTTTAGTTTTACTATAGATATTGATAAACCAAATACGTCTTTATACAAATTAAATATTTTAGTAGATGGCATTTATGATTTGGATTTGATTGGCGATTTAAAATTATTCCATGAGAATGTACAATTAGGTGGAATACAAAATATTGATGCTCAAGGTAAAATTTATTTTGATCTAGCAGAGTATGAATTAAATAAAGGTCTTAATAATTTTTCATTATTTTTTAATAATGGTCAAAATATAAAAGAAGGATCTATTTTAAGTTTTAGTATAGAAGCTCAGGAAGATATATTTTTGACAAGAAATGGGCATATTTTTAAACCCGATAATATTTTTCCAATTTCTAGCGGTATAGTGTCAATTATTAATAAAGGGTCAGTTTCCGCATCAAATGTTTATGTATTGAATGATTTTTTAATTAATTCAGATGTGCCTCAGCAAATTGCTTCTTTTGAGCTTAGCTCTATTGGAGAAAGAGTGTCTTTAGATAAAATAAAATTAGCCTACGATAGTTTTGAGAATGAAGATGTGGAAGATTTAGATTTTATTTTAATATATAATGATAAAGCTATAGCTAAGGCCAGATCAACTGAAGGTAAAATAGTTTTTAATTTAGCTAAGTCTATAATCCTCGATGATTTAAATAGAGAAAAATTTTATTTACATACTATAGCTATGCCAGAAGGCGCATATAAATTTCATTTAGAAGAGGTGCGGGCCAATGGCTTACTGTCTGGACTTGATATCAACTTATTAAAAAGTATTGATTTAAGTAAGGTATGGGCTAAACCTTATTTTATACAATTTGAATCAGGTGATTTAGATAAAAAATTATCAGAGGGTTGGAATAAATTATACAGTTTGGATATTAAGGCCAAAGGAATAGATACGATTTATTTGAATAAGTTAACTTGGCAGATAGATAAACAAAATTTAGATATCGAAGCTCTTGAAATTTGGAAAAACGGAGAGCCTTATATAGCTAACGTAGTTAGTAAAGGCAATAAGGTGATTATGAAAATGGATGGTTTAAAGCCTCTTGAGATTTTTAAAGATAATACGGAAATTTTACTTTTAGCTAATTTAAAAGATGTAGGTAAAAAAGCAAGTATTCAAACTTTTATTCTAGGTGATGATATAGATAGTTCAAATATAACTTGGTCGGATGTAGAGAATTTCTATAATAGTTACAAAATTCCTTATTTACCCCTTGAGCCTAGTATATTGAGTAATTAATAGAATCCCGCTTTTAGAGCGGGATTTTTTGACAAATAAACATAAATAAGATTAAATAAGAGCGAAGAAGAATTAAACGATTTTGATGAGCAAGAGCAAAGTATTTTTGTTGGCTAGTCTTATTTTTTTATTAGGTAATTTTGTTTACTTACTTTATTTTGAAAATAAAGGTAACCATAGTTTTGACTATGGTTCTTTTTATAGCTTTGAAGCTATAGTTAAAAATACAGACAAAAAACTCAACGGATATAATCTACTTATTGAACCACAAAATTTAGCCAACTTTTCTGGTGATATTTTAGTTTATACTTATCTTTATCCAGTCTATAGTTACGGTGACAGATTAGAAATATCTTGCAAAATATATCAGCCAGAACCAATTGTAGGTGATGATGGTAAGACTTTCGCCTATGACAAGTATTTAGCTAAAGATAATATAATGGCTACTTGCTTTAGGCCACGGATTAAAATCTTGGGGAAAAATAAAGATTTAGCTTTTTATATTTTAAAGGTTAAAGATTATGCTTGGCAAAATCTTAATGATTATTTGGTAGAGCCTAGTTCGTCTTTGGCCAAGGCTATGTTTTTGGCTACTCGCAGAGAGATTCCAGATGAATTGAGGAATATTTTTGCCAAAGTAGGTCTTAGTCATATGATAGCTATTTCTGGTTTGCACATGGCTATTATTGTTTGGTTAATGCAATCTTTTTTAATAGCTCTAGGATTATCTAGAAAATCATCTCTGTGGTTTTTAATTATTTTTTTGGCAATTTATTTATATATGATTGGATTTCCTAGTTCAGCGGTACGAGCTAGCTGGATGGTTATTATTTTATTATTAGGTCCTTTTTTAGGCCGCAGTACAGAATCTATTTATAGTTTGGTTTTAGTGGCAGATATTTTTATTTTATTTAATCCATACCTATTACTTTACGATATTGGATTTCAGCTATCTTTTTTAGCTGTAGCTGGTTTATTATATTACGTAAAGTTTTTTAATAAGGCTTTAGTTTTCATTCCTACAAAATTTAAGATTAGAGAAGTGATGGCTGTTACTTTAGCGGCCCAGGTATTTACTTGGCCTTTTATTATTTATAATTTTGGTATTTTTTCTTTAATAGCTCCAATAGCTAATTTTTTGATTTTACCATTTCTACCAGCAGTTTTAATATTGTCTATTATTTTAGGCATTTTTGGTGCTTGGTCATTTATAGCTAATATTATTGCTTGGCCGCTTTTTATAATTTTAAAGATTATTGTTCAGATAGCTGAGTTACTGGCCAAAGTGCCCTATGCTTTTGTGATAATAGAAGACTTTTCTTTATTTTATATGTTTTTAGCTTTATTTTTTATGCTAATGATTACTTTGGTATTAAAACCAAAAGATTATGAATAGAGAATATTATGTTTATATTTTTTTAAGAAACCCCTCCCAACCTCCCCTTGTCAGGGGAGGGGTAGAAAGGGGTATTTAAATGGCGATAAGCCCCCTTGACAAAGGGGGTTTGGGGGATTAGTAATCTTATGAATAAAACAATAATTACAATCAGCTTTGTTATATTATCAATTTTATTATTTAGCATTCTGAGAGATAGTAATAAATTACAATTACATTTTTTAAATATTGGTCAGGGAGATGCTATTTTGATTCGTACGCCCGAAGGTCAAAATATTTTAATTGACGGTGGTCCAGATAATAAGCTATTGGCAGAGATAGGCAAAGTATTACCGTGGTGGGAAAGAGAAATTGATTATTTAGTGATTAGCCACTATCACGCTGATCATATGATGGGTTTTATAGAAGTCTTAAATAAATATAAAGTACGAAATGTTTTAGTGGGCGCTCATTTGCCAGATGATTTTTTGTATAGAGTGTGGGTAGATAAATTAGAGGAGAAAAATATAAAACCTACTATTGTTAAGGCAGGGGAGCAATTTATAGTTTCAGAAGATTTGATTTGGCAAATAATATTAGCTGATAGTTATAATAAAGATTATAACGAAAATTCAGTTGTTATGCGTTTGAGCTATAAAGATCAAGATTTTTTGT
>JABHZY010000009.1 GCA_018656065.1 Candidatus Komeilibacteria bacterium | reverse complement strand
TAATTGATTATTTTTGATTTGCGCTTCTGTTAAATCAAAATCAAAATCAAAATCTTTACTATCAATCAACTTATAATCCCAAGAACCATCTGTTTGTTTTAATCCCAACTTAATATCTTCAAAATTATATCGATAGACAGTACCTGTGATATTCATATTCTCAAAATCAATTGGCGTATATATCTTCATATAAAGTGGTTCACCAATAGCATCATAAGAATTAAGCATAGATGAGTAATGTGAGTATATTAAACGCTGCTCAGGATACCAGCCTGTGATATTCTTGCTAATGCTCTGGGAAAAGTCTAAATCATACTCTAATGTTCGCTTAGTATAAAAAGATTTACTAACTATAAAGAAAACAAGTATTATAGCGGCCACTATCCACAGATACCTAAAAAATTGTATAATAATGTCTTTATTTATTTTCATACACTTATATTAGCAAAACTTTACTATTTACTAAAGTATCTGCTACAATATAGCCGTCTTATGATAAACTTTAGTAGGCGACAACATATTGCATCTCAGATTATACTACTTTTAATAATATTAGCCAACATATACTGGTGGCAGTCCTCTATCATTGGTATAATCTTTGGTGTTTTTTATTTATGGTTAAATAGTAAAAAAATATCTGATATCTATGCCGAAAATATACACAAAGGCCTTAGAAATATAATTGGCCTCATATCTATATTTGCTTATACATCCATTGTCTACACATTATTCTATCATATATATGAAATAAACACTTGGACATTTCTTTTTGTCTTCATATCTATTTCTCTGATTGTAGAAATATCCTCCTATCATTTCCGTACCAAACATTATTTCTTCAATGACGCTAATCTAAACTATATAAAACCTAGTAAAATACGAAAGTCATTTTTACCAATGGCAAATATTATTTTAAATATATTACTTTTTATAGTATTATTTAAAAAATCTAGCCTAGGTATAATTAGGTCACCTTGGGAACTAGTAGGCTACAAATTTTGGTTAGTTTTCCTATTGAGTAATATTTTCTTAGTGGCTAGCTTAGTAGATAAAAAATCATACAAAAATATATTGCTAGTCTCTTTACATTTTTTATTGCTAACCAGCATAGCTATTATAGTATACCCTCTAGGTTATGGTTATGATTCTTTTATTCATAGCGCTGCTTTAAAAACTATTGCCGAAACTGGAACTATACAACCTCGTCTATTTCTTTATATTGGACAATATGGACTAACTTTTTTCACGCAAAATTTATTACAAATTAGCTTAGTTAACGCCAATAAAATACTACTACCATTCTTATTTGCTCTACTCTGGCCCAGTACCTTGTTTTATGGACTTAGATATGGTTTTGCTTGGACATTCCAGAATTCTTACTTAGCAACGATCTGGAGCACTTTTATAGGATTTAGCTTTGCTATTATGACTACACCTCAAAGCTTTAGTTATTTATTAGCGGCTATTTTTATTTTTCTTTTACCAGAAATGAATAGAAGGCGAATTAGTTTATATTTTGGCCTGATAATAAGTCTAATGACTATTACCGTTCACCCTTTAGTAGGTATTTCCTTATTATCTTTTACCGCTCTTCTGGTTGTCTGGCGTAATCAAAATAGACACATTCTATGGACTAAAGTAATAAAACCTCTAACTTATTTTTTTAATATTATAATGCTACCCAGTCTATTTGCTATTTACCAACGATTAAGTGGTGTTGCTTGGGCAGATATTTTTCATTTTAAATTATGGCCGCTATTTGAATTACATCCAATAACTTGGTTAGCTACTTATAGCTTCCCCCTAGACATGTTACATAATCTAGAACAAAATAAATTATGGGTCTATGCTTTAGTAATATTACTTGGTATATATTTTATATTTAAAGAAAATAAACTTTTATTTTTCAAAAGGCTAATGATATTCTCTGCTATATTAATAGCTAATTATCTACTAACTACTATTCTTTTATCATTTAATCTACAAATTGATTATCAAAAGAATGATTATATAAACAGAATTTCTTACTTGATAATTTTATTCTTATTACCAATATTTTTAACTGCTTTATATTTTTTATTTAATGCTACTTTAAAAAATAATAATAAATTTGGAAAAATATTTATACTAGTTATTAGTGTATTCTTTATCAGTTTTGGCACTTATTTTTCTTATCCAATCTATGACAAGCACGCCAATAGTAAAAGTTTTAATGTGACTGCCGCTGATTTAAAAA
The DNA here is from genome assembly GCA_018656065.1 of Candidatus Komeilibacteria bacterium. GTDB lineage: Bacteria > Patescibacteriota > Patescibacteriia > UBA1558 > GWA2-36-10 > XYD1-37-29. The sequence goes on along the minus strand of JABHZY010000009.1, from coordinate 1,557 downwards.
CCGTAGAAATAATAGAACAAGATGCTAATAATCAAGACTATATTGTCTTGGCCAATCAAATGGTTGGTGTGGCAGCTATAGACACTTATGGTTTTGCTCATTATTATAATGACAATTTTTATTATTCTATGCCATTAGGTACTAATAATATTTATCAAAATTATTTATCAATGATAGAGAATGATGCTAATCGAGATGAAGCTCTAATAGCTATGGACAAAGCAAATGTAGATAAATTATACTTCGTAGTTAATAATTATTGGCATAGTGCCAAACAAGCTATCTTTCAGGCTACTAACAGTGCTGATAGTAAAATATTAGTGGATGACGGAATAAATACTATATTTGTTTACCAACGATAAAATAAAATAATTTAATACAAAAAAGGGTCCTTCGACTAAGCTCAGGATCCTTTTTTATCTGTAATTCTAATATATCTATTAGAGTACTGCGTCTTTAGCAGCTTTAGCTACACGAAATTTAACTACAGTTTTAGCTGCAATATGAATTTCTTCACCAGTAGCTGGGTTACGACCCATACGAGCAGCTCTATTTTTCTTTACCAATTTACCGATCCCTGGGATGATAAATTCTCCGCTATTCACAACTTCTTCATAAGCTAGATTAGCGAAAGTTTCTAAGAAAGCAGCTACTTCCTTTTTACTCATTTCTGTCTTTTCTGCTAAAACATTTAGCAATTGAGACTTTGTTAGTTTTGCCATACAATTAATATTATTAATTAATTATTAATTTGCTCCATTATATTAACATATTTATTTTGTTTTGTGAAGATTAGTCAATGAAAATGGGGAAAAACTGATACATAATTTAAAAAACATGTCAAATTGCTAGGAAAAACGCAAAAAAAGAAAAAGCTCACTACACGCGTTTGCGCGTATAGTGAGCTCTCGAGCCTCTGACCAATGCTGAGTCAGATAACACATATGCAACATCCATTGGGATGCTTTTCGGGATGAGTATCACAGTGGCACTGCCACTTAAGCTTACTCATACGCTGAGCTACCTCCAATTGCCAGGCATAACTTTGCTCAGGCGTAGATTTCGTAGATTTCAATCTTTCGTCAGTGATGATAGTAAGACTGGCTTCCATCTCGACCTCCTTGTACTGCTTAGCAGCCAAACGTTGTGTGGAAATAAGGATCTTCGCGTGGATCATAACGCTCCAGTTCCTTATACTTATTGTGATGCTCCTCTTCAGGAACATCCTTTTTTTTATCTACGGGCTTCTTAGTACTTGTACTCATGCTAAATCCCCTCTCTCCAAGGAACAAATTGAAAAACAAAAAAATCGCCATATTGGCGATCCATCTTTTTAGCTTAATTATCAATATCAACACTAAAAATTATGGCCGCCGATAGGCTGCAATAGAATAATGCTAATAATGATAATCAAACTTCTAAACATATTGTATTTCTTACAAAAATAATTTTATCATATGTTAATTTTAGTGTCAAACAAAAAGAAAACACCCACTCGTTTGAAACGAGTGGGTGTTTGTAACCTAATTATATTAAGGTCACATTCCACAACCATGT
>JABHZY010000008.1 GCA_018656065.1 Candidatus Komeilibacteria bacterium | reverse complement strand
TTTTTATTTATCTTAGCCCTTGAAAAAATATTTATAATATGTTATTGTTTGGTGGTTAAAATATTTAAGAAATTCTGAAATCAAGATATGTCTACTAAAAGAACCTATCAACCAAATACCAGAAAGAGAGCTAAAACTCATGGTTTCCGTGCTAGAATGGCCACTAAGACTGGTCGTCGTATTATAAGCAGGAAGAGAGCTAGGGGTAGAAAAGAGCTAGCAGTTTAATTTGTGCTAATATTAGGGCAAATCTTATGTTGCCTAAAGAAAATAGATTACATACAGATAAAGAGATAAAGGACTTGGTCAAAACAGGCCAAACCTTTTTTTTACCAGAGATGGCTATAAAATATAAGGCTAATAAAGAGGAGATTACTAAAATTGGTTTTATTGTTTCTACTAAAGTTGATAAAAAAGCCGTAGTTCGTAATAAAGTTGCCCGTCATTTTAGAGAGGTGACTAGAGAGTTATTACCACAGCTTAAAACAGGTTATTCTGTGCTAATAATAGCTAAAAAAAGAGTATTAGAGCTTGATTTTACTACTATCAAAAAACAAATAAATTTTGCTTTTGAGAAGAGCAGGCTTTATAATAAGGGCTAGATGTTAAAAAAGATATTATTAAAAACAATTCGTTTATATCAAAAGACCTTATCTCCAGATCAGGGCTGGTTTAAAGTCTATCATCCGCATGGTTTTTGTCGTTTTCATCCCCATTGTTCAGAATATGGCTACCAAGCTATAAATAAACATGGGATTTTAAAGGGTGGACTTAAAACTACCTGGAGAATATTACGTTGTAATCCTCTATCAGCTGGTGGACACGATCCAATTAAATAAAATAATAAAACAACATGGAAATTTTTTCTACAATTTTTTACCAACCAATTTTTAACTTACTGGTTTATATATATAATGTTATACCAGGACATGACATAGGTGTGGCTATTATAGTAATTACTGCGATTATAAAATTAATTCTTTATATTCCATCAAAGCAATCTATTAAATCTCAAAAAGAATTAGCCACTCTTCAGCCAGAAATAGAAGCATTGAAAGAAGAATACAAGGATGATAAAGATAAGATGGGGCCAGAGCTAATGGCTCTTTATAAGAAGAAGGGTGTTAATCCACTTTCTTCTTGTATGCCAATGTTAATCCAATTGCCTTTTCTGTTTGCCATCTATCGAGTTTTCTTTAATGGTCTGACAAATGAAAATGCCATGGATTCTCTTTATTCTTTTGTGGTCAATCCAGGAATGCTAGATCCAATAGCTTTTGGTTTTATAAATTTTGCTGAGAAGAGTATTCCTTTGGCAATCTTGGCTGGACTAGGCCAATTCTGGCAATCAAAAATGTTGATGGCTAAAAAGAAACCAGGCGCTGGTGGTGGCATGGCTAATATGAGTGCTCAAATGGTGTATTTAATGCCGATCTTTACAGTTTTTATTGGTTCACGATTTCCAGCAGGTTTAACATTCTATTGGTTTCTTAGTACTGTCTTCTCAGTAGCTCAACAATATATAGTTTTAGGCTTTGGTAAGAATAAAAAAGACCAGCCAGAAGTAATTGATGCTCCAAAAAAAGACTAAGAAAAATAGAACACATAACTTGTACAACATTTTTAAATAACTTAAAAAACCCTTTAAAATAAGGGGTTTTTTGTTTTAATTGCTCGACTAATTTTTTATATTATTCAAAGCGTCTATCACTACCAACTATTATTTTTAGCTTGGCAGGCGCTACCGTGATCTCAGCAGGCGTTTTCATTATAATCTGTTCGTCAGTCAGTATTGCCACCTGTTCTTCAGCTTGGCTACCAATTTTTATTTTAGTAAAAGGCAGAACTGTCTCCTCTATTTTCTTCTTACCAAAGATAGAAGATTTAATTGGAGTGATGACTGCTTCTAAGACACCATCAACTGGCGATGAGTTAGCTATGCCACTAGCGAAGTTGTACAAAGTGATTTTAGATTTTTCAGTGATGGGAGAAATTTTAAAATCTTTATACTCAATTGTAACATTGCCGTTTTCTATTTGGGCGGTGTTTACAAAATAATAATTATTTATTTTTCCTAAATCTATTCTTTTAATAATTCTAGAAGCTAGGACATCACAAGCCATTACCTTGGGTGGTATACCTAGTATCTTTGCAATTTCATCATCGTTATTTACAGGAATCAGTCCTAGAGCAACATCTAAATCAGCCACCACGTTGATGACTTTAGCAAAAGTTTGTGCATTGCCAATAGCAACTACAGTCTCTACTCCTTCTTTAACTCCATCTGTAATCATCTCTTTCATATTTTTCAAGATAGACAGACGAGCAATCTTTCCTTTGATGCCTAGATCAGTAAGCCTCTTTTCAATTTTAATTAAAAGGTCAGCGTACTTTTTATCATTAAGAAAGGAGTCATAAATATATAGATACATAAACTCCTGAGATTAAAAATTATTTATCTTCCTTTAAATCTTCGCGTTTTAATTCTGGTTTAGGCTCAGCGATAGCAATATTACCAACTGGCATATTTAAATCACCTTTAATTAAAGCGCCGCTCTCGATAGAAATGATTTGAGCTTTAATATTACCCAAAACAATGCCGGTGCCAGTGATTTCTACCTTACCTTTGACAATAATATTGCCTTTTACTTTACCAGAGATAAAAGCATTATTTGCGTTAATATTAGCCTCAACTAAAGCATTTTGACCTATTTTTAGGTTATTTTTAGTTTGTAGGCTACCCTGTACAATACCTTCGACCACTAAATCCCCCTCACCTTTAAAATCTCCTTCTACTTTAACGGATGGTCCAATGATAGTTTCAATGTTTTTGCCAGAGGGTACAGCAGCTTTATTTTTTGAAAACATAAGCTTATATTAGATGTTAAATTAAAATAATTAGTTCTTTAATAGTAACTAATAAAAACCCTTATGTAAAGGGCTTAAAATGGGTATAATTTGGGGTTAAATGTAGACTTTTTATTTGCTTTGTATTAGAATGATTAGGCTTTTAGAGTAAGTTTAGCACTATAGTTGTTATTAGGATGTATAAAATATATTACGACACATTATTTACTCTAATATTAAGATAGAAAATAATAAAGCATCATTTTTTGACCCTATAGTTTCCGCCAGAGGCGGACAGGCAATAAATAGAATAAGTCCTCGTAGTTCAATGGATAGAACAAGGCCCTCCTAAGGCTTAGATAGAGGTTCGATCCCTCTCGAGGACACCATAAATTTTTTTGATAAATCTGCTAAGATTTGCTATCATATAATTATGATGAATTTGGACGAAGCTAGTCCTAATAATATAAAAAATTAAGCTATTTTTAAAAAAGGCCTGTTTTGGCCTGTTTTTATTAGAAAAATATGATTTACCTTACATTAGTTATTTTATTAGCTCTTTCTTCTTGGTTCTCTGGTATGGAGATTGCTATGTTTTCTTTATCTTCAGCCAAGGTAAAAGAGCTAGTTTTAGACAAAAAGAAGAATGCAGAACTACTACAAAGCTTGTTAATCAAAAAACATAAATTACTAGTAGTTATTTTATTAGGTAATAATTTAGTTAATATTGGTGCAGCCTCCTTAGCTACTGTAGCTGCTATGGATATTTTTGGTACAGCTGGAGCTGGTATTGCCACCGGTGTAATGACCTTGCTTATTTTAATATTTGGAGAAATGTACCCTAAGGCTTATTTTCAGATAAATGCAGTTAGGATTGCTTTATTATTTGCGCCTGTTATATATACTTTACAACTTATATTATTCCCAATAGTATACATTTTGGAAAAACTATTAGCATTACTTACTAGAGGTAAATCTGGTGAAAAAGTATCAGAAACAGAATTTAAGGCCCTAAGTCGTTTAGCAGTAGAGGAAGGTACTATAGAATTTGAAGAACATGAAATGATCATGAATGTTTTGGAATTTAATGATCGTGAAGTAAAAGATGTAATTACACCTCGTTATAAAATGAAAGTTTTAAATGATGATGCGGATGTTGATCAAGTGGCCTATTTTATGGGACAATCTGGTTTTTCTCGTTATCCAGTTTATCATAATCAAAAAGATAATATTATTGGTTATGTACACGTTATAGATATTATGAAGGTTTTAAATAGTGAACATAGAGAAAAAGAATTAGAAAACTTTGTTCAACCTATTATTAAGTTAAAACCCGAAGAAAAGATAAATAACGTGTTTAATAAAATGCGTCGGGGGCATAGTCATATGGCTATTGTTATAAGAGGTGATGATTTGTTAGGTCTAGTGACCATGGAAGACATATTAGAGGAAATAGTTGGAGAAATTAGAGATGAGAATGATGAAGAGATTGATGCTTAATTCTACTAAGAATAGATAATTTTAGCTAATATTAGCTAATAGAAAAACCCCGGGCCGGTGAGCTCGGGGTTTTCCGGTTTTAGGAGGTTTAGCGACGTATGTAGTCAGAATGATCGTGGCGGTGACGCCAGACATGCTTGGTCAGTGGTACCAGAACGGCAGTCAGAGCGACTGCCTTGACCCAGTCCGGTAGAGGGATCTCTTTGGGCTCAGTTTGTTCTTCTACGTTTACCTCATTACGAGGCGTATACTGTTGGCGTGATTTTTTGATCTTAGCTAATTCACTAAGACCGACTAGTAGTACAATGATGATGCCAAACAGTAATAGAGTTCTCCATAGCTTGGGACGCGGATCATTATTTTTCAATAGGTTCCTCCATGAAATCGGGGGTGATGAGTGAACGGGAACATGCTATAATATGTCTTATTTTAGCTAAGTTGTCAATATTTATTGACACTTTAATGAAATTAAGATTAGATAAATAGGCCTCGCGTGCTTTTAGCACAAGTTTGTTCACTGCATTGAATTGAAAGGTGGAAACCATGAAAACTCGGACAATCGGCTTGATTGCTGGTACTGGTATGGGCGAAGTGTTGTCCGAGAGCGGACTACCTTGCCATAGTAACATTCTCAGAGAGAATCCCTTCGGGAGCCCTGTTGTTTACTCGGTTTTTAAATATCGAGCATTTCAACTGATCATGCTTGATCGGCATCACAACACAGGAGAACCACTGCCACCGGGCCGACTCAATAGGGAAGCCTATATGTATGCTCTCTGGAAACTGCGCGTAGGGGGTATTTTAGGTATTTCAGCCGTTGGCACTCCGTACAAGAAGGATGGTCTCAGGCAAGGTGATCTAGTAGTCATCGGGGACGCTATAGATTATGTCCAGGACTACTACACATTCGAACGAGAAGGCTTTGCAGATTTGTCGGCTTTTTACAGGCCGACGAATAATCTGTTTTGTCCTCATCTCAGGCATGCCCTGGAGAATGGAGATCATCTTAGTGATAATCGTTTTGTGCTGGCCAACAGCATCAAACGGCCTGGATATGAGACGCCGGCTGAGATGAAGGTACGCGTCAGAGACGGCGTGGATGTGGTCGGTATGCCGACTGCTTTTCCGGAAGCTCTTCTGGCTGGTGAACTATCCATACCCTACGGACTCTTGTGTGGAGTCTCCAACGTTGCTCCGGCCAAACATAATGGTCAGGCAGTTGGAGATGCTATGAAGGCTATGGTTCCCGAGATGATGAATCGCATCCTTCAGGCACTGGACTGGTTGGCTGACAACGAGCATCCTACTGATTGTCCCTGTCGGGAAGGTAGGAAAGAGTCCGTCTTCGATATGCTGGGCGTACCCAGCTTCGAGTAGCAGAGCAAGGAGCTTCGCCTACCATTCTCCTAAGGGAGAGTGCCCGGGAACATGCCCGGAGGAAGCCTTTCTCTGTAGGTCCCGCCTCGCTGTGCAATTGCATTAGTGGGCGGGACCGTTTTTATTTGACAAATATTTACAGAGATGTTAATATACCCCCATAGGGTATAAATATTAATTTTAAAAAAGTGAAAAAAACCTGTAAACCAGAGCGTATTGTTTCCCAACTTCATCGCATTGAAGGGCAGGTTAGGGCTGTAGAAAAGATGTATAATGAAAAGCGCAATATAGAAGACATTATATGTCAGGTCAAAGCAGCTAGAGCATCACTTGATTCAGTCACTAAATTATTAGTAGACGATAAAGTGAGTGGTTGCTATGATGGTAGTAGGGTAGCTAAGAAGAAAGAGTTGTTAAAATTAATTGACGTCCTATTTGACGTTACATAATATAAATAATTAATAAGCTAATATTAACAAAAAAACATATGGCATTAGAATTAACAGATCAAAATTTTGATCAAGAAATTAGTAAAGGAGTAGTTTTAGTAGATTTTTGGGCACCTTGGTGTGGACCATGTAAAATGCAAGGTCCAATTATAGATGAGTTAGCTGAAGAGCTAAAAGATAAAGAAAGTGTAAAAGTAACTAAACTTAATGTTGATGAAAATCAAACTAAGGCTGGTGAATATCAAGTAATGAGTATTCCAACTTTAAAAATTTTTAAAGATGGTAAGGATGTAGAAACAATGGTTGGTATGCAAAGTAAAGATGTGTTACTTGAGATGATTGATAAACATTCAAGTTAAAAAAATGGAAGATAAAATATATGATGTAGTTATAATAGGAGCTGGGCCGTCTGGACTGACTGCTGCTATTTATACTAGCCGGCGAGCTATGGAGACTTTAGTTGTTTCCAAAGATATTGGTGGCCAAATGGCCCTAACTGATGATATTGGAAACTATCCTGGTTTTGAGCTTATAGCGGGTTTAGATTTGGCTCAAAAGTTTAAAACTCAAGCTGAAAAAACTGGCACTAAATTAGATTTTAAAGAAATTGTCTCTATTAATAAAGAAGATAAAATTTTTACTTTAAAAACTACTGACAATTCAGAGTTCAAGGCTAAGAGTGTGATTTTAGCCTTTGGTTTAACACCTAGAAATTTGGAAGTACCAGGCGAAAAAGAGTTTACTGGCCGAGGAGTTAGTTATTGTGCTACCTGCGACGGACCTCTTTACAAAGATAAGACGGTGGTAGTGGTTGGCGGAGGTAATTCAGCATTAGATGCTGCTGAATATACCAGTAAATTAGCTAAGCAAGTTTATTTAATTCATCGTCGGGATACATTTCGTGGAGAACAAGTTTTAATTGATCAAGTTAAGGCTACTAAAAATATAGAAATTATTTATGATGCAGTTACCAGTGAGATAAAAGGAGATACTACGGTTAGTTCCTATGTATATAAAACTAAAGATGGTAAAAAACATGAGCTTACTACCGATGGTATATTTATTGAAGTTGGTCATGTGGCTAAAACAGACTGGCTAGGTGATTTAGTTGAATATACTGATCGTAAAGAAATTAAGATTTCTAGAGATTGTGAAACAAAAACTCCAGGACTTTTTGCAGCAGGGGATATTACTGAAATTACCTATAAACAAGCAGTTATTTCAGCTGGAGAGGGGTCTAAGGCAGCCTTGCAGGCTTATAAATTCTTACAAGGAGATAAACCGCTTGCTCCAGATTGGACTCCTAAGAAGTAATAAATAAATATATGAATGCATACGACAATGCTTTAAGGCAGTTAGAAAAAGCTGCTAAGCTTATAAACCTAGACAAAGATGTTTTGACTAGATTATCTAGCCCAGAAAAAGTTGTAATGGCTTCACTGCCAATCCGAATGGACGATGGGTCATTACAGGTCTTTCAAGCTTATAGGGTGCAATATAATAGCGCTCGCGGACCATACAAAGGTGGAATTCGTTTTCATCCACAAGTTGACCTTGATGAAGTAAAGGCCTTGGCTTTTTGGATGGCCATTAAATCTGCTGTAGTTGGTATTCCAATGGGTGGTGGTAAAGGCGGAGTAATAGTGGATCCTAAATCTTTATCTGAAGCAGAGCTAGAAAAATTATCTCGGGCTTGGGTTAGAGCTTTTAGAGAGGTAATCGGCCCTGCTAAAGATATTCCAGCTCCTGATGTTTATACTACTCCTCAGATTATGGCTTGGATGGCCGACGAATTTTCTAAGCTGGAAGGCAAGCCTTCTTTAGGTGTGGTAACTGGTAAGCCATTAGAGTATGGCGGGTCACTAGGTAGGGGTTCTGCTACGGCTATGGGTGGATTTTATGTATTGAATCAAGCTGTTGAAAAATTAGGATTAAAAATAAATAAACTTAAAGTAGCTATCCAAGGATTTGGTAATGCCGGATCTATTATGGCCCAGTTGATGCATGACGCTGGCTATAAGGTAGTCGCTTTGGCTGATTCTCGGGCAATAATTTATAATGACAAAGGTTTAGATATTGATAAAGTGATAGCTCATAAAGAAGCAACAAAATCATTGGCAGGATTTAAAGGTGTTGAAGAAATCACTAAAGAAAAATTATTTGAACTTGAAGTTGATGTCTTGGTGCCAGCCGCTTTGGAGAATCAAATTACTAAAGAGAATGCTAAAGACATTAACGCAAAGTTTGTTGTGGAATTAGCCAATGGACCAACTACTCCCGAAGCTGATGAAATAATGTATAAAAACAAAGTCATAGTTATTCCTGATGTATTAGCTAATGCCGGAGGAGTGACTGTGTCTTACTTTGAATGGTTACAAAATATTTCTAATAACTACTGGACAGAAGAAGAAGTAGATAAAGAACTCAAGGAAAGAATGATTCCAAGTTTTGAGGCTATTTGGCAGATGGCTGAAGAGAAAGAAACCGATCTTCGTACTGCTTCATTTATGGTAGCGCTTGATAGAATAGCTCAGGCTTCTAAAGTAAGAGGTTAAAAAATAAATTAAACAAAAAAAGATAGCGGCGAACCCTCGGGTCCGCCGCTTTTTCTGTTCACGCGCTAGGTCAATGCGGACCTAGTCTCCCTTGTCTGTTCGAGCGTCGTCTTCAGCGACTTCCCACCGCCATCGTTCCAGGCCATCGTAGCCTTCGTTGTAGGCAGCGCAATCTTCGTTGCAATGTTTACCGCAATGAGGGCATATCCATTCGCTCCTCGATAGAGAAAGAGTGACAGCTTTGTCTATTATAGCCAGCATTTCTTTTTTCTGTCAAAGATTATATAATATCTTTATGCTTAAAAAGTTTATTATAGGTATAGACGAAGCAGGTAGAGGGCCATTGGCTGGGCCAATTGTAGCTGCGGCTGTGCTTAATAATTTTTCATTTAGAACTAAAAAAATTTTAGCCCAGGCTAAAGATTCAAAAAAACTCACACCCAAAAGGCGTGAGGATTTATTTTTACCGATTATTAAGAATACTATTTGGTCAGTCCGAGCTCTAGATAATAAATTTATAGACAAATATGGTATTCAAGTAGCTAATGTTTTATTATTTTATGAACTGGGCCAAGATCTACTAGCTCAAGCTAAGGGACGAGCTAGGATTGTAGCTGACTATGTTGGTGGAGCGCCAGATAAGCTAAGGCATATTGAATTTTTTAAACAAGGCGAAAGTCAACATCAGGAAATTGCCGCTGCTTCTATAATAGCTAAAGTATATAGAGATAGATTAATGATAGCCTTAGATAAAACTTTTCCGCATTATGATTTTTGTCTACATAAAGGTTATGGAACTAAGCAGCATTATCAGAATTTAGATGAATTTGGTTTGAGTCCTATCCATAGACAGACATTTCTCAAAAATTATTTATAAATAAGAACGGCTCTGCATGTTGCGCGGAGCCGTATTTTTTCTCTTTCTGTTATCCAGACATACATCCGGAGTGTTTGTTTAATACTTCAAGGATACGTGTCCAGACTTGGTCGGGTGTGCCATCAGCATCCACTGTGACTAGGGGATAGAGATTGCCTAGAGCACCGATGGCCATGATGGTCTTATTGTGGTAATCACTTAGACGACCTTCGACATCTAACTGATCGTCATTGCGGTGATTGAGCTGGCATTCAGAACATTGCGGGCAGGTATCTCCAACCTGGGCTTGGCAAGTGCTGGTGGTATAGTTGCATTGCGAACAGACTAGGCGCTTGCAAGCCCGAGCTATACACAGCTCCCGACTCAGTTGCATTTCGATTACTAGATCGATTTGTTGCCCGATTTTCTGGAGTAGGTCAATCAGGCCCTCGGCTTGAGGATAGGTACGCGGAAAACCATCTAGGACCCAGCCATTCTGAACATCTTCTTCACATAGGCGGAATTGGACCAATTCCAACATCAAGGAGTCAGGAATCAGTTGACAGGAATCCATTGCCTGACGAATTTCTGCAGCTTGACTGTGGTTGTTCTGAATAGCGTGGCGTAGGATGTCACTGCTGGAAAGGTGGGTTAGACCGCGGGTTTTTACCAGTCGAGAGGATTGAGTTCCTTTGCCGCAACCTTGCGGGCCGATGATGACAATATTCATGGATCCGTCCTTTACATTAGAGAAAAATCACAAATGGAAATAACAGCGAAGCTCAAATTACTTTATCATTCTTATTATTTTGTTTCAAGTAGATTTTTATGCAAGTTTAAAATATTTTTCTTGACAGTCTCTTTTTATTTCTCTAAGATGGAGGAGACAAATAAAGCCGTCGGTACTGAGATAGACGGCTCAATACAAAAGCCCCCACCGAAGTGGGGGCTTTTGCGAAGAAAAGCGATTTTGAGAGCTAACTAGGTTAGTCTCAGACTCTAGATTAGTATAAAACGGCTTTTTTGTCAATATAATAAGTAATTTCACCTAAGTAGGTGAAAGAAGAAAGAAAAGCGATATGGATTTAAACAAAGTAAGCTTAATTGGCAATTTAGCGAGTGATCCTGAGGCTAAAACCTTACCTTCGGGGCAAAATTTAGCACTTTTTAGAGTAGCTACTAATTATACTTGGCGTGATGCTACTACTAAGGAAAAGAAGACTAGGGCTGATTTTCATAGAATAGTGGCCTGGGGTAAATTAGCAGAGATTATTAATACTTATCTCAAAAAAGGTTCCAAAGTATTTTTAGAAGGACGCTTACAAAATCGTTCTTGGGAAGACAAAAACAAAATTAAGCATTATATGACTGAAATAGTAGCTTCTGACCTAATTATGCTAGGCGGTAGTAGCAAAAAAGCCGTTACAGGCGATGAAACTGCTAAAGAGGACGTAGATGTAGAAGAGATTCAATTGGAAGACAACGAGTAGTTGTCTTCTTTGAGGCCTGGAGTTTGCCTGTATCTGCAGGCCTTAGACAAGATAATTATTAATTTATTTTATGTGGAGAAAAGCGATTTTATTATTTATTTTATTATTTTGTTTTAAAGTTCAGGCTAGTGAGATAGATTTGGTGATTTCAGAGATTATGTATGACGTAGATGGAGGTGATGCTGGTCATGAGTGGGTAGAAATTTTTAATTCTGGACCAGAAGAAATTACAGTTAGTAGCACTTGGCGTTTTTTTGATGGTTCTAATCACAATATTAATTTTTATCAAGGTACAACTACCATAGCTAGTCAAGAATTTTTTGTTTTAGCAGACGATGCAGAACAATTTTTATTAGATTATCCAGATTTGCTTGTAAATGTTTTTGATACAGTAATGAGTTTGCCAAATTCTAGCTCCAGTATAGCTCTTAGTTTTGATGAAGGGCTTAATTATGATTTAGAAGAAAGTTATGATAATGCTTGGGGAGCTGGTGATGGTTATTCTTTGGAAAAAACTGATTTGCTAGCCACTTCTACAGATAATTGGCAAGTTAGTCTAGATTTGGGTGGTACACCCGGACAAATAAACAGCGAAGGTCAAGTAGATGATCCGCCAGCTGAAGACGATCCTCCTGAAGAGGATACACAAGCTTGGTCGCAGCTGATTATTAATGAATTTTTACCTAATCCAGTCGGCAGTGATACTGAAGAGTGGATTGAATTGTATAATCAGGGGCCCGAGATTTTAAATTTAGACGGTTTAAAAATAAAAGATAATTCTACTAGAATTTTTACCTTGGATCTTGATAGTGGCTTAAATTTGCAAATATTAGCTAATAATTATTTGTTATTGTCAAAAGATATTACAGGTATATCTTTGAATAATTCTAATGGCGATGCGGTTATTATTATGGATGACAATCAAAGTATTATCCAAGAAGTAAATTATAGTCAGAATGCTACAGAGGGCCGAGCCTATGCCAGATCAGAAGATGGATTTGTTTGGACTAAAACACCTACGCCAGGCCAGGTCAACCAAATATCAATTAATCAACCCCCAATAGCTCAAATATCAGTAGAGGACAGTGATTTTTTACTTGGTCAAAAAATATCTTTTTCAGCTGAGAGTTCTTATGACCCAGAGGTTGAAGATTTAGATTATCTTTGGGAGTTTGGTGATGATCAAACTAGCTCCCGAGAAAAAATTAAACATAGTTTTGAAAATTTAGGCTCTTATACTATTAGACTAACAGTTACAGACACGGAAGGCGCTAGTGATTGGACAGAATTTACACTTGATATTAACCAAATAGAAGAAATTCTGGAAGATAGCCCAGAAACAGAAATTGAAGAAATAGATATTGTTGATTTAGCAGAAGACGATTTAATAATTTCTGAATTTATTCCTAATCCAGAAGGTAGTGATGATAATGAATGGATTGAACTTTATAATGCTACTGATAGAGATATAAATCTGTATGCTTGGCAGCTAGATGATCAAGACGGAGGAAGTAAACCCTATCAATTTTCTACCAGTACAATAATTTTGACTAAAAAATATTTATTATTGAATAGAAAAGATACAAAAATAACTTTAAATAATTCTAGTGACTCAGTGCGTTTGCTTGATCACGAGGATAATATATACCAAGAAATTACTTATGAAAAAATTCCCGAAGGAAAGTCTTATGCTTGGGATTCTGAAAACAATGAGTGGACTATAAATGAGCCTAGTCCAGGAATAGAAAATATTTTCGTCCAAAATGCTATACAAGACCAAGGGGTTGAAGTTGAAAACTCAAAAATTATTTATGGAGTAGCCGAAGTAAAAGATTTAGATAAAAATCAAGAAATAATAGTACAGGGCGTAGTTATAAATAGTGTGAATTCAGATGATCGTAGCTTATTTTTGGCAGACTATAATTTTTCTGAGAGTAACTTTGAAGAGCTAGTAGAGATTTATTTTTATTATAAAGATTGGCCGGATATAAAAGCTGGACAATTAATAACAATTCAAGGAAAAATTTCTAAACTTGGCGATTTGCCCAGAATAAAAATAAAAGCAGCTCAAGATATTTGGCAAAATGATGTAGAAATTAATTTATTAGAGCCAGATATTATGGAAGTAGAGGATATTGATGAAGATAGTGTGGGGAGCCTTGTTAATGTTAAGGGCATAGTAGTGAAGAAGAGTGGTAAGAACATTTATTTAGCATCTGATATAGAAGAGGATTATTTGTTAAGAATTTATAGTAGATTTTCTACTAAAGATTTAGAGATAAAAAAAGGCAATGAAATTTTAGTGGCGGGGATATTAAGTCATACGGATAGTGGTTTTAAGTTAGTACCTTTTAGCATCGGAGACATAGCTGTTTCTAAACAAGTATTGGGAGCCAAGATTGAAGCCAATAAAAACATGGAAACAGAGATTAGTACTAGCACTAGCCAAGTTATTATGGACGATAGAAAAAATAATATAAAAAAGGCCTTAGTTTTTATCATAGCGGGTTTTGCTATAATTTCTTTGATTTATTTTATCAAAAAGAAAAGGACGCCGAGTTAGAACTGGTGTCCTTTAAGGCTCTGCGCATCTTTATGGCGCAAAGTGGTCGATAGCTGAAGGACGAAGGATTTTAGTCCTCTGGCCTTTGAGATTTTTGATACTACCAGCCAGGTGTCCGATGTCTCCAATTACCTTGGTGACATCTCCACTGATGCGACTGATATTTCCGCCGACATTAGTGACATCTCCTGTGATATTAGTAACATCACCAGACAAAGTCCAGTGTATCTGGCCATTTAATCCCGTGACATCTCCTTGGAGATTTGCTACGTAGCCGATTAGACCACTAAAATCTCCCCAGATCTCAGAGTGTAATCCGAGAACGTGGCGAGTGTTTGTTTGTTCCTTCATCTCTGCTCCTTTGGAATGAACTAAAAAAACCGCTTCATGAGCGGTAGCTTAGTATCTAAAGAAAACAGATTATTTAAATAACAAATTACCACTCATAAAGCGGCTTAGGAGGCAATAAGTTTATTTGTCTTTTATTTATTATCATAAAATCAATTATAGACTATTTTATTATTTGGGTCAATTTAGCTGCCCTTGACAATGTATAAAGTATATACTATTATACTAGTGTAATAGTATATATGAATAAATATTTAAGAAATTTAGCCAAATATTTAGTAAGTATAAAAGACATCAAAGAGATGGAAAATTTTTTGACTGCTATTTTTACTCCAGCGGAGTTGGAACACGTACCCAAGAGATTAGAGTTGGTTCGTTTGTTAAAGCAAGGTGTTCCTCAGCATGAAATAGCTAAGCAATTAGGCATGGGGGTAGCTACGGTGACTAGAGGCTCACAAGAATTAAAAAAGAATAATTTTAAAAATGTATAAATTAATAAATAATAAATTAAATTGGTGGAAAGATTTTAAAAGCTGGCGTTGCGCTTAGAGTTTTTATTATTTGCGACAGCCGGCTTAAGTCGGTTTTTTATTTTAAATTATTAATTATAAAATTATGAAAAAATATGATATTAATCCAGACGAGAATGGTTATTTTGGCAAGTATGGTGGACAAATAATTCCTCCTGACCTCAAACCAATCTTTGATGAGATAGAAAGTTTTTATTTAAACATTAAAAATGATGAAGATTTTCAAAAAGAGCTAAGAGATTTATTAAAAAATTATGTAGGTCGCCCTAGTCCAATTTATTACGCTAAAAATTTGAGTGCTAAGATTGGCGGAGCTCAGATTTATTTTAAAAGAGAGGATTTAAATCATACGGGCGCTCATAAAATAAATCATACTTTAGGCGAAGCTTTGATTGCTAAACGCATGGGTAAGAAAAAACTTTTAGCTGAGACTGGTGCAGGTCAGCATGGCGTAGCCTTGGCTACAGCAGCAGCTGTAGTTGGTATACCTTGTGAAATACACATGGGAGAAATAGATATAGCTAAGCAAGCGCCTAATGTCCTCCGTATGAAAATACTTGGTGCTAAAGTAGTGCCGGTTAAGATGGGAACCAAAACTTTGAAGGACGCGGTGGATAGTGCCTTTGGAGAATTTGTAAAAGATCCTCAAAATACATTTTTTGGGATTGGTTCTGTAGTTGGACCTCATCCTTTTCCAATGATGGTTCGAGATTTTCAACGCATAGTAGGTGAAGAGGCTAGAGAACAGTTTAAAGAAATTACTAAACAAGATCCAGATGCTTTAATTGCTTGTGTAGGTGGAGGTAGTAATGCGATCGGACTTTTTTCTGCATTTTTGGAAAATGAGCAAATAGATATCTATGGAGTAGAACCTAGTGGCCGAAGTTTAAATCCAGGTGATCATGCTGCCACACTTACTTTAGGTAAACCAGGTGATATCCATGGTATGCACACTTATCTACTCCAAGATGAAGAGGGTAATCCAGAGCCAGTTTACTCTATTGCCTCAGGGCTTGATTATCCTGGAGTTGGGCCTCAGCATAGCTTTTTAAAAGATATCAAAAGAATTAAATATGAATTAGCTAGTGATAAAGAATCTTTAGAAGCTTTTATGGAATTATCTAAAGTAGAAGGAATAATTCCAGCCTTGGAAAGTTCACATGCTATTGCTTTTGCTATGAAGTTGGCCAAAAAAATGAAGAAAGATAAAAAAATATTAATTAACCTTTCAGGACGAGGTGATAAGGATATTGATTTTGTGGCTGATAAATTAAATATTTAAAAAATAAGCCTAATATAAAACAGCTATATATTTTTATGGTAGCTGTTTTATTATTGACATTTATCAAAATTTTAGGTATAAATATAGGCGTTATTTTAAATTGTGCCGGAGTGGTGAAATTGGTAGACACGCTTGGTTTAGGACCAAGTGCCTTCGGGCGTGGAGGTTCAAGTCCTCTCTCCGGTACCATTCGACTTCGTTCTATTTTGTAGAACTTCGCTCATGGTCTTCGTTGTTTATTACAACTGCGACCTCGTTATTTTATAATCGAATGGTACCCTGAGTAAAGCCGAAGGGTATTTCATTATTTGGGGGCGTAGCTCAGTTGGTTAGAGCGCTACATTGACATTGTAGAGGTCACCGGTTCGAATCCAGTCGTTCCCACCATTTGCTCTACGGCACTTCGTTCATTAGTGTATTTATCAACAAATAGTTGAATATCTTGGGCGAGTATAACAAATTGAAGGGTAGATATATGACAGTCAATATTTTGAACTGTTTTTTTAATTGATTACACCTTTACAAAAATTATTATAAATCCTATAATATAAGTACTTTTAGAGATGTTAAAATAAAAAAAATGACTAAAAAGAAAAGTAAAAATTATAAAGAAGAGGAGCTTAAAGAAATTGAAGAAGCGGAAGAGCTAGAAGAGCTAGAAGAAGAGGGGCAATTATCCATAGATGTTTATCAAGATGCTGCTAGTATTTATATTAAATCCACAATTGCTGGAGTAGAGCCAGATGGTATTGATATTTCTTTTGATAATGACATGATAACCATTCGTGGTAGAAGAGCTAAAGATGAGATGATTCGGGAAGAGGATTATTTTTATCAAGAATGTTATTGGGGAGGCTTTTCTCGGTCTATTATTTTGCCAGTTGACGTTCAGGAAGATAAAATTAAGGCTACTATCAGAAATGGAATTTTGACTGTTGAATTACCAAAAGCTAAAAAGAAAGATACTAATATTAAAATAAAAAATGATAATTAATAATCTAGAATTGTTTTTTGATAGACAAGAAGGAAATAATTTATTTTTTAAAACTCAAACAGGTCAAGAATTAGTTATTGATGAAGGTTTATTAGTAGATTTTTCGGATAGAGATAAAAAAGTATATTTGAATTTAGATTCACAGCAAACTTCTAATCAACCACAAGATGTTTTAAATGAAATTCTGAAAATTAATAATGAATAAATGGAGAATGACGAAATTACTAAAAAAAATATTTTTTCAAAAAAGCGTTTATTTATAATAATCGCTATTTTTATATTTTTAGGCTTGGCAACTTTTGGAGCAGAAGCTGCTTTAGATAATGCCTATGAAGATAAATTTCTACCTAATATGAAAGTGTCAGGTATCGAGATAGGAGGTCTAAGTGCAGAAGAGGCCAGAGCAAAATTAGATAAACGAATTGATTTTGTAAACAGAAGAGGCTTTGTTTATATATCACCAGCTAAGACAGTAACAATCAATCCTAGTGTTACAGCTTTGAAATCAGCTGATAGTCTGGAGATGATAGTATCTTGGGATATTGATAAAAGCTTGCTTAAAGTGAATGCTTGGCAGAGTAGTGAAAATATAATTGGTAAATTAACTACCTTTATAGGTGAAAAAAACTTCCCCTTATTATATAATTGGGATAAAGAAGAGCATAAAAAGATATTGAGTGATAGTTTTCAAGATGTTTTAGTAGAAAAAAAAGAAGCTAGCTTTAGTTTTGCAGGCGATGATGATTTACAAATTATTGCTGAAAACTCAGGCCAAACATTTAATTATGATCAAGCCTTACTTGATACTAAACAACAAATTGAAAGTTTAATTAGTACAGATATTAGTTTAGAGGTAATAGAAGATAAGGCTTTAATTACTAGTGCCGTCTTAGAAGATTATAAAGAGGAAATATTAAATATCTCTAGGCGTGGCGATCTTTATGTTACATTTAAAGAAGAAGATTGGAATGTGCCAAATGACGTTTGGAAAAATTGGTTAAAATTAAAACAAAGCTTAGGTTCTTATTATGTAGGTATAGAGCAAGAAAAATTTGTTAATTATTTAGAAGAATCTGGAATAAGTGAATTTGTTGAAATACCAGTTCAAGATGCTAGATTTGATTTAAAAAATGGTAAAGTAACAGAATTTATTTCTAGCCAAGAAGGTAGAAGTATTGAGCAGGAAGTTGTTTTTAGAAATTTAGAGCAAGTGATGGCTAATTCAGGAGAATTGGAATTAGAACTTGCCGTAATGAAGACTCAACCAACTGTTCACAATGAAGATGTAAATGATTTAGGAATATTAGAAATTATTGGCACAGGTGAATCTGATTTTTCTGGCAGTCCATATAATCGTATACATAATATAAATGTAGGAGCTGATACTCTTCATGGTGTGTTAATCAAACCGGGAGAAGAATTTTCATTAATAACTACTTTGGGGGATATAGATGGAGAAAGTGGTTATAAACAAGAGCTGGTTATTAAAGGAGACCAAACCATACCAGAATACGGTGGTGGCCTTTGCCAGATTGGTACAACTGTTTTTAGGGCAACTCTAGCTAGTGGCTTACCAATTACTCAAAGACGTAATCATTCTTATCGAGTTTCATATTATGAACCAGCCGGTACAGATGCTACCATTTATAATCCATGGCCAGATTACAGATTTAAAAATGACACAGCCAAACATATATTGATTCAAGCTCGAATAGAAGGAGTAAAACTTTATTTTGATTTTTGGGGGACCGAGGATGGTCGTATTGCCATAACCACAGAGCCAGAGATTTATAATATAGTTACACCTCCAGAGAAGAAAATAATTAAAACTACTGAGATTCCAGTTGGTACAGAAAAATGTACTGAACGAGCCCACAATGGTGCTGATGCTAAGTTTGATTATAGCGTGCAATATCCAGATGAGCCGGAACCAGTTGAAGAAACTTTTTATAGTCATTATAGGCCCTGGCAAGAAGTGTGCTTATTCGGAGTAACAGAAGAAGAGCTATTGGCTGAGCAGGAAGCTCAAAATGAAGAGAATTCTACATCTACAGAAGAATAAAATTAAAATAAGATATATGAGATATGAGAAAGGGATTATTTTTTTAGGGGTCTCCATTATCGGTGTTATGGTTTATTTTAGTAGCTTCATGATTGATGGTGCATTTCCATATGGAGCAGACTGGAGAGTGGCCTTGTGGTATCAGATAGTATTAGCACTTTTTGTTATTTTAGTTTTTGTTATTGCCTATAAGAAGCCAAGGATGCCATTTTTATTAGCATTAGCTCTAACATTGCCACATTGGCTAGCAGCCTTCTTTTTTACGAAAAGGGTAGATGTTAGCGGATGTTCTGTATGTTTTTCAACTGGAATGTCACTTATTTTTATAGCGCCATTCATAATTTTGGCAGCATATATCTTATTAAAGATTTTTACAAAGATTATTTTGAAAATAAGGCAAAATTAAGATTTTCTACCACAACTGAAGAATAATAATTTATACAATTAACTATATAATATGATTTTTGAAAAAGGTAAAATGGAATCTTTACAAAAAAGTGGCGATGGAAATTCTAAAGTAGAGCCTAAAGTGATGGAACGGCAAGAGCAGGAGGGAGAGGTTGATTTAGAATCTGAAAAACTACACTTGATAGAACAAATAGAATCTTACGATAACTTGCTACAGACTAGAATAGATGTAGCGACACAAAAACTAGACAGATTTCTAGAAACTAATGCTGAAATTTTAGGAGAATATTCTATGTTAGAGAGAAGAGCGGATATAATAAGAAACGAACTAGTGCTAGCCTCAAGTGATTCAAAAAGATTTTTAAATAACTTGAAAAAGGTTATACCTGACGCTGAATCTGCAGAAAATATTCAATTTACAGAAGAACGGGCAGCAGAGGCATGGGTAAACCTTAACCATATTGCAGTAGGCGCAGAGACACTGTACGAACAGACAGGTACAACAGTTGAAAGTCTCAATCTGCAGAAAGCAAGGGATGGGGTTCAAGAAGTAACGGAATCAGAAAGTGACGACGAAGAGATATTAAACAGAAGATTAGATGTATATTTGAAGGTAATGGAACATATTTTTGGTTATGTAGGAGTAGATTCTAATAGAATGAATGATTTTAGGCAATTGATGGAAGATTTGCGATCTGCGGGCGATAATAAATCCAAGCAGGATTTATTAGATAGAGCAAAGACACTTTTAAATGATGATGATTCTTATTATAAGGATACAGTTGATAAACTTGAAAGAGACAAGGATGGATATTTTCAATAATATCCACGATGTCATGTTTAATAATCAAAACAATTAAAAAATCCCGCTAGTTTGGCGGGGTTTTAATTTTGATTTGTATTTTTATAAGTTTATCTGCTTCCAGATAACTGTGCCCAAGAAAATCATTTCTCGAAAAAATTGAGCCTGAGCCGAATTAGATCTGAAAAATGATCCCCATGCTTGTCGTGGACACAGTTACCTAAAAACAGTTTTTTATAAAGTTCGTTACTCAGTAACTACGAATAATAGCATGTTATTTTTGTTTTGTCAAGCCCTCTAAAATATGCTATAATTATGGAGCTTTTTAAGCAAATTGATAGCTCCTAATCTTGACTGATAATTAGTTTTAGGGTATTATCAGAGCACTTAATTTATTATAAGTACTTAATATGAGTGTACCAAAAAAGAAACGAACAAAAGGTTCAGTAAAACGTAGGGGTTCTCATTTTGCTTTGAAAGAAAAAGCTGGCATCAAATGTTCAAATTGTGCAGCTAGTATAATGCCACATAGAGCTTGCGCTAAGTGTGGATATTACAAAGGTGAGAAAAAAGTAAAATAATTCTAAATGGCCAATAGACATTTAGCCAGAACAATAGCCCTACAAACGCTCTTTGAGTGGGATTTTTTACAGGGTAAGAAAGATATAGAAGAAATCTTTAACTATATAAGAGAAGAATTTGCACCTGATTTTGATGATCAGGGTTTTTCTTTAGAGTTAATAAAAAGTGTAACTACTAAACAAGCAGAGTTAGATAATATTATTACTAGCTTTGCTCCTGAATGGCCAATCGATCAAATTACTGTTACTGATCGTAATGTTTTACGTATTGGTGTTTATGAACTTAAATTAGATTTAGATATACCACCTAAAGTAGCTATCAATGAAGCTATTGAATTAGCCAAAGCTTTTGGTGGAGATTCTAGTGGTAAATTTGTAAATGGAGTATTAGGCAGTATTTATAAAGAGATGATAAAAAATGGCGAAAAGCAAGATTTAGGTAGTCAGGGCATTAAAGAAATGTCAGCTGGCGGCATGATTTATCGTCAAGAAGATGATGGTTATTATTTTGCTTTAATTCTTGATGCTTATGATAAATGGACTTTTCCTAAGGGAGGAGTTGAGCCTGGTGAAAAAGAAGAAGAGGCTGCACTTAGAGAGTTGACTGAAGAAACAGGTTTGAAAAAATTAACTAGCCAAGGCTATATAGGTGAGACAGAAGTAAAAGTACATAAGCCAAGCGAAAAACCTTATAGAAAATTAATTAAATATTTTTTAGTGGAAGCTAAGGATAAGAAAATAATTGTACCAGATGTTACAGAACTTAAAGATGTAAAATGGTTTTCAAAAGCAGAGGCTTTAGAAACCTTAGGGTATGATAATGCTAAAGATGTTTTTAATAAAGGTTTGGAGAAATTAGGATTGAATTAGTATGAAAAAACAACTCAGTTTACTAGAGAGTAAAATAGATATCAAATTTAAAAATACAGATTATTTACGCAATGCTTTAGTGCATCGTTCTTATTTGAATGAACATAAAAACTTTACCTTTGATCAAAATGAACGTTTAGAGTTTTTAGGAGACGCTGTATTAGAATTAGTGGTAACTGACTATCTTTATAGAAATTATAGTGAAGCCGAAGGAATACTGACCAACTGGCGATCATCATTGGTTAATGGAGAAAGACTAGCCTCTGTTTCAGAAACTTTAGGAGTATATGATTTTATGTATTTATCTAAAGGAGAATCTCAGGATGGTAATAAAAAAGCTCGTCAGTATATTTTAGCTAATGTTTTTGAAGCAATAGTAGGGGCAATCTATCTAGATCAAGGTTATGAACCAGCCGCTAAGTTTATTAATGAAAACTTAATTATTCATTTAGCTAAGATTATTGAAGATAAGACTTATATCGATGCTAAAAGCATGTTCCAAGAACGAGCTCAGGAAAAAGCAGGTCTAACACCACATTATCGAGTTTTGGATGAATCGGGGCCTGATCACAATAAAAAATTTGTAGTGGGAGTATATATAGAAAAAGAGTTGGTAGCTAAGGGGGAAGGATATAGCAAACAAGAAGCTCAGACTCAAGCAGCTGCCCAAGCTATAGAAATTAAAAAATGGTAATATATTTAACGCCCTCGAGAGAGGGTGTTTTTATTTTATCTAAAATTAGCGACGAAGCCCTATGTATTGACATTAAGTATATTTTAGAGTATTATTTATCATCGAAGCGTATAGATATCAAGGGGAGCCCTCGGGTCTCATCACCAGAGAAGACTGCTACAAGCAGGCCTGAGGGCTCTCCAATCTACAACGCGTCGCGAGGCTCACAAGCCTTTGGCTGGGGTGGTTGGCACCTTACTTGGAATACTGATCCTCTTGTCGGTACAAGTGTACTTTCTGACAGAGAGCTCAAATCCGAGACAAGTTCGTTCTCTCTCTTGCTCCAGTTGGAGAACGGTCATTAGCCATCACTTGAGTCTCGCGACGCCATATCTAACTGAGTCTCAGTGCTCAGCCGGACCTCTCGCTATTCGTTAGTTGGGAGGTCACTATTTTTTTAAAAAGAACTTATCACGGAGCTAGCTATAAGGCGCCCCCCTTCTTCTATTTGTTTAAAATTATTCTAATATATGCTAAAATAATAGCGCTAATTCAAGCGTTTATTTTTTTATTCATAATATATAATGTATCTAGAAAAGTTAGAAATCCAAGGTTTTAAATCATTTGCTAATCCTAGCACGTTGATTTTTAATCGGGACCTGACAGTTATTGTTGGGCCAAATGGATCGGGAAAGTCTAATGTAGCCGATGCTGTTCGTTGGGTTTTAGGTGAGCAGAGTGTTAAAACATTACGTGGAAAAAAGTTAGAAGATGTAATATTTGCTGGCTCTGATAAAAAAAATAAACTTGGTTTTGCTCAAGTTAGTCTTTATTTAAATAATAAAGATAAACAAGCCGACGTTGATTATGAACAAATTATTATTACTAGAAAAGTAGAAAGAAACGGAGATAGTGAATATTTGATTAATAATAATAAAGTTAGACTTCTGGATGTCCAGCTTCTTTTGGCTAAGGCTAATTTTGGTCAACGTACCTACAGTGTGATTGGGCAGGGTATGATTGATTCTATTTTAGTTTCTTCAGCTCAAGAAAGAAAAGATTTTTTTGATGAAGCTACGGGCGTAAAACAATTTCAAATTAAAAAGAATCAAGCGGTTAATAAAGTTAATAACTCTAAAGATAATTTAGAACAAACTAATAAGATTCTAGCTGAGCTTGAACCAAGATTAAGATCTTTAACTAGGCAAGTGAAGAAATTAGAAAAGAGAGAGAGTCTAAGTAAAGAGTTAAAAGAATTACAAACAAATTATTATAGCTTTCTCAAGGGTGGTTTAGATAAAGGTTTGGCAGAAAAAAGAAAATCTTTTATAGCCGCTCAAACAGAAGTAGCCGAACTTAATCAACAGTTAATAGAATTACAAACTAAGTTAGAAAAAGAGGAGAAAACTTCTTCTCGTCAAGATAGTTTTGAAATTCTACAGAATAAATTAGGGCAACATCAAAATGAATTAAATACTTTACTCAAAGAAAAAACTATTTTAGAGGGCCGTTCAGATTTAAAATTAATGTCTTCTGGTCAGAGTGACGTAGTATGGCTAAAACAAAGAATTGATAATTTAAAAAACGACATAAATAAAAATAGCCTTTTACTCAAAGAAAAAAAGACTAAATTGGATACTAATCAATCAGAGGTGAATATTTTAGAGAACAAGAGAGAGCAGATTTTAGCCGAGTTTTCTAAATTAGAAGAAAAATTAATGAGCAATGGTCATGATTTATCTCCAGAAGAAATGGCTACTAAAGTAAATAGTATATTAAATAAGCAAAAAGATTTCCAAAATACTTTAGATAGCTTAAAAAGTTTAGAAGATTTGCCAAAGCTAAAAGAAATTTGTGGCAGCATTACAGAAGCTATGAATTCTTTCGCCAAAAAGATTAAAGTAAATAAAGAAGAGGATAAAAAACATTGGCAAGAAGAATTTAATAAAATGTTATCTAGTAAAGATAACTTAGTGGCTGAGATAGGTGAAGCACGAACTAGTCTAGCTATTTTAGAAAATGAATTGAAGCAACTTGAAGGGCAGACAACTAAAGATACAGAAGAATTTAATAAATTAGAAAATGATAAAAAAGCTTTATTAGATAAGTCTGGTAGTAGCGACGAGAATAAAAAACAATTAGATAATTTAAGTAAGCAGGTAGAAGCTAAAAATCAGGAGATAGAAGATACTGAAAAACAAATTAAAGAATTTAATGAAGCTGAAGAAGGTAAAAAACGCTCTTTAGTTGAAGCACAGCGAAGTTTTAGAGAGGTGCAAGCTAATTTTAATTCTAAAAATAGTCAACTTAATGAAGTAAAAGTTGATTTGGCTAGACTAGAGACAAGAGAAGAAGAGCTTAATAGAGAAATATCAGAAGAATTTCCTAGCTTTGAATTGACTAAAGCAAAGGACGTAAATATTTCTGAAGCTAGAGACAAGATTAACAAACTCAAAAATCAGCTTAGTATTATTGGAGGTATTGATGAGGTGGTCGTGGAAGAATATGAAGAAGTAAATGAGCGTTATACATTTTTGAAAGAACAGAGTGATGATTTGGCAGAAGCCATAACGCATTTAGAAAAGATAATCAAAGATTTAGAAGAATCTATTTCTAAGCAGTTTGATAAAGCTTTTAAAAATATCAATATTTTATTTAATCAATATTTTAAAAAATTATTTAGTGGTGGTAAGGCAGAATTAATTTTAGATATTTCAGAAATAAAAAAACCAAAAGTTAATAACAGAGAGGTTAGTGAAGAAGACGAAGAGCTTGAAGAGGAAGAAGTAGAAGTTAAAAAACAATATGGTATTGAAATAAAAGCCACTCCTCCAGGCAAAAAACTTTCTGGCATTAATATGCTTTCGGGCGGAGAAAAAGCCTTAACTTCCATCGCCTTAATTTCGGCCATTATTGCTAATAATCCATCTCCATTTGTAGTGCTTGATGAAGTTGATGCTGCGCTTGATGAAGCTAATTCAATTCGCTTCAGTGAAATATTAGATGAATTATCTAGTAAAACTCAATTTATAGCTATTACTCATAATAGAGCTACTATGCATAAAGCTAAGATAATTTATGGAGTTACTATGGGGGACGATGGTATATCTAAGTTACTTTCTATGAATTTTGACGAGGCTGATGAGATAGCTTCATAATATATATATTTAAGGGCCTCGAGTTTTGCTTGAGGCTTTTTTAATTGACAGAATAATCAATAATCATTATTATAAAAAAACCATCAAACAACTGATGGCGTGTACATTTAAACCCGAAAGGAGCCTTTAACTGATTAGTTCACAGTAACCTAGCATTATTCGAAAGGACTCACATTGAGTAATCCAAAGGCAGCTACTGTCATCATCGGAGCCAGTCAGGCTGAGCAATACGGACTTCGGAGCATCCTGAATTCAGGAGAAGTTCGGACGGTTGTTCCTCACAACAGAACGGCCGTCACCATCAAAGATATCGTCACCTTTAACCTCGGCAAGAAGAGGGAGCTGATCGTCAAGAATGGTCAGAATAAGCGTGATAAGTTTGCGCTATCTTCCATTCGAGGTTATGGTGTTTCGCCTGAGTTGGCGGAGAAGGTCAGAGCCAAGGAAGTCGCCTGATCCAGGCTCGCTACAAAGAAGACTCTCTCGGAATCCGCCGGGAGAGTCTATTATTTTTTACTTAAAAAGTAAAATTTATTTTCCGTAGATATCTTTTAGTAGATCTAAATCTTTATTTGAGTCTCGCATGTATTTAACATTAAGATCTCTGACCGCTTCAGCGGCCTTTTTTTGTTCGTCTAAATTTTGGGAAGATAACATTTCTATAAAAGCTTCAAAATCTTTAATAAAACAATGCCCGGCAGCTCCTCGACCACCTTTATGCATTACCTTGAGATGAGAATCACCGATACGAGGATCTTTACTCATAGCTTCTTTGATAATTTTGTGGTCTAGATTATATTTTCCAGCCAAGTCATACATCATGTTCATGAAAACTACCCTAAAATATAATAAACAGTTGCCACCATATTTTATCATCTCAGCATTGGCTACCTGAGTTATCAATTCGTAAGGTGCTTTAGCTAAGGTTGTCATTACTAACTCAGCTTTTTCTTTAAGCTTTTTATTATTTATGTCAGTAATTCCCACAATATTTCTATTTGGATGTTTGGCATCATCGGCTGCATATTTTTCTCGTAAAAATTCTGGAGAATGCATTACGGTAATATTAGGAAAAAGTTTTTGCATTTTGACTGTAGTACCAACTTGTAGAGTAGATTTAATAACTGCGATTTTATTTTCACCAATCAAAGATAATACTTCCTGGACAATAGAATCATTAAAGCCATTAACTGTAGTAGGAGTTGGTACTGCTATTAATACTATGTCACAATCTTTTATTTTATCTTTGCCAGCTTCATAGCCATTTATATCATATCTAACAATATTATAGCCTCTAGCTTCAAAATCATCAGCGTAATTTTTGCCGATAAAACCCTGGCCGATAAAACCTATTTTTAAATTTTTAGACATTTTTTATAAATTTATTAATTTAAACTGATTATTATTATAACAAGCCTAAAAATAAAGTCTAGTATTTTATTAGCACAGATATTGACATAAGTCTTTAATTATAGTAATATTCAGCCCGTTATTATTATTAAATAAGTTTAGTAAATGTTAGCCATTAGATTACAAAGAGTAGGTAGAAAAAAGCAGCCACTATATAGAGTGGTAGTTTCTGAGAGAAGTAAAGATATGTATGGTGATCACCTTGAGATTTTGGGTCAATACGATCCTCATAAAAAAGAAGCTGCGCTCAAGGAAGATCGTATCAAACATTGGCTTTCAGTTGGCGCTCAAGCTTCGGCTAGTGCTAATAACCTTTTGATTAAAGCGGGTATTTTAGAAGGTGATAAGAAAAAATCTGTTAGTATTTCTAAAAAGAGAGCCGCTAAAAAAGAAGGTGATAAAGCTGAAGACAAAAAAGACGAAGCTCCAGCCAAGGATGAAACTCCTAAGGCTGTAGAAGCTACTCCTGAAGCTAAGCCCGAGGAAGCTAAAGAAGAATCTACTCCAAAAACTGAGGAAGCAAAATAATTTGTTGACGACCTCCGAAAATAATTATATAATTTTAGAGTTATTCTTAACTTTAGAATAATATTAATAAGAAGATAATTAACCAACAAAGAAATGGAAGACAAAGATTTTTTAGAAATGATTGTTAAAGAATTAGTTGATAAGCCAGAAGACGTAGTTGTTGAAAGAAATATCGACGAAAGAGGCGTACTTTTGACCCTAAAGGTTAACCCAGAGGAAATGGGGAAGATCATTGGTAAGCAAGGTCAAACAGCTAGATCTCTTAGAACCCTTCTTCGTATAATTGGCAACAAGAACAATTCTTATGTCAATTTGAAGGTTTACGAACCAGAAAAAGAAGGTCAAGAAAGAGCTCCTAGAGAGGAAGCTCCTAAAGTTGAGGAAGCTCCTAAAGTTGAGGAAGCTCCAGCTACTGAAACAGTAGATGCAGACGTAGACGAATTAAAATTATAATCGAACATTTATATTTTAAAATAAAAGACCGCAATCTTAGCGGTCTTTTATTTTATTTAAATATGTAATATGATTAAATTATGAAATTTGATATCCTAACAATTTTTCCAGAGTCATTAGATAGTTATTTTAATTCATCTATCTTGAAACGTGCTCAAGAAAATAAATTAATTAATATTAATTCTCATGATATCCGTGAACAGACTACTGACAAAAGAAAAACGGTTGATGATACTCCTTATGGCGGAGGACCAGGCATGGTTATCCAAATTGAACCAGTTTATAAAACACTTAAAAAAATTTATAAACGCCAGAGCAAAAATACTCGTGTGATATTAATGTCACCTCAGGGTAAAAGCTTAGACCAAAATGAAGTAAAACGTTTGGCTAAATATAAAAGACTTATTTTGATTGCTGGGCATTATGAGGCTATAGATTCTCGCATAGATAATTTTATAGATGAAAAAATATCTTTAGGTAATTTTGTATTAACAGGGGGTGAGTTAGCTGCAGCTTGTGTAATAGATAGTGTGTCTAGATTAGTACCAGGAGTAGTGGGTAAAGAAGAGTCAGTTCAAGATGAATCTTTTGATGAATACAATAAAAAAACAAAAGAATTTAACATAGAATTTCCTCAATATACTAGGCCAGAGGATTTCATGGGTTATAAGGTCCCTAAGATATTGCTTTCTGGTCATCATGGTGAAATCAAAAAATGGCGAGAAAAACAGACAAAATATAGGAAATAAGCCAATTTTAGCTATTTTTTGTAAAAACCTCCGTAATCTGGAGGTTTTATGATTGACATTTTTGTAAAAATATGCTATAATTTTGTATCAAAAATAAAGAATAATAGTAAATCAAGGGAGAGTAATCTTGATCTAAATTTAGGTCTGGACTGCTGTCCTCTGATTTCATAGGTAAATTGAGATCGTAGGCGTGTCCGTTGACAACCAATGTTTTAGAATAGGGAAGAAAAAGGAGTTCAACCCTATAGGCTTTGAAGTTTGTGTCCGATTTTTGTGTGTTTGAAAACCCTTAAGGAGGGGTAAATGCGAAAGTTTCAACTTTTCATGATCCTAATCATCTTCTGGATGGTAGGATCAGCTCCCTTTGCCAATGCTGGTGAAGAGAGTCAGGCTATGATCTTCAACACGGCCGATACTCTGGAAAAGTATTGTGCCGACGACATCGATTGGCCGGATTGGATCGATGCCAAGATCCAGGCGATTAACGATGGCCACGGCGAGTTCTTCGCCGAGGTTTCCAATGATTCGATTGGATGGCAGAGCGCCGAAAACCTGGTACTCCAGGATACTACGGGCGTCGTTAAGGAGGAGTTGCTTGATGCGACCCTCGACGGTGGACTCAATGTGAAGCGTTTCAAGAGCGTTATCCGTCTCCTCAGGGAGAAGGGTCTTGAGCGTCTGGCTGTCCGCTACATCCCGGTGGATGATGACGAGGTCTTCATCAAGCTCTACTACGATGCGCCTTCGGGCAATTCGACTGCTGTGGCGCCTATCCAAACGGACAGCGCCGATGCGGGCTTGATCGGTCCTCGGACTGACATCGACCAGAGCAAGTCTGGCGACAGCTCGACTGAAGTCATGACTCCCGACGAGGAGTCTGACTCGATCAGTGTCAACGACATGGAGTGGCAGACCGACATGAACGCCGGTCTGATGCTTTACAACAATGGCGACATCAACTTGGCCATCCCGGCCTTCAAGCTTGGTGTTACCTTCAAGAAGGAGGATCGTCGTTGGGACTTGTCCCTTGGCGTTCGCTCTGGCGGCGAAGACAAGCTGGGCAAGATGGCCAAGATCATGGTCGACGGCAGGCATTCGTGGATGTTCCACAATACTCAGCCTAATACCATGGTTTCGACCGAGGACGAGGAAGATTCAGACAGCGGCGTCGTGTTCGGTTACCATCTGGGGAGCTTCATTGCCTCTCAGTTCTATACCGACGTTAACGAGTACAGCAGGCTGTCTTACGGCTTGCTCATCGGCCTGACCTGTCAGCCAATCAACGACATGACTATCTTTGTCAGTTGGGCGCCTGCGCTCGCTGACAAGACCAAGGCGGACCTTCGTGGTTCGTTCAACAGCCTTATGTTCACCGCCCAGGTGGAATTCTAACCAGAAGGAGACGATGATGAACAAGAACATCTTGGTCCTTTGCGGCCTTATCATCCTAAGCCTTCTGGCTACGGGATGTTCCGAACGAGATGATGTCCTGGCTCCGATTATTGAGGGGCCTAGTGAGCTGAATGTTCAGTTCGGCATGACCATCACCGATGATTACGTGCCTTTTCTGTCAGCGACCATTCCCATGGTCACTGGTGGTAGTGACGAGTATAGCTACGAGCTATATCGCCACGGGGAGCTGGTCGGCAATGATCCGATCGAGGTTTTGCGCTTCGATGAGGCAAGGGTCGAACTGATCATGCTCAAGGTGATTGACATGGTTACCGGCGAGGTTGATTCGGCTACCGTTGCGGTGGCCGGTCAGAGTGCACCTCCGGGACTTCCCCTGGAGACTACGCTCTATATTCCGGACTCTTGGGGATACTCGCCCTTGACCTTCTCGGCTCTCGGTATTGCTCGGGGTGGTACGCCGCCTTACAGCTACGAGATCTCGGTCGACGGTGAGGTGGTTGTTCTCAATGATGTCTTGTTGGCTTACCAGCTCTACGAGCTGGGTAACCATGAAGTCATCTTCCGAGCGACGGACGCCAACGGTAACACTCAGCAGTCCTTCGGGTCTGTTCTGATTACCGAGCAGCCGACTGATCCCTTGATGCATGTCAACTTGATCGCCCTACCTCAAACGGTAGAGCTGGGCAAGCAGATTGGCTTGGTCACTGTGCTCCATGGAGGGCAGGCGCCCTTCGAGTTTCGGATCACAGTGGACGGGCAGATGGTTGCTACGCAACCCACATGCATGTATGAGATGAATACTCTGGGCGAGTTGATCGCTATGGTCGAGGTGACCGATGCGACCGGCGTGTCTGAGAGTATCGGACTCTCGATCTTTGGTGTTGAGCCTGAGATCCACGAACATCCGGTAACGGTGGACGTGTCGGCTGGTTCTTATGAGGAGCAGCTTGGTGAGCCGATTGCTTTCCACGCCGATGTGGATGGCGATGATTATGACTCGATCGAGTGGCACTACATCCTCAATGAGAACGTCACCTTCGGTACTGGTGAGGATGTGAGTTACGCTCTTCCTGAGTTGGGCATCTACGATGTGATGGCTATCGTCCTCAAGGACGGTTCGCCTGTGGCAGCTGATGCTATCAGGGTACTCATCACGCCGGCTGATCAGCTGGAGCCCTTGGTTATCGACAACGTCTCGGCCTCGCCTCCGGCGGCACCGGTGGGTACGGTCAGTGTACTCGACGTGGACCTGTCTCAGTTTGGCGAAGGTGTACTCGACTACGTCTGGAGGACCAACGATGGCAATATCGTCGGCACCACCGAGTCGATCAACTATACCTTCCATCGTGTCGGTCCCGACACGGTGACGGTCTGGGTCACCGATGAAGCATACCAGCATGATCATATGTCGGTCATCCTGGAGGGTGAGCCGGACGACGAGACGGTGACATACTCCTTTCAGGAGGAGATCGGCATCTGGGTCGGTCCGACCCAGACTACTGACAGCACTACCTTCGGGTACGTGCCGCCGGAAGCAATGATGCACTTCTACGTGATCGCAACTCTCAATTTCGACGTTCGTCTTGAGGATCAGGCACCGGTGGTGATCGAGCTTCGTTATTCCGATGATAGCGTTCTCTATGCTACGGTCGATGATCTCAATTCGGAGAGGCCGAGCGAAGTTCGGGTGCATCTCGGTGAGATTCCTATCGAAGAAGGCATGGAAGTTAAGTTGCATTACACCGGCAACATTTACCCGGGTAAGTGTAATGGCCGCGATGAGCTAGTTCGCCTTGAAGGCGAGACTAGTACCGAGGAATCGGCCAACTGCGATAAGCGGGTCGTCTGCACCAGCCAGCGACCACTCAATATCACCGATTAGTCCCATCAGCGGACTGATCACAACCCTTAGGGCCCCACGCGACAGCGTGTGGGGCCCTTTTTCTTTTAGCCAATAAAACACTTGACAAAAGATTAATTTTGCTATACAATGCTGGAGCATTAATTTTAAGTGTACAAAACTTTCGTAGCTGATTGAAAACAACTTAGAGTTGCACATAAAGGAAAGACAGTAGTGTCTGAATATTTTCGGACCTTGCTGTTTTTTCTTGATATAGAAAAAAACGTATTTTGACAATTTGGAGATTATATAAAGACAACCTAATATAATCTTATAATTTTAATGACTTGGAAGTGATGAGCTTTTAGTCAATTTCTTAAAATTTTTTTAGTGTTTAATAAAACACATTTCAATATTGAGTCCTAGAGACTCAAATTCTATATAATCTAGATTTATCTAGATTTTTACTAAGAGTTTGATCCTGGCTCAGGGTGAACGCTGGCGGCATGTCTAAGGCATGCAAGTC
>JABHZY010000007.1 GCA_018656065.1 Candidatus Komeilibacteria bacterium | reverse complement strand
GATACTAATATAGCATCAGGTGTATCGTCAATAATAATTTCTACACCAGTAAGATGTTCTATAGCTTTTATATTTCTACCTTCACGACCAATAATTCTACCTTTCATTTCCTCGTTTGGTAATGAAACAGAAGTAGTAGTAGTTTCTACTGTATGAGCGGCTGCACATCTTTCTATAACAGTAGTAAGCATTGCTTTAGCCTTAGCCTCCATCTCTTCACTGCCCTGTTCTTCTAATTTTCGCATACGATGAAGTAACTCATCTTTACTACGAGCTTCTACATTGTTCATCAAAACTTCCTTAGCATCTTCTTGGCTAAGGGCAGCTACTTTTTCTAACTTGTCTAATTGTTGTTTACGGATTTCTTTTATTTCCGTTTTGTTTTTTTCTAATTGCTTTTTGGAATTAATAACACTTTGTTTATCTCCCTCTAAGTCCATTAATTTTTTGTCAAAAAGACTTTCTCTCTTGGTTAATCTATTTTCTAAGTCATGTAAACTCTTACGACGTTCTTTTTCTTCTACCTTAGCCTCTTCAATAAGTTTTAGAGACTTATCTTTAGATTCTAAAAGTATATCGCTAGATTTTTGATTAGCTTTAGCTAATATTGCTTCAGCTTTTCTTTCGGCAGAGTTTACTCTTTGACTAGTAAATAGTTTTTTTATAATAAAACCAAGAATCGCACCAATGATTAGCGCGGCAATTAATTGAAATAGGTTCATTATTTATAAACTTTCCAGTTTACTATTTTTTCTTTTAGAGAATGATTAACAAAAAAATCTATCTAGTCTGATAGTTGATTGTATAAATATAGCTTATTTTTTTAGTAATCATTTGGCTTAAAGGCCTTGAAATATTTTGAAATAGAAATAGAATTTCTAGTATAAAACTTCAATAAAAGTTCAAAACAGTAAATTATTTATTAAATTTCTTGAGAATTTATAATGTTTCTATATAATCCTCATTGCTGATAGTACCATAATCATTATAAAAAATCAAGAGCAGCTACTAAGACTTAAAATCAAAGACCATCAGCTTAATGCATGACATCTTTCGAAGTTTTTCAACTATCAAACTATGTTATACGCTAATGGTCCGACGGTAAATGGTTCAAGCAAGACTGAAGAGTCTCTAAGATTTACCATGGCAAAATATTATCATATTTTAGAGAAATTGAAAAGCAATTTTTTAAAAAATAAACAGCCACCCATAGCTTTATGCGAAGGGTGGCTGCCAGAATAAGATTTATTTAATTATTTTGTCTACTAATCCGTACTTTAGGGACTCTTCGGCAGTCATATAATAATCACGGTCAGCATCTTTCTCAACTTTAGTAAGTTTTTGGCCAGTATGTTTCTGTAAGATTTTATTTAGCCTACCTTTTAATTTTAAAATTTGCTCAGCTTTGATTTTTATATCGGAAGCTTGGCCACTGGCCCCACCCATTATTTGATGTATCAATATTTCAGAGTTTGGTAAGGCATATCTTTGTCCGCTAGCTCCGCTAGCTAATAATACAGCAGCCATAGAAGCAGCCATACCGACGCAAATTGTAGAAACAGGACTTTTTATATATTGCATGGTGTCATAAATAGCTAAGCCGTCAGTTACAGAGCCACCTGGGCAGTTGATATACATCTTGATTGGCTTTTTATTCTCTTGAGCATCTAAAAAAAGTAATTGGGCAATTATTAAATTGGCAATTTTATCATCTATGGCATCGCCCAGAAAAATTATTCTATCTTTTAGTAAGCGAGAATAAATATCGTAAGCTCTTTCGCCACCAGGGACTTTTTCTATTACTGTTGGTATTAACATATATGTTTATTAATCCCCCAGGCCCCCTTTGTCAAGGGGGTTTATTAAATATAATCTATATTTAATATTACTCAAGTCCCCCTGACAAGGGGGATTTAGGGGGTTTGATTATACAATTCTTAGTTTATTATTATCATAAACTAGTCTGCCTGGCAAGGAGAAGCCAGCTGCTTTTTTATGTCCGCCGCCCCCAAAAATTTTAGCTAATTTAGTTAAATCTATATTAGCTTCTGTTCTTAGAGAGCCTTTGATTAAATTATTTGGCATTTCAGTTAAGATCATTATTACTTTTGCGTCTTTTAAAACATGCAAAAAGTTTATAATACCTTCAGTGGAGTTCTCGTCTACATCGCATTCTTTAAAATCAGCTTGGCTAAGCCATGTATAGACAATATCATGTTGTTTAGACTCTTTTAATCTTTCTAGAGCACGTCCCCAAATACGTAATTTATCAATATCAATATTGTGCAGGGCGTTTTTTATAATGTCATGTGGCTTGGCACCTTGCCTTACCATTTCAGAGGCTGCATAAAGACAGTGATAGCCAGTAGCGGCGTTAGTGAACCCATTGGTATCAGTAATCATACCACAGCTAATGCTTGTAGCTATATCGCTATCCCATTCAACTTGCCAGTCTTTAAATAATCTATATAACACTTCGGCAGTTGAAGATGATTCAGGAATTACTAAATTTATATCGCCATAATTTGGATTAGTAATATGATGATCTATATTTATTAATTTATAGCCTAATGGCAAAACTGTCATTAGCTTGTTCACTCCAGCATATTCTAGGTTAGCACAATCTAGGCTTATAACTAGATCGTATTGTTTAGTAAATACTTTATGATCATCTGTTATTAAATGTACATTTGGTAGAAAATCAAATGATGATTGTAGTTTATGTAAACAAAAACTACTTACATTCTTATTTTGTTTTTTAAGGTAAGCCATTAAAGCCAGATTTGAACCAATAGTATCGCCATCTGGTTTTTGGTGAGAGATTAGCAAAATATTTTGTGCTTTATCTATCTCTTGTTTTATATTTTCACTGTTAGTTTTATGATTTTGCATAACAAAGCATTGTAGCTGATTTTAGTCTTTGAGTCAATAAAAAGACCCTCTACACTTTGAGAGGGAATTTATTCTTTTAAAGCTTCGTCTACTTCACTGTATCTAAGATCTCTTTCATCTAAGAGCCATTTTATTCGAGGAGTGGTGTGGATGGCTAGTTGTTTTCCTAATTTTTTTTGAGCATGTCCAGAAAACTTTTTAATAGCACTTAATCCGCTGCCTAATTTATTTTGAGGTATAATACTTACATAGGCTGTAGCATTTTTTAGATCATTAGAGATAGTTACCTCAGAAATACTTATTAATGTACCCATAGGTGGTTCAAAATCTTTGATAATGATTTTGTTTAGTTCGCTACGTATCAGATCAGCTACTTGGCTACTACGTTTACTCATATATTTCTTCAAAAAATTCTAATGTATCACCAACTTCTATAATTGGATCTCCTTGGTATTCTAGTCCAGCTTCGTTTCCTTCTACTACTTCAGCCACATCTTCTTTGGCAGCTTGTAAGCTAGCTAGTTCGCCAATAGTTTCTACTTGACCATCTTTCAACACTTTAATTTTACTAGTTTTGGTAATTTTACCTTGAGTAACTTTACCGCCGATGATCATAGATTTTTTAGCGGTTTTAAATATAGCTAATACTTCAAGTTTGCCTAAAAATTTGTGAATCATCTTCTTACCTTTGATACTGGTCAATATTTTTTCTACTTCTTCAAGTAGTTTATAGATAATATCAAAGTAGAGGATAGTAACGTGTCTTTCGGCAGCTAAAATATTAATATTTTTATTTTCTTTAATATGAAAACCAATAATAATAGCATTGGTAGCTTCAGCATTTATAATATCATCTTCCGTAATTTGACCCAGACCTTTTTTAAGTATTTTTACACAAGTGTCTGGCACTTTTATTTTTGATAATGATTCTTCAATAGCTTCGGCAGAACCTAAAACATCGGATTTGATTATTAGGTTTAGACTAGCAATATCTGGATTTTCTTCATCGTCATTATCATTTCCATTTTTGTTTATACCAGAAGAAGTTTTCATTGACTTACTTTTAGAGCTCATTTGTTTGAGTCTCTTTTTGTATTCTTTTTTGTCGGTTATTACCTCAAATATTTCTCCTACGCTCGGTAATTTTTTTAGACCTAATATTTTAACTGGCATAGCTGGAGTAGCTTCAGTAATACTTTTACCTTTCCAGTCTTCCATGGTTTTAATTTTACCTGGTACAGAGCCAACAAAAAACATATTACTAATTTTTAAAGTGCCAGCTTGGATTAAAACAGTAGCTACTGGACCAGCGCTCTTATCTACATGAGATTCGATAATAGTACCAACAGCACTACCAGTATTATCAGCTTTTAACTCTTCCATGTCGGCTATCAAAAGTATAGTGTCTAATAGTTCGGAAATATTTTTTTTGAATTTTGCAGAAATTGGCTGACAGATTGT
>JABHZY010000006.1 GCA_018656065.1 Candidatus Komeilibacteria bacterium | reverse complement strand
GTTATTCTATGATTAATGCATCATAAGAATTCTCCTTTAAATAAGCGTAAATACTTAAAAATTCTATAAATAATCAATGCCCCTATATTATACAGATTTTTTTCAAAAAGTCAATAACTAAAGGGTGAATATCTCAAAAACGTGCTTTTTGGCTAATATTAGACCAATAATTGCACTTCTTCCTGTAATTGGACGCCATACTTATCCCGAACCTGTTGCTTGATAAAACTAATTAACATGATAACTTGCTCAGCAGTGGCCTCCCCCTGGTTTACAATATAATTAGCGTGGACATCAGAAACTTGTGCTCCACCAATAATATGCCCCTTGAGTCCCGCTTTTTCTATAATATAGGCAGCTGGAATTTTCTTAAACTTATCAAATTTATCAATCTCTATATTCTTGACTTTCAAATCTTTCAAATCTACGTCTTTAAAATGAACGTTTTTAAAAATACAACCAGCTGATGGAAGATTTGGCTGAGTATCTTGTCTATACTGCAATCTTTCTTTAACTAACTCTTGAGCTGCTTTGACATCACCTTTTTGTAATTTTAATTCTACTTCCAATATAATCCAGTCTTTAGTTTTAAAAATGCTATGTCGATAAGCAAATTCTGCATCTTTGCTAGTTATTTCTTGTAAGGATTGATTTTCATCAAGATATTTTATTTTTTGAACAACAGAATCCATAGCTACCCCATATGTACCAGCATTACCTCTGGTAGCTCCACCAACTGTACCTGGAATACCAGCTGTAAATTCTAGGCCTGTCAGATCTTTTGATAAAGATTGGTTTAATAAATAAGATAATACTACTCCTGGACCAACTATTACTTTATCTTCATTAAATTCCAATTTGTCTAAGCTAAGTTTTATAACAAGTCCTTTAAGTCCAGCATCTGAAACGAGCATATTACTACCGCCTCCCAATACTCTGACAGGTTGATTGTTTTCTTTGGCCCAAGCAAAAGCTTCCTGAACATCTTCAATACTCTTAGCATCAGCAAAATATTCAGCTGGTCCACCGATTTTAAAAGTTGTATAATCTTTTAATGGTATATTTTTTTGTATGTTCATAATTTATTTTTTATCCACTTATCAAAAATATTATACAATTGTCTTAAATGACCTCTCTCTTTAAAAGTATGCTTTGAACCTTCAATAATATGCAACTCCTTATCTGTATTTAATTTATCATATAATATTTTTTGTTCTTCAGGAGGAGTGCCTGTGTCCTTACTGCCAACTACCAATAAAACTGGCATAGTAAGTTTATCTGTGCCTGGTAATATATCATATTTTAGAATATCTTCTTTAAATTGAGGCCAACGTAATTTTTTTATCAAACCCGGTTTACTAGAACTCTCACCAATTCGCCAACCAGTCTTTTCCCATTCATCAAGTCTTTTAGTATTCGCATAACCAGCCATATTCATTTCTCCAGACAAAACTGTAGAAGTTGGAGCAATAGCTTTTACTTTTTCTGGATTAGCTTCTGTATATACAAGAGTACTTATACCTCCTAGACTATGCCCAGCAAGACAAAATGGCTCTTGATACCAATCTTGAGATTTAGCCCAATCTACAACATCTTCTAAATCTTCTAAATAATTTGTAATATTAGCTTCTTCATAACTACCTTCACTTTCGCCAAAAGTATGTGTAGCATCAAATCTAACAACTGTATATTTATTATCTACAAAAGCCTTAGCCATCGTTTCTACATGTGTTTGTTCTTTAAATCCTCCTAAACCATGCGCTATAAAAGCTAAGCCTGCTTGATTTTCTACCTTATCAATTAAGACAGCTACTTTTTTATCATCCCTATTTTTTATAAATATTTTTTCCATATTATACTTTTTTAGACAGCCAATTAATGGTTTTATTTATTACTGTGTCAATATTATCTAAAAATCCATGCCCCTCACCTTTAATAACATACAGCTCTGCTTTATTAGCTAAAACTTTAATTGCATTTTCAGAATCTTTAAGCGGCACCCTATCATCTTCATCACCATGAATAATAAGTACAGGACATTTTATATTTCTAAGTAACAGTTTTGGATTTACTTCTTCGCGATCAAGAAGCATCTGTCTATCAATAGTTATTTCTTTTCTAAAGCCTTTATCTCTTTTATATACTAATTGTCCGGTTTCATTAAATTCTTTTATCTGTTCAGGGGTAAATTTTTCATGACGATAATTAGTAGTAACTTTATTAGTCACTGGTGCCATACCAACTATAGCTTTTATATCTTCATCGTAACAAGAAAAAGATATTAAGCCTCCTAGACTTAAGCCAAACAAAGTAATATTTTCATAATTATTATCTCTAGCATATTTAATGACAGATTTCATATCATCTACTTCTTTGGCCACAGTAAGTGAATCGTCATCGCTCTCTCCACTACCAGAAAAATCAAAGTTTAAAACATTATAATCCATTTTATGAAAAGCTTCTGCTATTTGATCAAACTTACCCCATTCATGTCTATCACCAGTAAAGCCATGGGCCATTATAATCAGCTTGCCTGAATCCCTAGTATACAAATCAGCTACTAAATTTTGTTTCCTTGAATTTTTTATCTTAATTGTTTTCATATTTTTATAAATTTAAATCTTTGTTTTTTTCCTTCAATAATTCTACTTCTGAAATTTTAGATTCTACAATTTTATTCTTTGCAGATTTTAATGTTAAGAAATATTTAACATCTTTTAAGCTATTATCTAAAGAATCTTTAAAAGAGAAGAGATAATAAAAATAAAATATTTTATGTTCACTAAATGTTAAAGTATGTATATCAGTTTTTTTTACCATTGGTGGATGATGATTCACTGTTTTAATTAGATCTTTACTTCGTTTTTTACCATTCTCATCAAAGATAAAAAGACTAATATTTACATCTAACGCCTCTCTTTTTCCTATATTTTCATAAATTATTGCAATATTTGCCGTATTAGAGTGATGAGAACCTTCTATAACAACATCTGTTTTGGTAATAACTAGATTTGGTTTTTCTGACTTCAAAATAAAAGATCTATTATCCTTATAAATAACATAAGATATTAATATAGATATGAAAGATATTGTTATAGCTATAAACTCCATAAATTATTTTTAATCTATTACTTCTCTAGCAACATCATCTATATCCCCAGCACCAATAAATATAATAACCGAATTACTAGGATTAATATCTTTAAGTATTTCTTTTACTTTTTTAAAATCAGCAGCGTAATGTTTATTATTATGATTCATCTTCTCTACCAAATCCATAGAAGAAACATCTTCATGCGCTTCATCTTCACGACCAGAGACCTGATATATTTCAGAAATGATCGCTTGATCAGCTAAATAAAATGCTTTAGCAAATTCATCAAGCAAGGTTTGAGTCCTATTGTGATGATGCGGCTGGAAAACAGCAATGATCTTTCTGTCTGGATAAAAATCTTTAGCAGCCCGAAGAAGTAAATTGATAGAATCTGGATGATGAGCATAATCAGAAATAACAATATTAGACTTCATTTGCCCAACAAGCTCAAATCTACGCCAAGTACCTTGAAATTCTGACAAAGCATTCCACATCTGATGTTTATTAACTTTCAGATGATTAGCCACAACCATAGACGCTAGAGCATTATAAATACTAAATTTACCAGGTACTGACAATTCTATATTTTCAAACTTATTAGTATCAAACTTTTGTTTATTATCCTCTACTCTCAAATTTTCAAATCTACAATCAGCTTTTTCATTAGAGCCAAAAGTAATTGTGTTTTTAAATTTTATTGTCTCTGAATTTTGATCGTCAATATTTTTGATTAATAATCCATCTTTGGGAAGCTTGTTAACAAACTTTTGAAAATGCTTTTTAATATCGTTCAAGTCTTTATAATAATCAAGATGATCTTCAGCTACATTAGTGAGTACTATAATATTTGGATCCAGCTCTAACATATGCGCTTGCCATTCACAGGCTTCTACCACCAAGATATCTGATTTGCCAAAACGAAAATTGTTGCCCCATTGAGGCACCAGAGAACCGACAATCACAGTTGGATCAAGCCCAGCCTTTTCCAGCATCAATCCCAGCATAGCTGTAGTACTAGTTTTACCATTAGTACCGGTCACAGCAATAGTTTTATAATTTTTGGAAAGTAAACCTAAAAATTGAGAATAAGTAAAAGTTGGTATTTTTAATTCTTTGGCCTTAAGTAATTCTTCATGCGTCTCTGGTAAAGCTGAAGAGTAAATAAATAAATCAATGTCGTCTGAAATATTACTAGCTACTTGTTTAAAATTAATATCAATCCTAGCATCTTCTAATCTTTTAGTAATTTCTGAAGCTATTTGATCAGAACCAATCACTTCTTTATCTAAATTTTGGAAATAATAAGCAATAGCTGATAGACCAATTCCGCCTATGCCAGCTAAATATACTTTATTTATATTATCCAAATTTAGTTTATTCATTTAATAGCTTATCTATTAATATAATATAATCATTTACAGCGTTTTTTGGGAAGAGCTTATATAAATTATCACCTAAACCATCCCTTAATGCCTGTTTAGCTAACAATTTGTCTAAATATCTATCCATTATTTGATTATTACCTTGTCTAATCATCACAGCAGCGTTGTTTTTGGCTAAAAAGGCTGCATTTCTCTCCTGATGAGTGTCAGTTATCGGAATAAGCACTAAGGCTTTTTTAAGGGCCGCTGCTTCAGATGTCAAAGACATTCCAGCTCGAGAAATGATAATATCAGATTGAGACAAAATATCAATCATACCAGTTTTAACAAACTTATCGCTGTAATAACCGTCTAACTCTAAAGCTTGGTCAATATTTTTAGAGCCAAGTAAATGATAAACCTTAAATCCGGCTTCAGTCATCTTAGGTATAAACGGTTTTAAAAATTCATTCATAGAACGAGCTCCTAAGCCTCCGCCAGTAATTACTATTAGCTTTTCTGTCTTGTCCAAGCTAGTTTTTGTTTTCCTGACGGGATTGCCAGTCACTACAGTTTTACTATTATCAAAATCTTTTGTTTGGGCTGGAAAAACTACAGTAATTTTTTTAGCAAAAGGCACCATCAATTTATTAGCTAAACCTACTAACAAATCTTGCTGGTGAACTACAACTGGCTTACGCATCAACCAGGCCGCCCAAACTACAGGCACGGCCACAAAAGAGCCAGCTGTTAATATTATATCTGGTTTAAATTGCCAAATAATTTTTAGACTTTGGAAAAAACCTAATTTAATACGAATAATATCTGTAAAATTTTGCCAAGAAAAATATCTTCTCAATTTACCACTCTTGATGGCTAGGAAATTTTCTATACCTTGAGAGATTACAAAATCTTTTTCTGGTCCATGCTCACTGCCTACAAAAAGATATTCAGCTTTATACTTATCAGCAATAGCTAAAAGTGGAGACACTGATCCCAGTGTTCCTCCGCCGACAAGTAAAATTTTCTTTTTGTTATTTTGCATTTATCTCTTACTAGTAAATTTTGAAATATTTGCCAGAACACCCATAGCTATCAAAGTAACTACTAAATTAGTTCCGCCTAGTGATATAAAAGGAAGCGGCACGCCGGTTAGTGGCATTAATTTAAGTATCCCACCAACGTTTATAAAAATCTGCAGAGCCATCCAAGTGATAATTCCCGAGGCCAATAACTTGGCAAAATTATCATTTGATTTTCTAGCTATTTGAAAACCACGATGAATTAATATTATAAATAAAATAATAAAAGCAAAAGTAAATAAAAACCCAATCTCTTCGGCTATCACTGCAAAAATAGAATCATTGGCCGGCTGAGGTAAATATGACTTTTGTCGAGAAGAACCAAGTCCCAACCCTAGCCAACCACCAGAACCAACAGCAATCAATGATTGTTTAATCTGCCAACCAATTCCCTGTGGATCTAC
The DNA here is from genome assembly GCA_018656065.1 of Candidatus Komeilibacteria bacterium. Classification (GTDB taxonomy): domain Bacteria; phylum Patescibacteriota; class Patescibacteriia; order UBA1558; family GWA2-36-10; genus XYD1-37-29. The sequence continues at coordinate 12,735 of JABHZY010000006.1, read as the reverse complement.
ATCTGGATTAAGCCAAGCTGTAATTCTATTCATACGATAGGGTGCTGCTTTAACCATAAGTAAAAAAGCCAAAGCACCGGCTGATAATATAGACCACAGATGAGTCAATTTAGCACCGGCCAGATAATACATAGCCAAGGCCGTCAAACCAATAATAGAAAGCGTTCCAATATCAGGTTGCTTAATTATCAAGAAGCTAATTATTCCCATGATAAAAATAAAAGGAATGGTTGTTTTCTTGAGGTTCTTCATATCCTCACCCTGTTTCTCAAACCAGGCAGCTAAAAAGATTATTAAAAATAACTTTACTAACTCAGCTGGCTGAAAAGAAAAACCTCCTAATATAATCCATGATTGAGCACTATAATCACCACTCAAACTAGTAAAAAACACTAACAATAAAAGCCCAAAAGAGCCAAATAAAGCTAACCAAGATAATTTTCTATAATGATCATAATTTATACGGATGGCTAGATAAAACAATACTAAGCCCGGTAAAAGACCATGTGTAATTTGTTGTTTTACAAAACGATAGGTATCCTGATGTTTATAAAACGCTAGAGTAGATGAAGCAGATGAAAGAAAAATTAGGCCAAAAAATAAAAGTAAGGCAACAGCAGCTAATAAAACATAGTCTGGCTGATGACCATTACCCCTCTTATCTGTAAATGGTTGTAAAAACCATTCTACAAAACTACTTTTTCTTTTTTTGCCTATCATACAATAAACTCCTTACGTAATTATTTTTACTGCAAAACTAATTACGTAACAAGTTTATTAAAGAATCAAATTGATGCGCTCTATCAAACTCATTTTTAAACATATTAAAACTAGCCGCGGCTGGAGAAAATAATATTACTTCTCCTCTATCTTTAGCTTGTAAAGCAAGTTGCCAAGCTTTTTTTAAATTACTAACGTCTGTAATTATTTTATCTTGAGGACATTTTATTTTCTTGAGTTCTTTTTTTAATTTATCACTACCACTACCAGATAATAAAACTAAATATTTTACTTTTGATTTTATTTGCTTAGCTAATTTATCATAATCAAGTTTCTTATCTTCACCACCGGCAATTAAAATTACTTTTTTATTAGCCATGGCTTGAATAGCTGCCATGGTAGCATCTGGTGTAGTGGATGTAGAATCATTATAAATATCAATTCCCCCTATATTAGCCTTGTGCTCTAATCTATATTGAACGCCTTTAAAATTATTTACTGCTTTGGCAATATCCTTATTAGCAATGCCAACAATTTTAGCTACACAAACAGCTGCTAAAATATTAGAAAGATTATGCTGTCCCAGAAGCTTAATCTTATCTGTTTCCATCACCAAAGAATTTCTACCCTGACTGTTAAAATAAATTTTATTATTTTTAAGATAGGCGCCTTTTACTTTATTTTTTAGTGAATAGAAATAAACATAAGCTTTAGCACTCTTAGCAAAAGACTTACTGATTACATTGTCTGCATTAAGCACTAACTTATCTCTCTTAACCTGATGCTTGGCTATCACTTGTTTAGCAGCTCTATAGTGAGCAAAATTTTTGTATCTATTGAGATGATCATTCAATACATTGGTTACTACCGAAATATGAGGAGAAACTTTATAATCATCCATTATTTCTAAATGCCAAGATGAAAGTTCTAAGACTGGTAAAGAATTTACTTTTAATTTACCTATTGCATCAAACATCGGATTAGTAGCAATATTTCCAGCTACAACATTTGTTTTAATAGTAGTTTTTAATATTTTATGAATCAAGGTAGACACAGTAGATTTACCGCGAGTGCCGGTCACACCGATAGATGATCCTGGATACAGCCCAAAAAACATTACGGCTTCGTTGATGATGAGAATATTTTTTTGTCTAGCTTTTTTCAAAAACTTACTATCTTTTGGTACCGCTGGATTTTGAATAATTAAATCTTGATCTCTAAAATCAACCATATCATGACCACCTAAACTATATTTTATTTTTTTAGCCCCACGTAATTTAGATATTTTCTCTAAACTTGTTTTTAATTGAATTTTGCTTTGTGTATCAGTAATAGTTAATAAAGCTCCATGTCTAAGTAACCATTTAACCACTGATAAAGCTCCGCCGTGTAGACCGAGCCCCATTACTAATACTTTTTTACCTTTAAAACTCTTTACCATAGAGATAAGTCAATTATTGCTAAAATAAGACCTAATACTGCAAAAACGCCTGCTATTACCCAAAAACGCATAACTATCTTAGTTTCAGGCCATCCTTGAGCTTCAAAGTGATGATGAATAGGTGCTGATAAGAATACTTTTTTACCACGAAATTTTTTAGATAATAATTGAATAATAACGGACAGAGATTCTAATAATAATAGAAAACCAATAATCGGTAATAATAATGGATAGCCGGTCAGCATAGCCACAATACCCAAAACAATTCCTAGCGACATAGCTCCCGTATCACCCATAAAAAATCTCGCGGGATTAATATTGAACCACAGGAATGAAAGTAAGGCTCCAGAGATTACTCCACAAAAAGCTGCCATATTATAATTGCCTTGTACAAAAGCGATTGTGCCATAGGATGCAAAAGCTGCTAAAACAATACCACCCGCTAATCCATCTAGCCCATCAGCTTCATTCACTGAAAAGGCAGTGGCTACTAATATAAAAACAAAGAAAGGAATAAACCACCAGCCTAATTCAAAAACTCCGAGAAATGGCACACGAACTACATCCCAATCTAATTTGAAATAAAACCACCAAGCTCCAAATAAAGCAATTAAAGTATAAATAAAAAGACGATGCTTGACTGTCAATCCGCCGCCTTTACCTCCACCTTGGCGAGTGACATTGAACCAATCGTCTACTAAGCCAACAATAGCTGAAGCAACTAAAGCACCAAGTGGGAGATATGTTTCTTCACGAGTCAAGAAGTCAAAGCCAGCCAATGTTGAATCTGGCCAAAATATATGTATCAACCAAAATCCCCCAGCTAATATTAAAACCGTAAGCCAAATAAGTACTCCACCCATAGTCGGTGTACCTGATTTTCCTTTGTGTAATTTGGAAAATATAGGAGAAGTTCCGTCATCACGAACAGTTTTGACTAATTTATATTTAAAAAGAAAATGTGTCCAGGCTGGAGTAAGCATCATAGACAAAGCAAAAGCAATTGTAGTCAAAACTAAGACTTTAATAATTTCAAATGAAGGCATTATAAATTGTAATTTAATATATTATATAAAAATAAAAACATAAAAATGTTGATAATCATAACAGTAGCTAATAGAAAATAACTCATCACTCGTACCCTGGTCCACAATAAAATGGCCAATAACCAATCTATAAATGAAACTATTAACACAATAGCTGGCCAGATATACAGCCAATGCCAAGGACCTAAAGTATCAATGCCAGCATAAATGTTGTAATGAAGCACAGTTAATGGCTCGTGCTTTATTTTTTTTATAAAAAATAAAGCCCAAGTTGCCAATATAAACAAAAATGAGACATTAGTCAGCCAAAAAGCTAACTTGTCTTTATACAATACTCTGCTGGTACGAATTATAGACATATTGTGTAATTATTTTACCATATTTATACTAAAAAATCTACCAGAGTATTTCAACAGTTTTACATAAAAAAGTCAATAAAAAAACTTCCTATATATACAAAAAGTTTTTTAATCTACTAATTATTGTAAAGTTGTAATTGGCCTAGATTGAACAATATAAAACTCTTTATTATGCCAAGCCCATTCTATATCGCAAGGGAAATCATAATGCTTTTCAATATTGGCACAAATTTTAGCTAATTCTACAATCTGAACACCAGTTAATTTTTGATCATCGCGCTTACTAACTGGCACAGCAGTGAATTCATTACCTTTAGGAGTTTTAATAATTTGTTTGGCTTGATCAGCTACATTAATATCAATAATTGAAAAATCTGTTTTATCTATTACATAAGCATCAGGAGTAACCATACCCGATACAATAGCCTCGCCTAATCCCCAGCCAGCTTCAAGAATCATTTGATTTTTATCTTCTGTTACTGGATGAACTGTAAAAGCAATTCCTGATACTGTTGACTGGATCATTTTTTGAACAACAACAGCTACCGATACCTTACTAGTGTGTAACTTTTTTTCAAAGCGATAAAATATAGCTCGCGGTGTAAAAAGTGAAGACCAGCATTTTTTTACTTTTTCTAATAAATCTTTATCCGTAGTATTTAAATAAGATTCTAATTCTCCGGCCCAAGAAGCATCTGCTGAATCTTCAGCTGTCGCAGAACTTCTAACAGCCACATATTTAGCATTTAATTTTTTAAATTCTTTTTTTACAGCACTAGCAATATCTTCTGGCATATCTGCACTATCTATTAAAGACCTTATTTTAATAGAAGCTTTTTCAACAGAATTAATATCTTCATGATTAACCTTTTTTATAATAGCATCAATTTCTACATCAATATCAGTTTCTTCTAAAAATCTATCAAAAGCACCTGATAATAAAACAAAGCCTGGTGGTACTGGTATTTTAGCTTGGGTCATTTCACCTAAAGAGGCACCTTTGCCTCCAGCTAAATCTACATCTCCTTTATCAAGTTTTTTAAAATTTCTTATTAATTCCATGATATTTATATACTTAAAAGTTTATTTAAATATTTTCTAAAATCTTTAAAATTTTTATAAAGATAAGTATGTACTCCTAATTTTTTAGCATTGGGAAAATTAAACTCTTGATCATCAACAAAAAACACTTCCGATCCTTTTACTTTATATTTTTTTAATACGTATTTCATTGTTCTAATATCTTTTTTTTCTAAACGAAGATCATAAGTGTTTTGAATATCAAAATACTTATCCAATGAATATTTATTTACTAAATTTTTAAATTGTCCAGGAGTATTCTTAGAAAGTAATAATATTTTATAGCCTTTATTTTTTAATTGTAAGGCAAGATCAAAAACAGATTTATTTAATTTTTGAAAAGACATATGCTTAGCTAAAAGCTCGGAACCACTTTCTTCCATATTCAATTCTTTTACAGTACGCTTACAAGCCTCGCTTTCAACAACCCTGGCCATAGCTGCATCTGTAAAATGTTTATGATATACAATATCATAACAATACTTAAAACTATGCCCATATTTTTTTGAAATCCAACGACAAGTGTCTTTATAACTACCCATAGACATTACGCCGTAAAGATCAAATATTATAAGTTTTATTTTAGTATCCATATTAATATTTCTTTAATTTTAGTACTTTATAATCAAAAAGTCCAATATACTCTTTGTCTATCAGGTAATACTATATCTTCCTTACTATCCCCTTATCAGCATCTACTTCTACTATATCACCATCTTTTAATACCTTAGTAGCTATTTTAGTAGCTATAACACAAGGGGTTTTCATTTCTCTAGCTACAATAGCGGCATGAGAAGTAACTCCACCTTGATCGGTAATAAAAGCAGCTGCTTTTTTCATAGCTGGTAATAAATCTGGTTGAGTAGAAATAGAAACTAATATATCTCCATCTTTCATTTTATGCATATCCTCTATTACATTTACAATCTTAACTTTACCTTTGGCATGTCCACGAGCTCCACATTGTCCCTTGAGTTCAGATACTTCTTCTATTTTTTCAGCTTGTATTATTTTAGCTATTTGTTTAGCTTTATCGCCAGTATAAAATTCTAAATTATCCTTACTTGTATAAAATACAGAAAATTCCACCCTCTTTTTTATTTCTTCCTTATTAATTTGATTCTTAAATAAAGCGGCTTTTATTTCTTGAGTCGTCATAAATTTAGTCTCTTTAATAGATAAGCCTAAGCGTCTACCAAGTTCTTCTACTACAGGAACCATACTATATAGAGCAAATATTTGTGCATAACGACGATAAATTTTAGTCACCATAAATTCTCCCCATTCATCAAAGAAAATTTTATTTTTATCAGATAATTTTAGTTTTTTAACCAATAAATTTCTTTGTTTAATCTTTTCTTTAATTTCTTCATTCTCTTCTTTGATGGTCTTTGCTATATTAGAATCATTATTTACTAAACGAACTAATTTTTTTAAATAATGCTCAAAACTATAAACACCTTGCTCTTCTGTGAATAAAAATTTACTATAAAAATATTTTTGATAATAGCCTTCCAAATCTTTAATAATTTCTGAATTTATTTGCTCAATCAAATCTCTAACTCTTTCTTCAAATTTAAGCTCATATTCTGGAGAATGTGTATAAAGCCCAAATAATTTTACATCTTCTTCTTTAAATTTATTAAACAGCTTTCTAAATAACTCAAATTGTTTATTGTTTGCCTGTACTTTAGAAGCTATTTCTTTCATCTCATCTTCTTCTAATTTAATTAAAGATGATCTAACAGGCTCAGTTAAATTAATTAACACTTCTGTAATTTTATCTTTTTTTACTCCAATATCTTTTAATATTTCTTTTCCTTTTTCAGTTAAATTATTACCAAACATATCTACAGCTACTGGAATCCAACCATAACGATAATAATCAGTATGAATATCTTCGTGTTTTTTATAAAATTCCCAAAGTTTTTTATTAGATAGCTTACCTAAATTATCTTGAGGTAATTTTTTACAATAACTCATTAATTTATCTGACCATTTTTCTATCTCCACATTTACCTCCTTCATAAACTTTGGATTTTTTTGAAATTTTTCTACAATATGCTCACCCACCTCAAAAGCATCCTGTTTATCAAAATAAAACCATAAATGATAGTCTTTAAAAATAGCAGCAACTTTTTTATAAGCCTTGCCACTAGGTTTGGCAAATTCATCAACAAAAGAATTCATCCATATTTGAGAAAAAAATGGACACATATTTGGTATATCTTCACCTAAGAGCCAGTCAGTTTCAAAATTTTCTTTAAAATCAGCTGTTCTATTCTTTTCAAATAAATCAATTAACTCCTGATAAGAAGCATAATCTTTATTTAAAGAATAGTATTTTTTAGAACTTTTTAATTTAACTATAACAATCTCATTTTTTATAAGCTTTTCTAACTCTCTTGTAACATTAGCGGGATCTTTAGTTAATTTTTTACTCATTTCTACTAAATAGAAGCTCTTATTACTATATTTAGTTAATAAATCTAAAATTTCATAAGAGGCTTGAGATTTAAATAATTTCTTCATATTGTTTAGTTAACAAATTTATTTGTCTTATTAACAAATTAACATAAAATACGAAATTTGTCAATATATACACCTATTATCTATGGTTGACAAAATATTAAATATATGCTATACTAATATATCCTTAAGTTGAAATTCAATCGACAAGGATGTCCGTACATTATAAAAAAGGAGCTCAAAATGAGCACGAAAAAAAGGCTGACCTTACATCGTCATTCCGACAAAACCCCAGACGGAAAACACATCTCCCATGCTGGCAAGTTGCTAGCCATGGCCACTGGTGCTATTTATAAAGACCAAGTTCATCATGTGTTCTTCGGACCACTAATTCGGACTACAGAAAGTCTTTGCTATCTAACTGCTGGTAACCCCGAGGTCTTCTCAGATGTTACTATTTTTCCTTCACCTATCATAGGTTTAGGAGACGAAGCATTATTTACTCAAATAGCAACGAGTAAATTCAAAAACTTAGTAAGTACTGAAGGTCTTAGCTTTTTAGAGGCAACTCTACAGGCTCATGACAACGAGACAGTCGAAGAATTCGGTCAAAAATCTATCTTGGCAATTAGAGACATGTTCCAAACGATGAAAGATAGACAAATCGGTGTTGGAGTCTTTCATGACCCCATTATTGCCCTAGCAGCACATTTTCTCGGCTTCGAGAACGCTAGGTCTCTAGAATCGATGGAAAGTATCACCTTTGAACAAGACGAAGACGGTTCTATCACTGTCGTCGGTATTAATCCGGCTGGCATGGTCATCTAGTAGTCCTCAGTGACTACAAACGTCAAAACGGCGGTTCCAAGTATGGAACCGCCGCTATTTTTTTTGAGTAAAATTATTTAATTTTTCTGGCATATATTTATATTTTTTTAACAGTTTTATACTTAAACAGCCCTTACTTCTTTTATCTCCGGCATCTGTCCTTTTATTTCAGCTTCAATCAAATGTTTCAAGGTAACATCTGCTAATGGGCAATGAGCACACGCCCCTTGAAAAGTAATCTCAACTAAACCTTTTTTTTGGTCATAATTAATCAACTCAAGATTTCCTCCATCTCGTTCTAAAGCTGGACGAACTTCATCTAATATTTTATTTAACTTGTCTAAATTTTTATTTTTCTTCATTTTTTCTTAAATTAGCAATAGTATTACCTGCTTCTAATAAAGCATCAAAAGTACCAGTGTCTAACCAGTAATGCTCATAAATCTTTACATCTAACTTACCCTCCTGTAAATACAAATTATTGACGTCAGTTATTTCCAATTCTCCTCTATCAGATGGTTTTAAATTTTTTGTCTTCTTAACAACTGTATTATCATAAATATACAAACCAGTTACTGCAAAATTACTTTTTGGATTAGCAGGTTTTTCTTCAATACTTTTAGCTTGTCCTTCAGCATCAAAATCTACTACACCAAACCTTTGGGGATCTGTAACTTCTTTAGCAAAAACACGGCCACCATCTTTGAAACTTTTGATTGCATCTTCCAAAAACTCTCCGTCTCCGACAAAAAGATTATCACCTAATATTAATGTAACATTATCGTTGCCTATAAAATCTTCTCCAAGTAAAAAAGCCTGAGCAATTCCTTCTGGCTTATCTTGCATTTGATAGGTAATTTTAACCTTAAAATCTTCTCCTTCACCAAGTAAGCGAGAAAATTTGTTAATGTTATCTGGATCCGAAATTATTAAAATATCTTTTATTCCGCCATCTATCAAAGTCTCTAGTGGATAATAAATCATCGGCTTATCATAAATTGGCAAAAGTTGTTTAGAAGTAACTTTTGTTAAGGGATGTAATCTTGTACCAGCTCCACCTGCTAAAATTATTCCTTTCATAAATTCAAATCCCCCAAACCCCCTTTATCAAGGGGGCTTAATTTATTTAATTCAATTTTTCTTATATTCATTTTCTTCATTATATCTTTACAAACAAAATCCATATTATTTATCACTTCACTATTAGTATATCTTATAACTTTTATACCCAATATGTCTAGCATTTCTGTCCTTATCTTATCATTATCTTTTTGTTGTTTATTATCATGAACGCTACCATCAATTTCTATTGCCAAAAGTAATTTGGAGCAATAAAAATCTAATATAAAATTGTCTATTATCTTTTGCCTTAAAAATAGGTATCCTGTCTGCTTTTTACTTAAAACCTCTTCCCATGTTTTAATTTCTGCTTTAGTGGGATTATTTCTATTATCTCTAGCTACCTGTTTTAAGCTTGCATTGTATTCTATAAACATACACTTTTCTTCTTATTTTGGCTCCCTCCCTTGATAAAGGGAGGGCTGGGGAGGGATTTGTTACTTTTGGACTTGCTTCGCATATTTACGAAGCGTATCTTCTACTGCTTCCTTAACTGGTCGCATTTTAATATCATACTTAGGCAAATTCAAAGAAGTCATAATATTATTTGAACGTTTTTTATCTGCCAAACCAAGTCTAACTAACTCTTGTTCTGTAATCCATTCATTTTTATGATTTTTATCTACATACTTTTCATAAAAATCTAATATCTCTTTATGCTTAATAGAGCCTGGATTAGTAACATGAAAAATTCCTTCAGCCTTTTTCTCCAACAATTGATAAAAAACATCTATCATATCATCTACGACTGTCAAAGAATTCTCTACATCTACTACTTTTTCATATTTAGCCAGTTTATCTATTAAATTAGCTGGATGAGGCTTATTATCTAAAGGCATACGAATACGGGCAATACCTATATTTGGCAAAGCGCTTAATGCCAAATCAGCCGCAAACTTAGCCTTAGAATAAACTGCTACTGGATTTCCATAATCTTCCTCTGTCCAAGGACCTTTATGAGGAGATTTACCATAAAAAACACAACCAGTAGCCATATGGAGCATGTAAACTCCTTTATTTTGACAAGCTTCAGCAATAATGATTGGTAAGGCTGTATTTCCTTTAACAGTTTCCATTTGATGAGTTTCACACCAATCTACATTTGGTTTACCAACTATGCCAGCTGAATTTAATATTACATCTGGATTATGAATATCTATTAATTCTTCTACGTCTTGTACGGTTTCAACAATTTTATCGCTAATAATTGCCTCTTCCCAAGTCTCAGCACAACGCGTCCCTAAATAACCTTTTCCGATTATTAAAATCTTCATATTTTTATTTCAATTTATTGCCAATATATTTTTTTGGTGCCTTATAAGTAAACCAATCTTCTTTGGTTATTTCATAAAAATAATCTGCTTCATCAATCAATATCCTTGCTGTAGTTTTTTTAACAGCTGCAATCTCTACTCTAACACCTTCGCCTTTCAGATGCGACACCAAGTCTACATAATCGGAATCTCCGGACATTATAATTATAGTATCTACTTTTGAAGCAAGTTGTGTAGCTTTAATCGTCAAAGGAATGTCTGCTGATTTATGACAAGGAATAACTGAGCCATAATAATTTTCATGTAATCTATCTGCGAATTTTGATGAGATAGATTTTCCTTCACGAAAATATAATAATCTATTCAATCCTCTACCGTTTAATAATTTTGGAATTACTGCATCAAAATCAATCATTGTTTTATTATTTTTGGAAGCTGCATGAATACTTTTCTCAATATTATTTCCATCACATAAAATAGCTACTGATTGTTTTATTATTTGCTGTCTTAAGTCTGAAATAAATTCTTGACTTTCTTGTTTGTTTTTTATCATATGTTTATTTTAATTTAATTTTTTAACAATCCCTCGCTCCGCATCTACCTCTATCATATCGCCGTCTTTAAATATTTGAGTAGCAATTTTTGTACCTACTATACAAGGTGTACTTAATTCACGAGATACTATAGCTGCATGACAAGTTAACCCACCTTCATCTGTCACAAAAGCACTAGCCTTTTTCATAGCTGATATAATACTAGGATTAGTTTGAGCGGATACTAAGATATCTCCACGCTCCATTTTAGACATATCTGATATTGTGTTTACTATTTTAACTGTTCCTTCAACTTTACCCCTGAAAGCAATATTACCTACTATTTCTTTAATATCTTTATAATCTCCTTGGTGGGAACGTTTTATTTTTTTATTAAATTTTTCAGCCTCATCGCCAGTCAAAATACTAACTTCGCCATTATCATTCGGAATTACAATATGAAATTTTTTAATACTATTTATTAATTTTATGTCTACTTCTTTATTATTTATTAAAGCATTTTTTATCATATCAAATGGTGTAGACCTCATTTGATCTAAAGATAAATGCAATCTCTTAGCAATTTCTAATTGTAATTTTTTAACATAATAATATGATTTTGATTGATAATCTTTACGCCTCGGTTTACCCCAAACAAATTTACCAGCTAAATGAAGCATCTTTTTTTCATGATCACTAGGCTTATGCTTGGCAAAAAAATCTTGTTTCTTTTTGCTAATGTCTTGTTTCTTTTTCGAAAGTTTATCAATGGTATCTTGAGGATGCTCATCTTTAATTAAATAATCTTTTACAAATTCAAAAAATTCTTCTACTTCTGACTCTGGTCCATTATACGCATAATAAACCCATGCGTGTTTTTTAGTATGTGCTATTAAATCTTTATGAAATTTTGGATGTTCTTTGGCTATGTGACTTAATTCTTTTTCTTTAATATCTTGTAACCATTTTTGATCATCGTAATTTTTAAGCATTATTTTAAGTAATCCTTCTTCTTGATCTTGAGCAAAAGAATTAGCAATTGGCTGAGTAAAAATAGCATGATATTCTTTTTGTTCTTCAGAGCTACAATTTTCTTTTAAATAATAATTTAAAAAACCTTCGACAAAATTAAAATCTCCAAAATCCAATACCGGTAAAGCACTTCCCGAAACATACATCAAACCTTGCTTATCTATAAATTGATCTAATAAATCTACTAATTCTTGTCCACTCTTTTTAGATAAATCAACTTCAAAAATATTTTCTTTAGCCCAGTTATTAAAATTTTCTCCTGCTTGATGTGATCTATCTATAAGCTCTTCAACAAAATTTGCATCAGCTAATGCTTTTTCTTTTAATTGTACATGAATTTCTTCCCAATTTTTCATATCAGTAGAATATTCAATATCATCATTATTTGAAATAATCCCAACTAATAACCTAGCCACTCCTAATTCTTCTGGATATCGAAATAGACTCTTAATAGCTATATAATTTCTAAATAAAGAAGAATTATAATCTGTAGCGAATATTTCCCAATTGTAATTTTTATAAGTCATTATTATTCTTATACCATTCAATAGTCTTATCTATTCCCTCTTCAAAACTGACACTTGGTTGCCAGCCTAATTCCTTGCTTATCTTAGAAAAATCAATAGCATAGCGATAATCATGTCCAAGTCTATCCTCTACTCTCTCAATTAAAGATTCGTCTTTAGCTAATTTATTGATTAATAAATTTGTAATTTCTAAATTTGTTTTTTCCGCATCACCACCAATTAAATAAGTTTCTCCAATTTTTCCCTGATGAATAATTAAATCAATTGCCTGACAATGATCTGTTACAAAAAGCCAATCACGAATATT
>JABHZY010000005.1 GCA_018656065.1 Candidatus Komeilibacteria bacterium | reverse complement strand
ATTTTCAAAACTTGTTTTTTTGATGGCTCATGAGTATTAAGATCAGCATAAACCACTTCTAAAGATTCAGAAATTGCCTGACCTAAAAGATCTTTAGTAATAATTCCTTCACCAAGTAAATAATCTGTAATCAAAACATTATGAGTTTTAATATACTCCTTAGCTTTATCTAGATCCTCCTGCTCTACATAGTTCTCACGAGCTAGGATATCAATAATTTTTTTGCTATCCAGCTTCATAGATTTTATTTTTAATTTTATTTTTAACTATACACTACAAATGATTACATTTTTTTAATGTAATCAACAATTTCAGACAAAGAAGTGTCTGATTTTACAAAATAGTCAGTAGCTCCTAATTCTTTAGCTTTATTAAAATCTTCTTCTTGCCCTAAATTAGATGTTACTACTATTTTAGTCTTAGTGCCCTGCTCTTTTAATTTTTTTAGCACAGTAAAACCATCCATGCGAGGCATAATCATGTCTAATAGTAATAGATCATAATCATTCTTAGCCATCTCTTCAATAGCTTCCTCGCCATTAAAAGCTGCCTTGGCTTCAAAGCCAGCATGATTCAGTTTTAAAACTAAAGCCTTAGCCATTGGCTTTTCATCTTCAGCTACCAATATTTTTTTAATTAATCCAGCCATAATATTATTTATTTAATCAAATTATAATAGCTATATTATAACATATATAATAATTTTCTAATTTAAAATCCAAACAAAAAAACCGCCTCTTGCCCTAAGAATCGCGCGTGGCCAGAACGGTTTTTTAATAAATATAAAAAATTATTTGTTTTTAAATCTATTTCGTCTTTTCAGTTTCTTACGTCTCCGTCTTTTAACTGATAATCTTTTATTCTTTAATTTTGTTCCCATATCTTATTTGAATTTAACGGTAAAAATGTATCAAAAATTGCTTATTTTGTCAACTCTGCCCCACGAGCTTCTACTACTATCTTTATAAATTTTTGACCATCTATTTTAACCTCTTCTTCTGATGCTACTTTAACATCCTCAAAGAAATTTAAACTATCTATAGCTATAATATCAACATAATATTGATTTAATTCTGTTGTAGTATTACCTCCTTGTGTAGTACTGGCTTCTTCAACATTTTGTGCAGCGACTGATCTTACATACATTTCTTTTTGCTTTGACAATTCGTCCATAGCAGCTATAAAGGCTCTTTCTCTAGTTTCTCCCATTCCTTCAGCTGTCATAGACTTACCAACACCTTCAATATCATCTTCGTTATAATCAGACAATTCAGTTTCTGAAATAAAGAATGTATCAAGCCCATCTTCTGGCGAATCTCCAGCACGATCTATTTCTCTACTTATTAATCTACCAGATGTTAGCACTCCTAAATCTCTATCTCCATCTGCAAAATCATCCACAGAGAAATTAATATCTTCATCTCTATCTATACCAGAAGCACCATCAACGCCCACAAAACCATCAGCTGTAATTTCACCTTCTTCTCTAACTTCACTTGAAGCTATGGGGCTCCAAGACTTGGGCACTTGAATGTGATATTTATCCAAAGCTTGATGTACTTCATCTAAAGTTAACTCTGATGAACGATCAGCTAAATCTGCTAATTCATCATAATCTTTTTCTTGGGCTTGCCCTTCGCTAACTGCCAAAACAGCTATAGCAGCCATAACAACAAAAGTCATATTACCTCGAGCCATATTCCTTTCGAATCCTTTACCTATAGAAGCCACTCTATCTTTCAAAGCTTCTATTTTTCTAGCTAAAAATGATTTGTCTTGCGCCTCTGTATGTTCCATTACTGGATCCTGAGGCATTCCTTCTGGTTTAAACATATAATTATTTTAATAATGTGGTCGTCCTGCCGGGACTTGAACCCGGGACCCCCACTTTATAAGAGTGGTGCTCTAACCGACTGAGCTACAGGACGTTGTACCTGTCCGCCTTTGGCGGAAAACATAAATATTATATACTACTTAACATGTTTTGTGAAGTCCTGCTACGCACTATTTATAATATCTAATTTCTTAGATATGTTAGATATAACCTTATCTGTACTAGATTCTATGTCATTATCTATTATAACTTTAGCTAAATGACGACTACCACTGCCTCCTAAATCTTTGATGAGCTCAGTAGCATTAATATTAGCTATGCTATAAATCCACGCTTCAGTTTGATAAAGCTCTAATTGATAAAATATTACCGCAACTTGAGTACCAGGTGTAGATAAAATTAAATCTTTAACCATGTCTGAAAAATCTTTAGGCAAATTTTCTAGTTCATCGTTATTCAAAAATGAGCTAATAATATTATCTTTCTTTTTAAGTCTAGATAAAACCTTACCCCAGCTTTTAAGAGTGCTTATATTTTTTGTCCTATAAAGACCTTGAATTATTTTTTCACGTTGAGCTCCTTTAATAATAAGCTGTGAAGCTAAAGCTAAACTATCAGGCGTAACTTTTGGAGATTGAAAACTATTGGTAGCTAATATCATACCAGCTAAAAGACAAGTGGCTATTTCTTGATTAATGCCTTTTTTCAAAATATAATAAGAAATTTCTGCCAATGATGTACTATTAGCCTCTACTATATTTAACTGACCGTAATTTTCATTAAGCACTGAAGTATCAATATTTAAAATCGGGCGGCTATGAAAAAAATGTCTATTCTCAATAAACACACTTCCTAAAGATTCAATACTGTCTGCTCCCAAAATAATAATCAAATCATACTTATATTCTCCCCTATCTGTTTGAACATCTTTAGCACTAAAAATTCCATTATCTGGAACTAT
>JABHZY010000004.1 GCA_018656065.1 Candidatus Komeilibacteria bacterium | reverse complement strand
TCGAATGAAGATTAAAGATGCGTATTCTTCTCTTTTTCCCACTCTATAATCGCTCCCCAAAATGGAGGTCTATCGGCATCTTTTTTCCAAAATATGTAATAAAATAATCCAGTAAGGACTCCAAATGGGAAATTATACTGCATTAACATGTATTTTTTCCAGTTTACTGCATTCTGATATCCAGTAACCTTGGCTTTGGGAAAATAACTATTTATTTCTTTTTTTGTTGGATGTCCACATTCGATGTGCTCTTTTGTATTTTTTTCAGGAACACCAAATATCTTTTTGTATTTGTTCTGGAATATTAAATCATAATTTTTCCCTTGATATTCTCCATCTAAACTTTGGATTACTGTGCTGCAAATGATTTTCTTTTTACTTACTCGTTTTAATTCGTTCACGAATTTTTTCCTTGATTGTTGAGGAATATGTTCTAACGTGTCCAAGCTGGTAACTAGAGAAAACGCGTTATTTTTTATGGGTATTTGTTTTCCATCTGCTAGTATTCCATTATTTTTGTTTTTATGAAATGAATTTTTATCAATATCTAATATGACAAAGGATCTATCTTGTGTTTCTAAATACGTTGATATTCCTTCGCTTCCTGGACCTACATCGAGAATTATCGAATTTTGCGTATGGCCTATCTTGTCTCTTATTTTTTTATATCGTAACCATCTATCAACACCTAGTGGATTAACTATTGCATCAACAATTCCATAGCCTGATCCAACTCTGTTGAAAACGTATTTGTTTATTGGATCTGTTTTCCTTATCAATCGATGAATATATCTGTGTATTAATGATTCATTCGAAAAAATTGTTGTCCTTTGAAAATAGATACTTAATATCGTTCCAATAATTGAGATACTGGTTATTATTTCTCCTATTGTTTCCATTCTCCAACCTGGATATTCAATCGTTATTTCGTGTATTCCTGATGTTTCTAAATACCAGCAATTCGCGAATGAGTTTGATTTATAGTGTGGAAGTAGGTTGGATTCTCTTTTTGCGACCCATTTGTTATTATAAAGCATATTTAAATTAATGAAGATAGGATTCGATGTGTTTATTTTGATACTATATCTTTCAGGAGACTTTTTTTCGTATTTTATTTGGATATTGCCTTTATTGGAGCTCTGGTGAATTGGGGGTGTTAGTGTTTTATTGTCAAAATGGTAGATTTGAATATTATTTGCTTCGATATAAACCTCTATTGTAGGAGGAATTGAATAGTTTTGATCAATTACTACTTTTTTTTCAATTTCCATGATTTGTTTTTGCTTTTCAAGATTCATTTGATCTAGTAGGAAATATGTGGTTGAGTTGAATGATCTTTTTGAATGTAACGATAATTCATAAATGGTATCAAGATCTCCGTATACTGGAATTGATTTACTGTTGGTAAAGATTATTGGTAAATAATCTTCATTTTCATAGTATTCTAATTTTCCATCTGTTTTTTCATTTATGTAATTATCTCTTATCAAATCGTATGGGTATTCTGTTTCGTCGATGACGTCATTTCTGATCAGAATATATTTTATATTCAATAAATCTAGTATTCGTGAGTTTTTTGGATTTGAGGTGAGAGACTCGTATGCTAAATTTGTTATTTCTGAACCGTTGGAATATCCGAAATCGGGTTTAAACGATACAATTGGGGCGGGTGTGACTTGTTCTATTATTTCTGAGATATCGTATACTCCAGAAAACGCCCATTCATGTTTTATAAAAAAGAGCCAATACGAATGTGGCACTACCATTACTCGAAAATCATCTTCCTGATCTAATAACCATTCACGACTGTTATCGTAGTAGTCAGGTACATTGATTGGTGTTAGAAAATCATTTGTTATTCCTAGAAATGTAGGTTTGGATGTTGTGAGAATTATGAGTAGTAGTAGGACTGGTACTATTTTTTTTATTCCGGCTCTGAGTTTTCTTTGAGGCGTTATTATTTCGTTTAATGTATTTCCAATGAGGTATGTATATGCTAACAGTATTGCGATTGAGGTATATTGTAGTGAAGTCGGGAAAAATAGCAAGTCAAGTGGTGTTATCACTGTGTTTCTTACGGTTATGTATATTTCTACAAACTTTGGATATTGTGAAATAAGAAAAATGAATGATAGTTTAGTTACGAGTATGACCAAAAAGTATTTTGTTTCATTTTTTTTATTTTTAATAACAAAATTATATGAAATGAATATTATGAGTGTTATAAAAAGCGTTATTATTATTGGATTGTAGTAAAATTGCCCATATTCGTTCATTGGTATTCCATATCCAACCAAGAAGAGGATGTTCCATGGGAGTATGTAGGCGGATGGGATATGGAATGCCGATTCTATTGCTATCGGAGGAGTCGTTAGAAGATTGTATATGTTATTTACGTTAGTTAGACTGGGAAGTATCCAGTAAGCATTGAACATAATTGAAGTGAGAAATATTCCGAGTATGATCTTGATCATATGGATAAGTTCATTCTTTTCGTTTCTATTTATTAGATAATGGATTAGTAGATATATACCTAGTATTTGAATGAATTCTGGAAATATTCTTACCCTTGGAATAACAAATATCGAAAGAAATCCTATTAATGTCGAATACTGTGGCCATTTTTCTTTTTGTTTTAGAGCTTTTTCTAAAAATGTTAACATGAACGGTAATGACGCGTATGATAGTAATGTGTACCAGTGGCCAAGATTTAGATAGCCAACAATAAACGGATTGTACATGTAAAATAGAGCCGATATTAGTGGAATTGTTCTATTTTGTGTTTTTATTAGATTTGAGACCATGTAATAAGCCGAATATCCTAGAGCAAAAAAGAATACAATGTAAGTTAATCTATTCACAATGTTTGGCGGTATTCCTATTTTATCCAAGAAAGCTGGGAATATATAGAATGGTTTGAATGCGATGCTAGTAAATGAACCATCGTTTCCAAAATATGCGCCAGTTTCATACCATGAGGTTAATCGGTTGTAGTAATCTAATGGGTATATTGGGAAATACGAATCTAGTGGTCTGATATAACCTTCTATTCCATTTCTTAGGAATGGAACGGCAGATAATACTAATAAGAGAATTACGTCGATGTATTTTTTTTTATTTATTTTTTCTTTTATTTTTATGTATAATGTACGATGCATAAATTCACCGGGTTATGGAATTATGATTGATTCAAGAACTATTTAAATTAATTACACTCTTTTTTTATGGGTAATTTATAATGTTGTTTGTGTTGTTACTATGATTGGTTTCCTTTTATCAATCCTAATAAATATCCTAGTGAGTATGTATAATATCTTATTATGTTAAAAATAGGGTATAATGGTATTACGAGAATGTTTTGAGTTTTTATTAATGTTGATGTTATCCCTTTTAGACTC
>JABHZY010000003.1 GCA_018656065.1 Candidatus Komeilibacteria bacterium | reverse complement strand
TCTTTAAAATGTTCCATGACTAAATTTTATTTTTCTTTATACTAACATTATATATAAAATAACTGTTTCTATCAAAATTATTAATTCAAATCTTCTTCTGTTATTAAAAAATTACCTTCTTTATCAAAACGACGATCAACTATCTCTTGATACTCTTTTTTGGGTACAATTTTGTTAGCTAACTCAATCGCTTGATCAGCAACATCTTGATCACCAGCACGAACCGCCTCTTCGGAAAAACCAAAAAGATTAAAGGCTAATTTCTTTAAACGATATTGATTAAAATCATCCGGCTTCTTCTGTAATTCACTTATCAAATTAGACATGCCCTGCATATAGTCTTCATTGGTTTCTAGTTTTCTGTCAAACTTCTCTCTACATAAAAACTTTGAGCCTCGATACATGCCATACTCTCGAATTGAATTAAGTCTTAATTCTTTGGTAAGCTTATTTTGGTAGACAAAATATTTTTCTTTACCAATAAGCACACTATAAATATCTTTTGTAGCATTAATAACACGAGCAACTACTTTGACTTCTTTACCATTGGCATAACCATGTTTTTGCACACGCTCTTCTAATTCTGTAAAGTCTTCTTCTGCTTCTGGCAAATTAACCCAATCAATTGCCTCATCAGTCATATAAAAATTACCACCCTCTGAACGACTATTTATTAAATCAACTTCTGTAGATTTTATTTTAAAAGGTGAGTTCTTAAACAATGCTTCTTTTTTTTCTAATTTTTCCTCCTCACTTAAATTAAAATCATTGTCCAATAACTCAGCTATTTCTATCTTTTTACCTTTAGTCAGATAAGCTGAAAGCTTCCTTGGCGGCGCTTCACTCCTATCTTCTCTAGCTGGTACATAAACTGCTTCATAAATAACACCTCCCTCAATGACATACAAGGGCATATTCATTTCTTCGATTACTTCTATAATATTATCAGCTGAATCTAGATCATAACGCATTATACCTGTATTTCGATCAATGCAAACATAATAACCAGCCACCTCTCCACTGTCCACTACAAATTCGTTATAATTATGTGATCCTCCTAACGCCTCATTTATTTCCTGACTAATAGGCATAATTGGTGCATCATGAGATGCCCTACTCTTGGTACCTGTCGCTACTGTAGCTCCATCATGTGCATAAGCTCTTTGCACTAAACCGCCTTTTAAAAGTACACCCATTCCACCCCACATTTTTTCTCTAGTATCACCCTCTTTAATCGTAGAGGTAGAAAGCACTGGATCTAGACTTAAGGTGATATCCAATTTTGAGCGCCAAGTCGCACCTTCTTGCAATAATGAATTATCATCTGGCACGAAGTCTGGCCTTATAGCATGAATGAACGCTACATTGTTATCTCGCATAATATTAGACACATCTCTAATTTCTTTTTCTTTTTCATATTCCTGCCAAGCCTCTTCTTGTTTATTGTAAAAATCAGCTAACATCTGTTTAGCATCATCTAGTGTGCTAGCATTTGATTTTTGTAATTCTAGTTCACTCAAGATCTCCTGAATATCACCATGCTCTTGTAATATTTGTTGATGATCTAATTGTTTGACTGATAAATTTTGCTCTAATTCTTTAATAGCAAAAAAATTAAAAAGCTCTTTAAATGTACTTTCTTTTTTCAAAATAAGTTCTTCCTCTATTGCCTTGATTTCAGCTACAACTTCTTCTGCTTTTTTCTCTTTCTCTTTAGCGTCTTCTACAATTTGGCTAATTTTTTTAGCTAGTTCTTTTTGTTCTGCAAAATACTCGCTACGTTTTTCCCAGATAGCGCCACCTACCTCTTTTCGCTCTTCAGGAGAATGCTCTTGAGAAAAATCTTTTATGAATTTTGGTACTTCTTTCATATTATTTATTTAATGTTTTATAACGATAGCAATCTATAGTATGATCATTAACTAGCCCGGCAGCTTGCATAAAAGCATAAATAGTCGTTGAGCCTACAAATTTAAATCCTCTTTTCTTTAAATCTTTACTTAAGGCATCTGATTCTAAACTTGTAGCTGGGATATCAGATAATTTTTTAAATTTATTTATTTTTGGTTTATTATTTACAAACTGCCAAATATACTCAGAAAAACTGCCAAATTCTTTTTGCACTTGTATAAACATCTGTGCGTTTATAATAGTGGCTGCTATTTTTAAACGATTACGAATAATTCCTGCATCAGCTAATAATCT
>JABHZY010000029.1 GCA_018656065.1 Candidatus Komeilibacteria bacterium | reverse complement strand
TTGGGCCAAAAAAGATTTTTTTAATTCCATAAGCCACTAGAGGTAATATCCAAATATATAATGGTAAAAAATATCTAACATAAGAAATGGAAATTTTATTTAATTCCTTAACCAATGGATCTGCCAAATCCCAAGAGCCGTAATAAATTAATATTAGAATAAAAATAAATGGCGTAAACATTAAATATTTCTTCCAAAGAGTATTAATCTCTTTTTTATAGATTAAAATTACAAATCCTAAAACAGCTAAAATAAAATGAGCTGGAATAATATTTATAAAATATTTATAGAAATTTTTAAAAATTAAAGCTAAATTAAATCCAAAAGGGGCTATTAATAATTTTATATAATCCCATAAATTAGAAGAATTTTGATTACTAAATTCTGACGATAAAGCTCCGGATTGTAAATTAAAGTAACCAGTACTTAAATATCCGCCATAGGTAAGTTTATTGAAAGATAAAAATGCAAATGCCGCGGCCAAGAAAATTAAAGCACCGCCAAAGCATCTTTTATGATTAATATTTTTTTTATTTAAATAGATAAGCCACATCCATAGTAAAACTATCCAAATAATTTCTGTCGGACGAACAAAAACAGCTAGAGATAAAAATAATGGACCAAGTATCCAATAAACTTTTTTTCTATATCTTAAACCTGTGGCTATAGCCCACCAAGCAGCTAAAAGCAAAAATATAAACAGTATACTTGGTAACATCACTACATTAGCAAAAAATATAACAGGAGCTAGTGACCAAAAAAGTATCGCTGATATTAAAGCTAAATCTAAATCTTTAAATACATAATAAACTAACCTATAAACCAACAAACCTGACAAAGCAGCTAAAAGCGGTGTAAAAGCTAAAATACCAAACTCACCTAAAATACGCCAGGCTGCACCAAACATCACTAAAGCTGGCAAGAAAGTAATTGGTACTAAATTACCATCTAGCACATTAAAACTACGAGCGTGCAATAAATTATCTGTTACTAAATTGAGAGGCTCAAAATATGAAAATTGATTAGTCTTGGCAAATAGCTCAGCAAAAAAATAATTAGCAGTAGCGTCAGGCCAATTGAAAATTAAATGACCAGTCTCAGCTAACATTGGCCACCAAACAAAAATATTAGTGAAATTATAAATTAATAGAAACACTAAAAATAAAACAACTAAAATTTTATTATGATTTTTGCTTATACTCATCATTTATGATTTTTAATAAAACTTGACTATAATTTTCTAAAGTATAATTAGCTACACTACGCCGACAATTATTTGCCATAGCTGATATTTTTTCTCTTTGTTTATACAAAGAAATTATTTTTTTATTCAAAATATCAAACTCTCCAGCTGGAAAAGTCCAACCATTTAAACCTTCTTTTATTAACTCGCTAGCACCACCTATTTCACTAGTAATGACTGGCAGCCCCATACTCAGAGACTCATATATAACAGTTGGAGAATTTTCATAACAAAGTGAAGGCACTATCATTAAATCAGCTTTAGTTAGTATAGGTATTAATTGTTTATGATCTAACCAACCATAAAATCTAATACGTTTGTCTCCTTTAGCTAAAACCTTGGCTTTTTTCAAATCCTCCCCTACTCCTACCACATCCAATCTAATATGAGGTAATTTTATTTCTTTAAAGTTTATAATTAAATCCAAAACTCCCTTAGCTTTGTGCATTTGACCTAAATAAATCAATCTGAGATTTGGACTAGCCTTTTTTTCTACTTTAAGTAATGACTTAATTGGATTAGGCAATACAAACTTTTTTGATTTACTAAAAAAATTACTTTCTTTATAAAAATTAAATAAAAATTTAGAGGGTGAAATTACTATATCTGGACTTCCCATTAAATAACGCATCAATTTAGGATAACCTATCATTTTAAAAAATCTATGACTGAGAGCATTCTCTTCTCCCTTAACTATCAAACCTGATGGAGTAACTAATTGCACATCATGAACAGTATGAATGTGCTTTATTTTCATGGTTTTTATTAACCTTGGAATTAAAAATCCAATCCCCATTAAATTATGAGTAATTACAAGGTCTGGTTTTTCTTTAGCTAATATCTTTTTAATTTTAAAATATGAAAAAATATTAAAAGTATCAAATAAATGCCAAAGCAATCTAATAAAAGATGGATATTTAAAATCATTTAAATAATAATAAATATTATTTGGGTTAAAACGATACACATCTGTATCATTAACGGTATCAACTGTGGTAGCCCAAGTATTGCTAGTAAATATAGAATTTCCAATCACTTTAACTTGTGATGGTCTGCTAGACACTACAAAAACATGCTGCCAAGCATCTTTAAGGCCTTCAGCCTGCATAGCAGCTACTATTTCTGCTCCACCTCTTATAAACGGTGGGTATAGATTGGAAATTATACAAATCTTCATATTTTTACCTTTGTCATTTCGACTGAGCGTAGCGAACGGAGAAATCTAGATCTCTCCACTTCGGTCGAGATGACAGTAATAATTTTTATTTTTACTTAGAAATAGTTTTTATTAAATGATCTAGCTTATGACCTACTTTATCCCAAGTATAATTAGCTAATACCTTGGCTCTACCAGCCTTACCATATTCTTTAGCAACCTTAGGATTATCTAATAAATATTCAATCATATTAGATAAATTATCTACATTGCCCGGCTTAACTAATAGGCCAGTTTTTTTCTTATCTACAACCGAACGTACACCTGGTAAATCACTAGTTATTACTGGTACACCAGAAGCCATAGCCTCTAAAGATACAATACCAAAAGCCTCTGATTGATCTATAGAAGGAAGCACTAACATATCAGCTATGCTATAAAATTTTGGTAATAAATCATCCGGCACAAAACCAGCAAAAATTATTTTCTTTCCTAATCCTTGGCTATCAGCCATAGTTTGATAAGAATCTTTTAAATCTCCTTCGCCAATAATAATAACCCTATAATCATCACGAGCTTTAATTTTTTTAATGGCCTGAATTAATATATTTATACCTTTAAAATAGTGAGCTTTATCAAGAGCACCAACAAACAAGATTGTTTTTTTACCATGCAAATCATATTGATTGATAATATCTTTATTTCTATAACGAGGTTTAAAAAGTAATTGATTAACACCGATAGGAATTTCTACAAATTTTTCTGGTTCAGCAATTAATCTATCTTTGATGGCAGAACTTCTGGCATAATCATATGAAGTTACAATAATCTTATCAGCTCTATCTAATATTTTTGGCGTTACATTATTACGATGCCATTCAAAAAATTTTGACATTAAACCCTTGCCAAAGACATCCATGTGATAAGTAACTACTAAATTAAGATCTTTTATCTTATCTAAAAAATAAATAATTTCTGCGCCGCCAAAAAATGGATAATGCAAATGAATAATATCATACTTCGGTAGTTTATAAAAAAGCTGCGGTAAAATACCAGCATTACCATATTTGAACCAAGCTCCTAATCTTTGTACCTCAAAAGGATATTCATCAGTATGAGAAGTGCCATTTTTAACTTTAGTGGTAAAGACGGTCACGTCATGTCCCAGAGTAGTCAAAGACCAGGCATTATAATATGCCACGTTGCCCATACCAGCTTTATATGGAGGAAAAGTTGATGTTACTTCTGCTATTTTCATTATTACCAAAAAATAAATAATCTAATAATTTGCCAATAGGCAAAGAAAAATACATTGGCGATTTTAATCAAAATCATATCAAGCGGTTGAAATAAGATAAGCCCTGTAAATTTACTAACTACCTGCCTATCATTTCTAACTCGTTTAGTTTGAATATATTTTCTTTTTTCCATCAAAAGCTTAATTTGTTTTGCTGAAAACAAGAAAGCATACGCTTTTATTTTTTGCCAAAATCTTTTATTAACTAAGGCGAATGCAATTTGACCTAATTCCATTATTAACCAAGCTGGAAAAATTAAAATCAAAGTAGCTAATTTATAATTCTTGAGCATAATCCATAATCTATTTCTTTCAAACCAAGAAAATAATTTCATAGAACGACTAAACTCATACTTATGATAAATAATACTATTCGGAATTAAATAATTGTCATAGCCTAACATATTCATAGACCAACCTAAGTCCAAGTCTTCTAAATACATAAACATAGTTTCATCAAAAAGATAGCCTAAATCTTCTAAAGCTTTCATAGATATCAAAACCCCTGCTCCAGAGGCATAATTTATTTTAGAAATTTTTTGATTATTTTTATCTACTTGATTAGAATCTTTGCCATAACCAAAACCTAAATAGTGAATCGCATTACCAATGGTGTTTATTTTATCCGCCTCGTCTTCGTCAGACCATAATCTAAGTTTAGATTGCAAAGAACCAAATTTATTTTCTTTAGCAAAATCATAAAGAGGCCTTAAAAACCCATTAGTAACTACTGTATCTTGATTTAATAAATAAATATAATCAGCTCCATTTTTTTTAGCATATTCGTAACCAACATTATTACCTCCTACAAAACCAAGATTCTCTTCATTTCTAATAATCTTAACTCCCGGATAAGTTCTAGCTAGATCAGCCGCACTACCATCATCAGAATGATTATCCACTACTAAAATCTCAACATCAACATCCTGATATTTTTCTTCCAGTAAAGTAGGCATCAAATCTAACCAATATTCTTTACCGTTATAGGAAACTATTATTACAACAATTTTATTCTTCTTTAACATTTTTTATTGCGTCCTCTCTTACTACTTTTGTAATCTCTTCTTCTATTTTGTTTAGACGAACAAAAACTCTAAAAATCATATAAAATATAACTAGTATGGAAACATAGACTACTAAATCAGCCCCCCTACCAATACCCAGCCAAGCAGCTAAATAACTAGTGGTGTCCGGCAACCAAAAAACTGTCAAAACCGCTAACCATAATAGTAACCAAATTAAAAAAGCTAAAAGTGATATTCTGTTCTTTTGTTTTTGCAAAAATAACTTGAGTAGTATAAAAACTATAAAAATAGTAACTACAATCTGTAAATACATCATTTGCTTATTTTAGAAAATAAGATATCTTTCAAAATTTTAAAACCATGACCCATGCTTTGACCAAATTCATGATAAATAACTGTAATCGGTACTTCTTTTATTTTCAATTTATATTCGAAAGCCTTGGCCATAATTTCAGAACAATGAGCTTTGCCATCTTGTTCAATTTGAATACGCTCGGCTACCTCTCTAGTCATAGCCCTAAAACCACTTTGTGGATCGCTAGTTTTGATTCCTAAAAACACTCTATTTACCAGCTTTGCTAATGGAAAAATAATCTTTTTCTTGAAAGCTGGAATATCTGACTTTTTCTCTAAAAAACGTGAACCAAAAACTATATCATAATTACCTTCTAAAATCGGCTGAATAACTTCTTCTATTTCTTTACTTAAAAATTGTCCGTCTGCATCAAAATGAACTATTAAATCAGCTCCCCTAGCTAAAGCATATTGGTTACCTGTTTGAAGGGCTGCGCCTTGATCACGATTAAGTCTATGTCGAAGCAAAACTACATTTGGATAAGTAGCTACTATCTCGGAAGTTTTATCAACCGAAGCATCATCCACCACAACAATTTTATAAGGCAAAAGAGACAGATCATCTAATACCTGTCTAATTCTTTCCTCTTCATTATATGCTGGTATAACTACAAAAATATTCATTATCTTTCTTCTTTAAACCAACGATAAGTTAACTCTAAGCCTTGTTTAAGATCATACTTTGATTTCCAATCCACATCTATACCCACCTTACCCGAATTAAGACACGATCTTTTAACTTCTCCAACAATAGCATCTCTATGAGCTGTTTTAAGATTAGTTTTAGAAATTTCTTTAATATTATTAATTAAATCTAATAAAGATTTTTCTTCTCCCGTACCAATGTTATAAATACCTTCTGCTTTATCTAAAAAACTACTCAAAGCATGTACTATATCTGCTACATAAATATAATCTCTGGTCTGCTCTCCATCACCATTAATATAAAAAGTCTTATTTTTTATAATATTATCTAATAATATAGCTATTACTCCAGCCTCTCCATATGGATCTTGTCTCGGCCCATATACATTAGATAGTCTAAGGGCGGCCCACTTAATCTTGTCTTGACCTAATATGGAAAGATATTTTTCAAAAGTGAGTTTATTTAAAATATAAGGAGACATTGGTTGCTCTGGGCCAGTTTCATCAGTTGGTAGATTATCTGTGTCGCCATAAATACCGCAAGTAGATACAAATATAAATTTCTTTACTTTATTTTTTATAGCCTGATCTAATATATTAAGACCACCTAAAATATTAGTTTTAGCATCTAAGACTGGATCCTCTAAAGAAACCCTGACATTTTTTTGGGCTGCTAAATGATATACTACATCTGGTGAGAAATTAGCTACTACATCAGCTAAGCTCTCATCATTTATATCTAAAATTTCTAATCTGGCCTGTTTATTTACATAATCTTTGCGACCAGTGCTAAGATCATCTATAACTAAAACTTCATGCTCGTCTTGAACTAGGGTATCTACTAAGTGAGAACCTATAAAACCAGCACCGCCTGTTACTAATATTTTCATATCTTAAGTCTATTCCTTTCGACCAAAGGCTCAAGGCCTAAGGCAATATTATTAAATTATTATTCTTCCATTGTACGAATAGTTGGCCTATGTAGGAAAGCTGTCGCTTTATAAAATTCAGCAGCCGCTTTCAAACCTTCTTCAATTGAAACTAATGGAAACCAATTAAGTTCCTCCTTAGCTTTAGAAATATCTGGAATAGCCGGCTGCATAGTATAAGCATATTTATTGGTATAGCTAAGTGTAGATTTTGAATTAAGAAGCTCAATAACTTTTTGAGCTACTGCTGTCATAGTCAGAGCCTGCTCACTTCCTATATTAATCGGCTCCGATATTTCAGAAGCCATCAAAGCTATTATACCTTCCACAACATCCTTTACATAACAAAAAGTTAGAACTGATTCTTCATCGCCAGCTATTTCTATGTCTTTGTCATCTGCGGCACTACGAATAAAATCTGGTACCTGACGACCACTGTGTTGAAGCATACGAGGTCCATAGGTAGAAAAAATTCTAGCAATACTAGTATTAAGTTGATAGGCGTCTTGGTAAGTCGTAACCAATGTTTCGGCAAATCTCTTACCTTCATTATATCCAGCCCTAGGACCTAGGAAATCTAAGAGGCCATAATAATTTTCTTTAACTGGCGTTCCATCTGCCGGTGGCTTACCATAGACAGCTGAAGTAGATGTTAACAGATAACGAGCTTTGTATTTTTTAGCCCATTCTAAACTATTAACTACTCCTACTGAATTAGCAATAGCAGTCTTTACTGGAAATTTAGAATAATCTTTAGGGGCAGTTGGACAAGCTAGATTATATATTTCTTGAAATCCCTGCACTTCTACTTTAAATTTCTTCAAACCTGGTAAATCTCCAAATTCTAAATCTTCAGCTATATCATGACGTATAAACTCAAAATTTGGATATTCTAAAAGAGAGCGTATATTCTCTACATCAGAAGAAACAAAGTTATCGACACAAACTACATTATCTCCACGCTTAACTAGTTCTTCACATAAATGAGAGCCAATAAATCCAGCTCCTCCTAAAATCAAAATATTTTTATTTTCAATAAAGGGTTTCATATATTTATTTGTTTACTCCCGCCTTCGGTCTTCGACTCTGAGGGACGAGTCCTCAGGCTCAGACTCGAATGAGCGGATTAATTATATTTACCTAATAAGCTCTTTATATTTATTAAAACTAAGATTAACATTGTTTTAGGATAATCATACCATTTTACCTCAGAATCAAAATTATTCACCCAAGTAATTGGCATTTCTTTAACCTTGAATTTATACTTTTTAGCCAAAAAAATCAACTCAAAATCAAAGGCAAAACGATCAATTGTTAATTTATCAAAAATAACTTTAACGTCTCTTCTAAAAAGTTTAAAACCACATTGCGTATCCTTAATATTCCTATCTATTAAAATCCGACTAATAATATTACCTAAGATACCTAAATATTTCTTAATAACACTTTGACTTAACTGAACCTTAGATTCTTCAAGTCCCCGAGAAGCGATTACTATATGATTATCTTTGATTTGTGGTAAAAAATTCTTTAGCTCACTAATATTGGTAGAATTGTCAGCGTCCATGAATAAAAGTAAATCTCCTTTGGCATTTTTCATTCCTTTTTTTATAGAATAACCTTTGCCATGATTTTTAAGATTAGCAATTACTTTAATACCTTCAATAGATTTTATAATTTCCAAAGTACGATCACGTGATTTATCATCTATCACTATAATTTCAAAATTACTAAAATTATTTTTTAAAAAATCTTTTATATCAACTACCGTATCTTTTATAACTTTAGCTTCATTAAAAGCTGGAATAACTACCGAAATTTCCATATCTTATTTTATTAACTCTATATTATAACCATTCTTATCTCCTAAATCTCTAAGATTCAAACTATCTTTTTCTAAACCATTATGATCATAGATTCTTAATAAAGCTGCTGAACCCTTACTAGGTAATACCAAAACTTCTGGCAAAGAATCTCCTGAAATATCTCCAGCTAAAACACGAACTCCATTAGTTAAATAACTATTAAAAGCTAAAAACTCTGATTTTAAACGACCGCGAATATTAAACATTTTTACTTGAGGAGCATAATCTTTAGCTGGTACAGTTACTATCTCAGGCCAATTATCATTATTTACATCTGCTATTGAAATATTAACTCCTGATCTCATATCTGTGTCATAAGCCAACCAACTAGCTTTTTGACTATTTTTATAATTAAAGACTTTAATTTCTGAAACATGCTTACTTATTGGCGCTAATACTATCTCTGCCATACCATTATTACTAATATCACCAACTGCTACGTTTACACCACCATCAAAACTAGCGTCATAAGCAAAAAATTCAGAGACAAGATTACCTGATTTACTAAAGACTCTAATATGAGGTCCGCCGCCAGCCATTGGCGCAGTAATTATTTCATCTTGTCCATCACCATCGACATCACCAACTGCTACGTTTACACCGCCTGTAAAATTACTAGCATAAGCTAAAAATATATCTTGTAAATTACCATCTGCATCCATCAATAATATCTCTGGCTTCATACCTCTCTGAGGTGCCAAAACAATATTTATAGAATTATTATAATAATCTTGTGCTAAATTTAAAGCTGCACCTATATCTATTAAACCTCCACCTAAGTCCATATGATGAAGTGGATTAGACTCTCTGAGATCTTGAGCACTAGAACTAATAATAGTATAGATATCATTTGGCCTTAGCTCTGGAAAATTAGATTTTATAAGAGCTGCTGTAGCTGATACTATTGGAGCTGCTACTGAAGTTCCATTCCAACCACCACGATAATATTGTTTAAATTTTGAATCACTAGCATTATAATAAACAGTAGAATAAAAATTAGTCCCTGGAGCTGATATATCAATACAATCTTCTCCAAAATTTGAGAAATCAGCTAAAACTTTCTGCCCATCTAAAGCAGCTACTCCAAAGACTCTGTTTATAGAATCAAAGTCACAAATTGGATAACGAGGATCTATATCTAGGCTAAGCCCTGTATTCTCTTCATTACCAGAAGCAGCTATTATCATAACCCCATGATTATATGCATTAATAATAGATTCCTCTAAATTTGGGCCATAGGTATCTCCTACTAAAGAAAGATTAATAATATCTGCTCCATTTTCTACAGCGTAATCAATAGCCTGAGATAAAACTAAGGTATTACCAACACCCTTAGAATCTAATATCTTAAGAGGCATTATCTTGGCTTTAGGCGCTATACCTACAATTCCATTATCATTAGCTGTAGCAGCTATTATTCCAGCAATTACCGTACCATGATTAGCAGCCGTAAAGTCATAACCTTCATCAAGGTCTGGCTCTGGATTATTATCAGAATCAACAAAATCCCAACCAAAGCGATCATCTATATATGAATTTTTATCATTATCAATGCCATCTCCAGCTATTTCTTCTGTATTAGTCCAAATACTATCTATTAAGTCTGGATGGTCTAAATCTACACCCGAATCAAGCACTGCCACCACTACTTCTTTGTTTACTTTAAGCTCATCAGACCAACTTGGACCAATATTTATCATATCTAAATAAGTCTGATAAATCATATTTGAATCAGACGGAGTGTAGCTTTGTGTGAAGGCTTGTACATTTGTCCCTAAAAATAAGGAAAGAATACAAAAAATAGCTATTTTTTTTATGTTTGTCACTAGCGTGAAATATTAATAATAGTTATTAAATTATAACAGAATTGACGTTCAAAAACAAGAAAAAACAGCGTCTTATCAACGATGTTTTTTGTTTCATAAATTCTAAGCTTTATTCAGCATTTCTAAATACAGATCTAGCTAAATCCCAATATTCTGGATGATCCATTTGCTTTTGTAAATACCACCACTCTACTCCCCACATATAAGTTTGCTTGAAATCTACATTGATTGCAAATTGTAAATTAGATTCAAACTGTTTAATAGAAAATGATTTATCAAATTCATCAAAATCTAAATTACTTAAGGTTCCTTCTGGCACCCAAGGCTCAGTTTGTAATTCAGAAACTATAGCTCTATCAGTATCTATATTAAAAAACCAAGCTTTCGTTTTATAAAACCAAGCTGGTATAGGGTAACGAACATATCGAAAAATTGGATTCCAAACTACCCTATACATAGTAGTTCCGAAAATATCTGACATATTCCCCTCTTGTCGCCAAGAAGAAAGTTCTCCAGAGGCTGATATTATTATTGGACGACTATCATCTAATTGTTTTACAAAATCTATTTCACTTTGCAAAAATTTCTTATCTCCTTTTGGACATTCACCAAACCAATCAAGTAAAGGTTCATTTTCTACTTGCCAAGCTACTATTTCTTCTCTATCTTTAAAATGATTCACAGTCTTTTCAAGAACAGCTATGGTTTTAGCTTTAGTTACAGATAAATCAGATTGATCAACCCAATCTGGAGCATGACATTCTGGCCAACGAGGAAGCCTCCAGCCAATATTAGCAATAAACTTTATATCTCTTTGTTGACCTTCATCAAAAATATAATCATATTTAGAAAAATCATATTCACCCTCTACTTTTTCTATTTGATCCCAATATATAGGTATGCGAATATTTTTTACCTGTAAATCATCAATAATTGCTGAGTAAGTTTCCTCCCAATCCAGTCCTAATTCTGTAGCAAATTTAGGTGAATAAGTAACACCCCAAAAATTTTCTTTAGCGGATAAGGTTATTTCATTTGGATAATGATCAGCAAATTTAAAAATCCATAATAAAAATATTAGGAAGAGTAAAAACCAAAATTTTTTCTTTTTTAATATTTTCACTTTATTAAAATTATTTATTATTTTTTTGTTTTGTCATTTCGACCATAGCGGAGAAATCTAATTAGATCTCTCGACTGCGCTCGAGATGACAGGTGATAAAATTAAATTGCTAAAAAATATAAGCCAAACATAATTAAAACTATAGCTGTAGTCTTTTTTATTAAACGCTGCTTATTATAATCCTCTTTAATAATTTTAGGATAAAAGAAAGTAACAATAGCACTTAGAACTAACAATAAAGCATATTGAAGACCTTGCAAAGAAGTCACTAAAGCTACTGAACCTAAAGCAACTGCATAATTTTGTAAGACACTACCTAATGCACCTAAGCCTTGTGTACCAAAATAAATAAACTTATTATTTTTTTGCTTATTACCACCTTTTATTTCACTGAATATCTCATCTCTAGAGGATTTTCTAATTAATAAAAATAAAACTGTCAAAAATGTGCCCAAACGTACCCAAATAAACCCACTGGCAAATTCTTGAGTATTATAAACTTGTTTAGTACCTATCCAAAATAATGCAAAAAATAAGGCTGAAAATATAGCAGCCAATATAGATGGCCATTTACTACTGTCTAAAATTCCCAAAAATTTTCTGATATTAAACCAAACATTATGATGAACAGAGATTGATGCAATTACTATAGTACCTAATATTAAAAATAAAAGAGCTAACCATTGATTAGTATTAAATACTTCTCCAAAAACAGCTAGAGAAAATAAAACTGTAAAAATGGGCACCATACCACCCACTAAAGTAAAGATACGAGAAGCTTCGCCTCCTTTAAGAGCGCTATATAAGAAGAATAAACCACCAGCAAAAAAAGAACCGACTAAACAATTAAAGAAAAATAAAGCCCAACCAGGCCAAATTAGAAACCACGGTGCTGCTACTATCACTAAAGCACCAGTTACTCCCACTAAAAAAGTGTAAGTCTTGGGGCCAGGGATAACTTTTTCAATAATAAATTTATCAGCCAAATTAACAACGGCTAATATCAGATAAGCTATAATGGCAATTACTAACCAAGACATATTATATATTTTCTATTATTTCTTTTAAATTAAACATTGATTTTGATTTATAATCTTGTTCAGTTATTAAGCTAGCCGCCCTAAGAGCGTTAATAGATTTACTATCATCTCTTTGATACTTGCGTGGATAATTTTTTTCTAAGTCACCATTTGGAAAAACAAATATACCATGATCCTTAAGAGCATTAATTAAATCTTCATTATGTAAAGGAGGTAAATTTATTTCTAAATGTCTCATTAAATCTCTGAGATGATTACTTTTAATCACATCTCTATCTAAAACTACTAAATAAGGAATTTGAAAAATATTTAATAAACCAACATATAATCTCATATTTCCTTTACCGTGTGTCTGAATTACCTTAGCGTCTTTTTGTCCTTTATAAAACTTATCAATTAAGCCCCTGATTAGTAATTTGTCCGAGACGCCTTCTACTAAAATTACTTTATCAGTAAAAAACATTTCTAAATTATCAGCATTAAGCTCTTGAATTAATCTTTTAAAATTATATTTATTATTATCAATAGAAAAAGCCTTTGTTAAATTTTTATCATCTTTAATCACCCTAATTACACTACCTAAGCTAATTGGCGTAATAAATAAAGGAGAATGAGTGGTGAGGATTATCTGACCAAAATTAGAATTTTGCATAGCCCAAAACAGCTTTTTAATAATCGCCGGATGGAGATGAGTTTCTGGCTCTGAAATCATTACTATAGAATATTGCGGATGAAAAGTATAAAGTAACATGGTAAACACTCTGCGAAAACCAGAACCTAAACGATCAATAGTTACTCGACGCTTTCCTTCATAAAGGCCGTCATTTTCATAACGAATATCCATAGCATTTTTACTAGCAGATATTTTAGGAAAATGATTTTTAAGATGTTCCTTAAATTTATCTAAATTACTTGGATGATTAAACAAAGAATGATAATCTAATTCAATTTGTTTATAATCATGAAAAGCTGCTTCATCTAATCTCTTAATATTAGATGAAAGTATTAAAGATAAATTTTTATTATAATCTATTTTTTTATTAGAAAATATTAATTCTCGAATTTGATTCTTGAACACAAATTTTGCTCGAGCTTCTGGAAACTGATATTTGTCTTGTTCTTGATCATTAAATTTTAAATCTATTTCAATATCAGCCTTATCATAAAAAATAGCTTCATCATTAATATCACCTCCCAATGCAAATTCAATAGCATCTAAGATATTACTCTTACCACTATTATTTTGACCAATGATAATACCGGGTGAATGAAAATTCAGCACCATCTCATCTTTGATGCTTTTATAATAGTTTATTTTTATACTTTCTATATTCATTACAGTAAATGCACATCATCTATCTCTATAGTTTTGTGCTTTAATACAATATTTTCAATATGATAGGTTCCCATCTTTGGAGCATCTAAAAAACCTTCCATAGCTGCTTCAGCCAGCCAACCAGAATCTAACCAATCGAATAACCACTCATCTACATATCGTGGATCCAAAGAATCTACTCCAGCACCAATAGCTAACAACCATCCTCTGTTATACTTTTCCTGAGATCCAATCGGTTCAGACATAATAATTGGAATACCTAATCCGCTATAAAAAGTCAGCTCGGAAGGCTTGGTCCAAAGTATATCTGTAGTCCTAAGTAATTTATTAAAAATTTTAAAATAAGTCGTTTTATCTTCAGCATAAACTAAATTAACATTCTTACACTTACCTAAATTACAACTACTAACCATTTTTTGATAATAAAGATAAACATCATTTCTAACGCCAGCTATCAAATTAAGCCTTATTTTACCTGCCTTTAAATATTTATGAAGTTTATTTAATATAGTAACTCCAATATCACGCTGCGCACCAGCTCCCCCAACTGCAAAAGTAATTGTTAGAGGATGTTTTGGCTTTTTAATTTTCTTCACTGGCCCTAAATAATCTTCAATCAATTTATCAAATTTTTTACGGTACACTCCTTTAGGATCTAAATTGTATAATCTAGAAGCTACATCTGAACGAAGTATTTTTTGTTTATAACCACCAATATTTTCTTTTGGCAATGGAAAGCCCGTAATATATATCTTATTTGATCTGACACCATATAGTTGTAATCTATCTTTCACTCGTTTGTTTGGTACTAAATAAATAATACGACTCTTCTTGGCATCATAAGGTGCCCAAGCACGAGCTACATCGGCATCACAAACTATTAAATAAATATCATTTTTATAACCATAATACTCCGCAAAATAAGCTGGTACAAAAAAAGTAGTCAAAAATGGCAAAGGTTTTTTATGCCCTCGCGGAATTTGACTATTCAATTCCTCAATCAAATGCTTGCCTAAACCTTTTTTAACTTGTTTGTAAAAATATTTTTGTTGTGAAGAATTTTTTGATAAATCACGTTTTGGATAGAGCGGTTCTATTTCTTGGAAATGATTCATGAT
This sequence comes from Candidatus Komeilibacteria bacterium, assembly GCA_018656065.1. Classification (GTDB taxonomy): domain Bacteria; phylum Patescibacteriota; class Patescibacteriia; order UBA1558; family GWA2-36-10; genus XYD1-37-29. Next base: position 539 of record JABHZY010000029.1, on the reverse strand, counting down.
AGCAAAAGCGGCTGTACCTAAAATTGGCACATTTTTGAAACGAGAAATAATCTCGTACCATTTTCTGCCACTGTCCCATTCGCGCTGTTCAGACTTACTTATACCTTGATAATGATTAGCATTTATAATTCCTCTATAAGCACTATCAGTAAATGGATAAGCAGCTCTTTGATGCCCATAGCCCATATCAACGGCTACTACCTGCATCTTTTGTTTTTTACTTTTCATTTTTATTTTGGTAAATAAGCTAATAATAAAATATTAGCTACATTCTATAGCATTATTATTATACCATAAATAACTTGTGGAGCCTAAATATTTATCTATCAATAACTCTATTAAATATATATAGAATCATTAAAAAATATAAATAAATCTCTAAATTAAGAAAACGCTGGACCATTCCAGTATTTATTAACTCTAAAAAAACTAAAACCAAATATGTAGTCAAATTTACTCTAAAAAAATCTCTAGAAATAATTACAAAAGTTTTCATATCTTTACATACTTGTCATTTCGACTAAGTCTCAAATTTATGA
>JABHZY010000028.1 GCA_018656065.1 Candidatus Komeilibacteria bacterium | reverse complement strand
AGCCAAATAGCATCTATTTTATCTAACTCTTCCAAATAATCCATGCCTTGTTCTACAGATCGTGCCCCAACTACTGTACAACCCTGAAGCTCTAATTTTTTCTTAATAGCATTTAGAAGGGGTGTTTCATCTTCTAAAACTAATACTACTTTATTTTCCATATATTTATTTAAATTATTTTGTATATTCAAGTCCTTTACTACCTTCTTTTGCTTTTATTCCTTTTAGAGGTATTGTAACATAAAATGTCGTTCCTTTGTTTTCCACAGATTTAAACCAAACTTTACCACCAAATTGTTGAATAACAGATTTAACAATATAAAGACCTAAACCAGTACCATCTGTTTCTCTTTCTCTAACATTATCAGCTCTAAATAATTTAGTAAATATATTTTTTTGTTGGGCCTTGGGTATACCCATCCCAGTATCAGATACTTCAATTTTTACATTAGTTTTATCCTTAGTAATACTAATACCAATCTTACCTTTTTCAGGAGTATACTTAAGAGAATTTGATAATAAATTTTGCCAAACAATTCGCATTAATTTATCATCTAAAGTTATCTTTGGTATAGCTTTATCAAACTTTTTAATAACTTTTAATTTCTTCTTAGCAATCAATGGCTTGATTTCATTTAAAACACTCTCTGCCTGAACTATAAGATCAGTTGGCTTTGGATCTACCGCTAAAGTACCCAATTCTATACGAGAGACATTAAGTAAAGCATTCACCAAATCAACCATACGTTGGTTACCTTTATATATTTCTGACACAAACTCTTGTTGACCCTTATTAAGTTTACCTGCATCTTCTGACAAAAGCATCTCGGCATACCAATTAACAGTAGAAAGTGGCGTTCGCAACTGATGAGAGGCTAGAGACACAAACTCTGACTTGGCTCTATCAATTTGTCTTTCTTTAGTTACATCTCTTTCCACAGCTACAATAAATTTTACTTCACCATCATCATCTAATATAGGCGAGATGCTGGTCACAGCATCATAATCTTCACCATTTTTTCTGGTATTAGCTATATCTCCTATAAATGATTTCTTATCTTCGGTAATTGTCTTCCATAATTTCTCATAAAAATCCTCGGCCATATTGCCACTCCAAAGTTTTTTAATACCAGCTTTTTGACCCATAATTTCTTTAGCCGTATAACCAGTAATTGTTTCTACAGCTTGATTAGCATATAAACAAATACCATCTTGATCTGTAATAACAATATGATCTGAAGCATTATCTACGGCTAGTTTAAATTTTTCTAGATCTTTAGCTAATATTACAGTTTTTTCTTTTTCTTCTTCAACGTCTTCTAAAATATTTAATACTGCAGCTTGTTGGTTTTCCAGTTCTTTACTTTTTGACACAATATCTTTAGTTTGTTGTTTTACTTTTTTATCTATATCAGCTCGAGATTTTTTAAGACTAGCTACCATATCATCAAAAGAACGAGATAATTGACCTACTTCATCCTGAACATTGGTGCCAACCTTATGATCTAAATTACCTTGCTTAATAACTTCTGTACCACGATGAAGAGCTTCAATTGGTTTACTGATAGTTTTAGCCAAAAAATAAATAATTACAAAAAATATAAATAAAACAAGTAAAATCCTAACAATAGAAAGATTTAATACCTGCCGAGATGGAGCAAATGCTTCAGCTTGATCAATTTTTACTACCAAACCAATATTAGCTTCTTCTAAATATCGAGTAACAGCTATAACTGGAATGTGACGATAATCAAACTCGAAAAATACATCTTCATTGCCTGACAAAGCTTCTTCTATGGGTAAAACCACGTGTGTTGCTTCGTGTCCGTGAGGTCCTTCTTCAAATCTTTTTTCTGTAAAAAAAACAAATTCTTCTTCTTTATTCTGGTAGGCTAATAAACTCTCTCCTGTTTGACCCAATCCTGTTTTGTCAGCCACAATACTATTAAAAAATTCCAACTCAATCCTAGCCACCAATACTCCATCAGCATGAGGAGTAGAAACTGTTATGGCATCTTTTTGGACAAATTCAGAATAATAAACAGGCTTGATATATGTTTTATTTCGAGCATTAGTAAAATAAGTATCTTTTGATCTATCTGAACCAACATGTGACTGATTAGTAGAAGAAATTATCATACCTTCAGAATCAACAACAAATACCTCATAAAATTCGGGATTAATGTCAAGTATTTCTTGTAATTCTTCTATTGAGAGCTCATCATGCGTAGCCGCTATTTCTACTTTTTCTTTTTGTTCCTCCAAGACAGATGAAATATATCTTTTCGTTAGCTGAGCCGTTGCTTCTAATTTTTTAACAGCTTCGGTCTCTAGAATATTATTAGTAAAATTATAAGAATAAATAGAAGCAGCCGATAATACTACAATGGCTGTCAGCATAATTGGTAAAGTAATTTGTGTTCTAATCTTCATTTATATTTGTTTAAAATAAAACCCAATAACTATAAACACCTGATTCTTCTGATTCTATTCTCAAAACTAACACTTCTTTAATATTTGTAAATTCATCTTTAAAATCAACAAAACCGTTCTTAATGCTATCAGCGTCTTTATATTTATCTAAAAATCCCTGAACGACTTTTTCAATATCTTTCATTTCAGCAATAAATTGTTCTGTTTTAGCTGTATCCTGTCCAGCTTGCTTCATTTTTTCTAATAATCCAACATAAAAAGTATCGTTTTCTAGTTCTAAATGTTCAACTAAATTTTTAGTGAATTTTTTTATGCCTTGATCTATTTTAGTAAAATTAGTAGTATCTGCACTATTACACAAGTCTAAAACATTAGTAACATCTTGTTGCAGAGATCGATGTTGTTTTATTAAAGTAGAAATTAAATTTTCCATAAATTTATGAATGAATTATTTTTTATTTTCTAAATCGATTATTTTTTTCTTTAGCTCAACCATTTTGAGTTCACGACCAGTCATAAATTTATTTACTTTTTCTAAAGAAGTTGTGCGTTCAGCTATCTTTTTTTCTATATTCTTAATTGTATTATTTAATTTAGAAGACATGGTATTAAAACTATTACCCAAATCTTCTAACTCATCACCTGTTTTAATATTAATTTTATGTTTTAAATTACCTTTACTGAGCTCTTGAGAGGCTTCTTTTAATTGTTTTAAAGGTTTTAAAAATTTACTTATAAATATGAATATCGATAATGAAGCAGCTAAAGCAGCTAAAGCTACCATTAGACTTAAAATATAAGCTATATTAACTACTGGCTGTAAATATTGACTAGCAGATTCTTCTATAACTATAAAAAATGGTAAATCAGCTATTTTTGTAACACTAAGCATTTCCTGTTCTCCGTCTTCTTTATCATAAATATCAAATATAGCCACACTATCTATATTATCTAAAGTCGTTTTTGATATATTATATTGCAAAGGTTCAATCTCTATACCCTCAAAACTTCTTTTAAGCTCAATTTCTTCTTTATCACTCTCTGATAAAATACCAAGACTTTTATATTTTCTATTCTCTTTATCAGAAAACACCACCACGCCATATTCATCTGTCAGCATAATATGAGATTCTTCACTATAAGCGGCTAAATCTAAAGCTTCATGTATATAGTCAGGGTTTATTTTTATAACAGCAACTCCCAAAACTTGCCCCAATTCATTTTTTACAGGCTTTGAAAAATAATAACCCAACTTTTTACTAGTTATCCCTAAAACTACGCTAGCTGATGTTTTTTCAAGCATGGCATTTTTGAAATAATTCCGAAAACCATAATTTTTTCCTAAAAATGATTCTTCTGTAGATAGCCAAACTTTTCCCTCACTGTCCATTATATATATTGCTAAAAATGCAGGTCCCACTTTATAATGCTCTAGATGCTGTGCAATATTAGCATCTTGTAATACTTTATTTGACTCTTGAAAATATTCTATAATATCTAGATTAGTAGATAAACCATCTACTAACTGTTGAGCATTAGCAAAAAATTGAGCTGTTTTATGAGATTGTTCTACGGTTAATTTTTGTAGATTCTCTCTTTGTAAATCAAGAATAATATTTTTAGCATAAAAGAAAATAGAAACTGTAGCTATAGCACCAAAAACTAATACTACCGTCAAAATTGATAATGTAAATTTTGTTTTTAAGTTTATATTCATGATTATTTTTATTTTAACGACTTATGCTTATAGTAGTATCTTCTGCACTAGGTGCACAAACTGTTATCTTAGAATTTACATTTTTTACTATAAAATAACCTGTGCCGTATGTACTCTCGCCCGTTGGATCAATTGGCATGACAGACAAATATTTCTCATTAGTGGTCAAATCGCTCAGTGATATATAACCAGCCACTGTGCAAGTTAACCCAGCAATATCTGATTTACATATTCCTGTATGAGCCGCTTCACTAAAACAATCAGCGTTTTCTTGTATAATAGGAGGTATTATTCCGTCATTATCAACATAATATTGGTAAGTAGCACTTAAAATGGAATTTACATCTGCCGTACGCTGAGCATTTCTGTTTTCTTTAAATCTTTTTTGAGGATTTATTAAAGCATAAGTAGAGGCTGCTAAAGCCGCTATCAAAACAATCACTAAAATTAGCTCAATAAGTGTAAATCCTGATTTTTTTAATCTATCCATATTTATATTATAACACAAACTACTTAATTTTTTATTATTCGCCACTTAAAGTAGCCACTTCTTGCCAAGAAGAAATATTAATTTGAGGATTAATAGTGTCTATATCTATTTCTACTTTACGCACCATCGTTCCAACTGTACTAGAAACTACAATATTTCTATTTTGCCCGCCACTATTTGTTACAAAATATCCGCAGCTACCCTGACTAAAAACCAAATTTCCATAACCTGAAAATGGAACACTATCCCTAATTTCTTGTAAAGCTTCTTCAGCACAAGCATTCGCAATAGCCTTGGCATGATTAGCTTGTTGATTAGCAAAGCTGGTTTTTGAAGAATCTATACCAATTAACAAAATAGAAACCGCAATACTAATACTAATTGCTACTATTAACACAATAGTTAGTAGTAAAGAAAAGCCTGCTTGCCCTGAGCGAAGTCGAATGGGCTGATTTTTTAATTTATATTTCAACATAATTATCTTAAACTAGCACTACCATAAAATGTTTTAGTCCAATCATACTCATTACGATTGGTATTATTTACAAAACTCAAATCAAATTGTATTCGAATATTTCCAGGAGTACTTACTTTAGACATATTAGTAAAACTTAAATTACTAACTTCTACTAAATTAGAATTTAAGGCTATTGGTGTAATAACACCCTCACTTAAATATATATAAGTGGAAATATTATTAAATATTGTTGGATTATTAGCCACCTCTACCACATCCAGAGATAATGAACTAGCACTAGTACCAATACTTGGAGAATTTATATCCTCGGCATTTAAAATAGTCTGAACAATAGTCTGCATTATTTGAGTACCCTGCTGATCTACCTCACTTATAGCTTTAATTTTAGCACGCGATGATAAATTAGTCTGAAAAAAACTAGTGATTACTAAAAGAACTATAGAACCAATTGCTACATACAAAATTAGTTCAACAAGTGTAAATCCTTTTTT
>JABHZY010000027.1 GCA_018656065.1 Candidatus Komeilibacteria bacterium | reverse complement strand
TTTAGGTTGTTTAACTCGAGCCTAAGATTGCCATTTGAAATTTTTTGTCTGGGTATAAAGCTAAATTTGTTCTCTAGTGAAAACATTTTTGCTGGTGTTTCCCCCAATTCTTGATTTTCCAGAGGTATATTAACACTTTCACTTTCTCCGAGAGTATGGAACAAAGGCGGCCTAGCCTCCTTTTTTGATGCGATACCATGCATGACAGGAGCAAATAAAAGTTGTGATGTGAAATTTCCATATCCATTCTCCAGTCCACATGAAAGTAAATATATATTACCCTTACCTACTGGCTTTCGAGATAGGAAATCATCACCAGATAAAAGTGATATCAGCGTTTCTACGCCGGAGGCTGTGGGGAATAAATATTTGTAATGCTTATTAACGGTGGGCAGTTCTGCGTTCTTGGGGATACCAATTATTGACTCAGAAAAGATGGGATTTGATAGTTTTAATGTCTTAACCCTTGTTTTAGTGGTGTCTAGTTTAATAACACTACCCGTATTGGACATTCTTAGAAAACGGTTAATATTTTTTAAATATCTTTCGTCGGGAGGTATGTACAATAAATTAGTTCCATTTTCAGCAGCTAATAATAGTTGGTTAGCCGTTCCGGAAGGTATTAATTCCAACTCATTGAGAACAATTAGATCATAGTTCTTTAAATTGTTCAATTCTATTGAGCCCGATTTCATTTGGTCAATTTTAAATATGGCATCCGATCCATAGAAATTATTAAGCTTGGTATTTTGAAGATTTTCCGAAATTATTAGAATATTGATTCTATCGACTACATTGAATGTGAAATAAAATTTGTCATCAAAGGTTATTGGAAAATCCTCAATTTGAATAATACCTTTATGCCATCCAGAATTAGAAACGGAGAATGAGAGGTTAATTTTTATTGTATTACCTTTTTTAATATCAATGCCAGCAACTGCTTTTTGTTCTTCATCTATCATCAACTTTAGAGGAACCTTTTCATAATCTGTTTCAGAATGATTCTTTATCCAGACACTTAAGTTTAGATTTTCTCCAACCATGATTGCAGGATTTTCAATGGCGCAACTATCTATGTAAATGTTTTTTTTGGTAAGATGCTCAAGAGGAATAAAAATATGATTGCTGCTATCAATTTCAAATTGGTCAATATCTGTTGTGTATGTTTGAAAATCACTAATGATGAATGTATTTCCCAAAGAAAGGTTACTTTTTTCTGAGATTCTATCCCTAATCCTTGCCATTAAGGATAGTCTTTTAGATTCGGGAGATATCTCTAATTTTTCAATTTCAGTTACTGCACTTTCTTTATCAAGGATGCGCAATTGACCTGGGTCCGTATTGTTTGAAACAATTATGAAACTAGAGTTATCTGTATTTTGATTGGCAATGTTTATGGCTGTGGCTTTTGCGGTTTCAAATATTCTACCTAGCTGGCCTTCAGCCATCATACTATTTGAATTATCAACGTATATCGTTGTTATTGATGAGTTGGATATTTTACTTTTATTGATATCTTTAATTGGTCCTGCCAGTGAAATAACAATAAATAAAATGGTTAGTAACCTAAGTAGAAGAACGACCAAATGTTTTAATTTTTTCTTCTTTTTAGTTTGGTTTGTGATTGTTTTTAATCTGCTTATGTCACTGAAATAAAACTTCTTATGCCTCCTGAAATTAAACAGGTGAATAATAATGGGTATTAGTAATGCAAATAACCCATATAAATATTCAGGACGCAGAAAGGTCATACTATGATATTACTTATGAATATATAATGTCATTTTACCCGATTATTAAATTCGATATTAAAATCAACTTTTGCACACTAAGATTTATAAAATACATAACCTAGCAATCAGATAAAATGACGGTAATAATTTATTCTTCGATTACAACAATTTTCTCTATGGTGTCACCCTGACTTATCTCATCAATAACTTCAAGTCCTTCATAAACTTTACCGAAGCAAGTATGGTGTCTATCTAGATGAGCTGTATTATTTCTAGAGTGGCAGATAAAGAATTGAGATCCGCCAGTATTTCTTCCAGCGTGTGCCATTGATAGCACCCCTTTGTCATGATGCTGATTATCTCCATCAAGTTCGCAATCTATCGCATACCCAGGACCACCAGCACCTGTGCCATCAGGGCAACCTCCTTGAACTACAAAATCAGGAATTACTCTATGAAAAGTAAGCCCGTCATAATAACCTTTTTTTGAAAGGGTTATAAAATTTTCAACGGTCTTTGGAGCATCATTATCGAAAAATTCAACTTTCATTACACCTTTATCAGTGTGTATTTCTGCACGTGTCATAATTTATATTCTTTGATTATTTGAGGTGGCAAAAATACAACCTTTATTACTAATTTCTTTAACCAAAATAAAATACATATACCCAATATGTATAATGAGATTAATGATAAACATTTTATGCAATTGCAAAAACAATTTAGTTTATCAATAGATGATATTTCTAGTGGTTTGATAATTTCTTATAAAATAACTAATATATCAGATAGAATTGGATTATTATATGCTGCAAATTCATATTTTATAATTGATAAGTTCCAAATATAAAATAATTAAATACTTAGTTATCAAGTGTCTATAAAGTAAAATACTTTTTTTTAACCCAGTAGTTATATGAAAAACAAAAAATATTACTTTTGCCCACGGAGATGTGGCAGAGTGGTCGAATGCGGCGGTCTTGAAAACCGTTGATCTTCACGGATCCGGGGGTTCGAATCCCTCCATCTCCGCCAAATAAACCTCACAGTCTTTTAGGCTGTGGGGTTTATTTTTTTACTGTGTATCATCCTCATATCCAATTTTGCAAATACACCTCAGTATAATTACCTAATTTGCATAAAATTACTATATTAGCAAAAGTTTTTTAACCAAAAACCCCCCATTAGATGAAAAAGTTAATGATCCTGCTAGGGTTAATGATAAGTCTATACGCCATTGGAGACGAATCTTTCAAAATCATTTT
>JABHZY010000026.1 GCA_018656065.1 Candidatus Komeilibacteria bacterium | reverse complement strand
TTTTTCTAATCTAGGTCTATCTATTAAACATCAAGAAATATTAGAAGAAGAAGCTCGTAAACCTTTTGGTATGATATTAGTTACTGGGCCGACTGGCTCTGGTAAAACCACTACTCTATATGCTTTGTTAAAACTTTTGAATAAGCCAGAAGTAAATATTACAACAATTGAAGATCCGGTTGAATATAAAATACCAGGCATAAATCAAATTCAAATTAATAATCAAACCAATTTAAGTTTTGCTAAAGGACTTAGGTCCATTGTTAGACAGGATCCAGATATCATTTTAGTGGGAGAGATTAGGGACGAGGAAACTGCTGAAATTTCAGTTAATGCGGCTTTGACTGGTCATTTACTTCTGTCTACTTTTCATTCTAATGATGCGGCAACCGCTATTCCTAGACTTTTAGATATGGAAGTAGAGCCTTTTTTATTAGCTTCTACTTTAGAATTAGTAATAGCTCAAAGACTAGCCAGGCGTATCTGTGAACATTGTCGAGTTAGTATTAATAAAGAAGATAAAGTTATAAAAAAATTAATTAAAAATATTGATCCAAAATTAGCGGATAAAATTAGCACTTTGTATAAGGGTAAGGGTTGTAATATTTGTAGTGATACTGGTTATAGTGGTCGTACAGCACTTTATGAAATTATTAAAGTTAGTGCTGAAATGCAAGATTTAATTTTACAAAATCCATCTAAACAACAACTTTGGGATTTAGCCCAAAAACAAGGTAGCGTATCCTTATTTGAAGATGGCTTAGAGAAAGTAAAAAGTGGAGTAACTACATTGGAAGAATTAATGAGAGTTTCTCCTCCATCTAAATAAAAATAAAATGTTTAAAATAAAATCATCATCTAAATCTCAACCCAAGCCCATCAAAAGAAAGATGGGTTTATTGTCTAGAATGGGTCTAGCAGAAGAGAAAAAATATTTTGTAGAGAATTTATCAATGCTTCTAGCGTCTGGCATGAGTATTTTAGCGGCTTTAAAAGCTATTAGAGTAGAGCTAAAGTCGGTTCAGATGAAGCGAATGGTTAGAGGTCTAGAAGAGGACATAAATAATTGATCCAATTTATCTAAAGCACTTGATAGTACTCATTTATTTTCACCCTATGTAATATCTTTGATTGAAATTGGCGAGCAATCAGGTCGTTTGTCAGAAAATTTAGAAGTAATAAATATTCAACAGCAAAAAGAAAACGCTATACGTTCTAAAGTAAAATCAGCTACACTCTATCCAGTCTTTGTATTAGTTTTTACTTTTATTGTAGCTGTATTTTTATCTTGGTTCGTTTTACCAAAGCTATCTAATGTATTTTCTAGTCTTAATGTAGAATTACCTTGGATTACTAGGGCTATTATTAGTACTGGCAATTTTGTCAGCGCCAATGGTCTTAATTTTATACCAATTGTAATAGTGTTATTGCTAGTATTACTCTATTTTATATTTATATTTAGAAAAACTAAATTTATTGGTGAAGCATTTTTATTTACCGTACCAGTTGTGAAAGACTTTATTCGTCAGGTTCAATTGACACGTTTTGGTTTTATTTTAGGGAGTTTATTAGAGTCTGGCTTACCAGTTAATGATGCTTTGGACTCTTTAATTTCTTCTACCAGTAATAAAAAATATAAGGAATTTTATATTTATCTTAGAAAAAGTATAGACGATGGGAATTCTTTTCAGAAGAGCTTCAAAGAATATCCTAAAATGAGAAAATTGATACCTATGCCCATTCAGCAAATTATTGTAGCTGGTGAGCAATCAGGTGGATTGTCAGCTACGCTTACTAAAGTAGCTGAAAATTATGAGTCCAAGATGGACAATACTACTAAAAATTTAGCAGTTATGCTAGAGCCAATTCTTTTAATATTAGTAGGTCTTGGAGTGGCTATTATTGCTATAGGTGTAATATTACCTATTTATAGTTTATTAGATAATGTAAATAATCCAAATAATTCAGCGCCAGCCAGTAGTGCACCTGCTAGAATAGAGGAGCAAGTTGCTATTCCAGATGAAGTAGTGATAGATCAAAAATTATTTTTAGAAATAATCAGTGATAGCAGTGATAGTGTGGATGTTTATGATGAGCCAGACGGAATAGTAGTTGGGCAGTTGGCTATGGGAGGCAATTTTGAACTTTTAGAGCAAGAAGATGATTGGACGAAAATATCTTTGCCAGATGAAGAAATTATTTGGATACCTTCTCAATATGTCAAAATTAAATAAAAATAATAATTTTGGTTTTACTTTGGTAGAGCTAATTTTGGTAATAGTTTTTACAGGTATGTTGGCGGGAATATCTATTCCTGTTTATAATCGGTTTCAAAATGCAAATAGCGTAGAACTAGCTTCTATGAGCTTAGTGCAAAGTTTAAGAAGGGCTCAAGTTTTATCTAAAGCTAGTGACGGAGACTCGAATTGGGGGGTTTATATATCTTCAGGGCAAATTACTTTGTTTAAAGGAGTTAATTATGCTGGTCGAGATATAAATTATGATGAAAATTATTTTATAAATAATAATATAACTATTTCAGGATTACAAGAAATAGTTTTTGATAAATTTAGTGGTGATCCACAAAGTATAGGTTCAACTACTTTTATTATAAATATTAATGCCAGTAAAACAATCACAATTAACAGCAAGGGTGTACTCAATTACTAATAAACAGGGTTTTTCTTTAGTAGAAATCGTTTTGGTTAGTGCTTTATTTGTTTTATTAGCTTCTGCTTTGATAGGCAATCTAGTTTACGGTCAAGAATCAACCATGTTGGCTGGAAATAGGTCTAGGGCAGTTTTTTTAGCTGAAGAAGGATTGGAAGCTACTCGTAATATTCGAGATGATGATTTTTCTAATTTAGTAGATGGCACTTATGGTTTATATAATGTATCTGAAGAGTGGAGCCTAGCAGGACCTTTTGATATCAATGGAATTTATACTAGGCAGGTTATAGTTTCTTCAATTGACGCTAATACTAAACAAATTACATCTCAAATTGATTGGCAACAAACGCCACAACGCACAGGCACAATAGCTCTTACTTCTTATTTAACTAATTGGTCGGCTATTGTGATTCCTGGTATTGGTGACTGGACAAACCCAGCTGAAGATGGATTTATTGACCTAGGAGATAATAATAATGGCTATCGTATTCAAACGCAAGGTAATTATGCTTATATTATTAGAACAGGTGGTACTCCAGAGTTCGCTATTATAGATATATCAGATAGCGCTAGTCCTAGCGTGACAGGTTCATTAAATTTACTAGGCAGTCCTAGAAATATTGCTGTGTCTGGGAATTATGCTTATATAGCTTCCCGTAGAAATGGAGAAGAATTGCAAGTGATAGATATTTCTAATCCAGCTTCACCCAGTCAAGTAGGGTCATATGATGCCTCGGGCAATGATGATGGTTATGCGGTAGCTGTAGTTGGTACTACAGTGTATTTGGGGCGGACTAATGGTACAGAGTTTTTTATAATTGACGTGTCTACACCAGCCAGTCCATCTTTGATCGGATCACTTAATTTATCAGGTACTATCCGAGATATAGCAGTGGTAGGTGATTATGCTTATTTAGCTACTTATGGTACAGAATTGCAAGTGATAGATATTTCTACACCAGCCAGTCCATCTTTGATTGGATCACTTGATTTATCAGGAGGATCCGATGCTTATGCTATTGTAGCTTTTAGTAATACTGTAGTTTTAGGTAGGAGTAGTGGCGACGTGCATATTATAGACGTCAGCACACCAGCTAGTCCGTCAGAGTTAGGATCTTATGATGCATTAAATGATGTACATGATTTATCTTTAGGAAATAGTAATGATTATGTATTTATAGCTAGTGATGAAAATAGTATGGAGTTTCAGGTGATAGATATTTCTACACCAGCTAGCCCTAGTCTAGTAGGTTTCTTAGACTTATCAGCTGATTTGAATGGAATAGCCTATAATAGTGGTTTAGACATTGCAGTAGCAGCTAGTGATAATAATTCTACAGAATTAACTATTATAATTCCTCAATAAAAATGGAGAATATTAATAATAAAAAAGGATTTACACTTGTTGAACTAATTTTGTATGTAGCAATTGGTTCTATAGTTCTTTTAGTAATCACTAGTTTTTTTCAGACTAATTTATCATCGCGTGCTAAAATTAAAGCTATAAGTGAGGTAGATCAGCAGGGT
>JABHZY010000025.1 GCA_018656065.1 Candidatus Komeilibacteria bacterium | reverse complement strand
GCCTTAAGAGATTTTATGTATTTATCTAAAGTAATTTCTTTATTCTTAGAGTCAATACTAGTAAAATTATTTTTTAAAATATTAAGCGTATCAAAAAATGTATTTAATATTTTCTTATTAACTTGAAGATCACCATTATAAACTGCGTCTACCAAAGATTCCATAGCATGCAGGAGCCTAACTGTTTTTTTATAGCCCATAGTGGCCGCCGCACCTTTCATAGAATGAATTAGTCTAAAAATATTTTCAATTAAATTTTGATTATTTGGCTTTTTTTCTAAATAAAGCAAAAGATCAGACAATTTTTTCAATTGTTGTCGAGTAGTAGACAAGTATAAATCTTTGTATTTCTCACTAATCATAAAATGTTTATTTGTGCCAAAATATCGTCGGGCTCTAAAATATAAACTTTAGCCTTATCTTTTGTTTTAATATATTTTTTAAAAATCTTTTTTTGTCTGTCAGTGAAAGTTCTATTAGCTGATATAGTTTCTCCACCTTGATCAACTAATATTCCATAATGATAATCGTCAACCTCAAACATTAGACAAATCTGTTGAATATTTTGATTTAATGATTTAATTTTTAATATTCTTTTAATATCTAAAATAGTTATAATATTCCCACCTTGGTAAATCAAACCTAATATATCCTTATCTACCTGTGGTATAGCTGTTAATCTATTAAATTCAATGAATTTATTACCGTACATAATAGGCAGAGCATATTGTTGATCTCCTATATAAAATGAAATAAATTTTTGTGCTCTAGTAGCCATATTATTTTTCTCCTACTAAATCATTTAAAGTTTTAGTGACTGAATTAAGCGCCGCAGAAGAACGGTTAAGCGAACGAGTAATCACTAATTGTTGATTAATCACCTGAGTCACTGTACCTACCTGAGTCACTAAAGATTTAGCCTCTTTATCTAAACTTTTAATCACGGTGCTAATATTTTTAGAATCTTCCTTGGTTTCTTGCGTTTCTTTATTTATAGCCTGAACACTCTTAGATACTTGAGCGGCATTAGCAGTAATTTTTCTCAAAAAATCGATAGTCTGTCCTACTACCTCCGTAGTTTTATCTGTTTCTTGTTTTTGATAATCAGCGCTATCTCTACCTTGTTCAATTTGTCTCTGCATGTCAGAAGCTATCCCTCCTATTGCTCCGGCTGCCTGTTCACTAGTAACATTTAATTCTCTGATTTGAGCTACTAGAGAAGAAAAATCTTCACTAAAAGAGCTTTTACTAGCCTCAATAGATACATTTAGGCTAATAAACTTGGCTGTTTCTGCCAAAGCTACTACTCCAGAAGCCACGCTTTTAACATCTTTGGCATACTGGTTTAGAGCTTGGCTTAATTTTTGATTTTGAGTAAGTAATTGTTTAACTATTACCAAGCTATCTAAAGCATCTTTAGATTTTTGACCACTTTGAGCTGCCAGTTGATCAACACTAGTGGTTTTCTTAGCAGCTAACTTTGTTTTCTGAGCTATTTGATTTAATGAAGAGGCTATGCCAGACACTGCCTTAGTACCAGATTTCAAACCCTTTTTTTGTGTTTTACTACTAGTAATTAAAAATTGTGACAACTCGCTATTATTTTGACTAAGTTCTGATAAATTTTGTATGCTCTTGAAAAGATCATCAACCACCTTTGATAATTCTGTCATAGATACTTGAATGGGCTTGGTGACTGACTTAGTAAGTAATTTAGTAGCTATTAAAGATAACAATAAAACTAAAGCTAAAGATATAAAAGTAGCAAATGATATAGTAGTTCTAGTATTTGATGCTTGTGAAAAAACTGAATTAAAAAGTTCAGGGTTAAAAAAATAAACAGCTATAAATAAAGAAGCTATTGGCAATACAGATACCACAACAAACCAAGATATAAACCTAATATAGATTTTGGTTTCAAATACTTTCATTTTTTAATTTATTTTTGTTTTTTGATTAGTAAATTATAACATATTTTAGCCATAAAACAAAATAAGAAATAAGACTAAATAAGTAAAAAAAACTTAATTTTAATTTCTTTTATTGCATTGACAAAATGACTTGTTTCTTATTATAATATAATAAATTATTAAAAAAGATAATGCGGAAAATAATCTTATTAATTGGAGATCTAACACTACTTTATAGTGCGTTGGCTATTACTTTATGGCTACGCTTTTCTTATATAAATTCTGAACTATGGTATAGACATTTAATGTCTTTTACTGTTGTTTTTGCCGTATGGGTGCTGGTATTTTTTATCAATGGTTTATACGAAATAGAAAAAGTACAACAAGGTTTTAAATTTTATGGCACTCTAGTTCAAAATTTAGTTATAAATACGGTTTTAGCTATAGCCTTCTTTTATATAGTCGGTGATATTACTGGCATCAAACCTCAGACCATATTATTAATTCTAGTTGGTATCTTTACTATATTTTTTCTACTCTGGCGAAAAATATTTTATAAATTGATGTCCAGTGATAAATTGGGTAGTAATCTGGCTATTATTGGCATACATGCTGAATCATTATCATTGGCTGAAGAAATAATTAAAAAACCTCAATTAGGTTATAAATTAAAGTTAATTATAAATCCTGATTCCTCTGCTATTAATGAAAAAATTAATAACGTTGACGTTAGCCGTGATATTAGTGAAATGAGAGATAAAATATTAGAGCACGAAATAAATACTGTAGTAGCTATCAATGATCCAAAGTATAGTCCGGAAGTAGCTCGTTACCTATTTGAAAATATAGATCTTAAAATTCAATATTTTAATTTAACAGATTTTTATGAAAAAATTACTGGTAAAATTCCTGTTAGCTCTTTAGAGCGCCATTGGTTTTTAGAAAATATTACCCAAAAAAATCAACAATGGTTTAATATTTCCAAAAGAATTATCGATATATTAATGGCTAGTTTTTTTGGCTTATTATCTTTATTAATATTACCTTTTATAGCTTTGGCTATTAAACTAGAATCTAAAGGGCCATTAATTTATAAACAAAAAAGAGTTGGTTTAAATAATAAAGTATTTACTGTCTACAAACTACGCTCTATGGCTAAAAATGCCGAAAAAAATGGTGCTCAATGGGCCAAGGAGAATGATTCTAGAATTACCAAAGTCGGTAAATTCATTCGTAAAACTAGAATTGATGAAATACCTCAATTTATAAATATTCTAAAAGGTAATATGAGTTTTGTTGGTCCTCGCCCTGAAAGACCAGAATTCGTAACTACGCTCAAAGAAGAAATTCCTTTTTATAATGAAAGACATCTAGTCAAACCTGGTTTAAGTGGTTGGGCGCAAATAAGCTTTCCCTATGGAGCTAGCGTAGACGATGCTAAACAAAAACTTCAATATGATTTATTTTATATTAAAAATCAATCTATAGCACTCGATATTTCTATCATCCTAAAAACTATAAACACCGTCTTTAATAAAAGCTTAGGAAGATAATGAATATACAACTTCCAAAAGAAACTACTATACTAGTAACCGGCTCAGCTGGTTTTATTGGTTTTCATGTGGCCAAAAAACTTTTGGAAATGGGTATTGATGTAATTGGCATAGACAACTTCAATAATTATTATGATGTTAGTCTCAAAGAATCTAGAAATAAAATATTAAAAGAATTTGATAACTACAAATTTTATAAAGGCGATCTAAAAGATTTAAGTTTTGTAAAAAAAGTTTTAAACGAAAATAAAAATATAAATAAAATTTGCCACTTGGCTGCTCAAGCCGGAGTAAGGTATAGCTTAGAAAATCCTCATGCTTATATCCAATCAAATATAGTTGGCTTTACAAATCTTATAGATGAAGCCAAAAATAATAATATCCAAGATTTCATTTATGCCTCCTCTAGTTCTGTCTATGGTAATAATAAAAAACTACCTTTTTCAATAACAGATAATGTAAACCAACCAATTTCTCTTTATGCTGCTAGCAAAAAAGCTAATGAATTAATCGCTCACAGCTATCACCATTTATATGGCATGAATTGCACTGGCCTCCGCTTCTTTACAGTCTACGGGCCCTACGGACGTCCTGATATGGCTCCTATTTTATTTTCTGATGCTATCTATAACAAGCAAGCAATAAAAGTTTTCAATCATGGTAAAATGAAAAGAGACTTTACTTATATAGATGATATAATTGAAGGAGTTTTATCGGCCCTATATCATTCCTATCCTTATGAAATATTTAATTTGGGAAATAATAAATCAATAGAGTTAAATTATTTTATAGAATTAATAGAAAAAAATCTTGATAAAAAAGCTGAGAAACAAATGATGGATATTCAGCCTGGCGATGTTGAAAATACTTGTGCCGATATAGATTATTCTAGAGAAAAATTAAATTTTGAACCTAAAACGTCCATAGAAGAAGGAATTGAAAAATTTATTAGTTGGTACAAAGAATATTATAAACATGCTTAAAAATTTATTATACAAATTACTTAAAAAAAGTGAAAAATATACTCACACTGATATGGTTTATTTAGCCAAAAGTGGTTCTTGGTTAAGTTTAAATCAAGCTTTGAGCTTACTTATATCTTTTGGCTTATCAATAGCTTATGCTAATTTGCTAGATAAAGAGACTTTTGGAAATTATAGATATGTTTTGTCAGCTTTTGGATTTATTTCTTTACTAGCCTTACCTGGTGTTTATACAGCTATTACTCAATCAATTAGTCGTGGATTTGATGGTAGTTTAAAGACTGGTTTCTCAAAAAAACTACGTTGGGGCTTGCTGGCTAGTGCATTTGCATTACTTCTAGCTATTTATTATTTTATCAAAGACAATAATATATTAGGAACTTCTTTTGTAATTATTGCTATATTTTTACCAATAATTGAATCTTATGGGATTTATGTTAGTTTATTACAGGGCAAAAAATTATTTAAACAACATTCAATTTTTAATCTGATTACAGTCGCTATTTCTACCTTAGCTTTACTAATAACGATTTATCTAAATCAAAATATTTATATAATTTTATTAGTCTATTTTTTATCAATAGCTATACCAAAAATTATTTTTTATAATTATTCTCAAAAAAAATATATAGCTAATGATTTACAAGACTCAGAGGTTGATCATTTTATAAAACGTATAAATGCTTTTCAAATTTTTTCTAATGCCACTCAATATATAGACAAAATATTATTATTTACAATTCTTGGCGCATCCCAACTAGCTATTTTTACTTTTGCCATTGCTATCCCAGAACATATTAAAGGATTTTTTAGAATCAGTGCGACTGTTTCTTTTCCAAAATTTGCTACTAAATCTGTAGAAGAAATACGTAAACATATTCTTAAAAAAATATTATTATTAGGAGCCTTAATAAGTTTAGCTATAGTTGCTTATATATTGCTAGCTCCCTATATTTTCAAATTTTTATTTCCCCAATATATAGAAGCTGTATTACTGACTCAAGTCATAGCTATCACTGCTATTTATTCAATTACCTATCCAATTGGTGCCTTTCTAACTGCTCACAAAAAAGTTAAACCGCTATTTATAATTTCATCCAGTAGTTTTATTTTAGGATTAATTGCTATGATAATATTTATACCAATCTACGATATCTGGGGAGCGGTCATTGGACTAGCTATTAATCGTCTAATCAATATTATTACTTCTTTTTATTATTTATATAAAGTTTAAAAAATGAAAGTTTCTATTATCTTACCAGTAATCAACGAAACATTTTCTCTACAACAAACTGTAGATATTTTACTATCAGAAAATCCAGATACCATTGGTGAAATTTTAATAGTAACAGCTAAAATAACTACTCCCGAAAGTAATAAAGTAATCAGTAAATTAAAAAATAATCACCCTGAATTAATTAAAACTCATCAACAAACCCTCCCCTTTCTGGGCGGAGCTTTGCGTGAAGCTTTTGATTTGGTAAATTATGAATACACGGTTTTAATGGCTTCTGATTTAGAAACTGATCCTCATAGTGTCAAAGATTTAATCAATGAAGCACAAAATGGCTATGATATTGTTACTTGCACCCGTTGGCATAAAACAGCTTCATTTAAAGGCTATAATCCCATAAAATTAATTTTAAACAAAATTTTCCAAGGAATTTTTAGATTAATGTATAGAACCAAATTAACTGATCTGACTTTTGCTTTTCGAATATATAAAACAGATATTCTAAAAAAAATAAAATGGACCGAGCTAAAACACCCTTTCCTGTTTGAATGTTTGATTAAACCAATGCGACTTGGTTATACTATAAAAGAAATTCCTTCTAGCTGGAAAACTCGCGAAGAAGGTGTCTCACAAAATACTTTTATGACCAACTTTGTTTATATTTACACTGGTCTAAAAACTTTATTAACTTCAAAGAAAAAAATATTAAAATAATAACATGCCTAAACCTACTTTAATTACCGGTGGCTGTGGATTTGTCGGTCGACACCTCACAAAAAGATTATTAGAAGAAGTTGAAGAACTTTGGATAATTGATAATTTATCAACTGGTCTACACCCTGATACTTGGCTAAAAGATTGGTCAAAAAAAATCGAAGAAGATCTTCAAATATATTCTCTAGATAATAAAAAAATTATATTTTTAGAAACAGATTGTTTGACTTTTTTTGCTGATCAGATCAGTAAAAAAGAAGATATTATTAAACTACCAGCTTTCAAAGATGTTTATCATCTAGCCTCTATAGTTGGCGGGAGAGAATTGATTGACGGTGATCCTCTACTTATTTCTACTGATCTAGCAATTGATGCTAGTATTTTCCTCTGGGCTACTCGTGATAAAAATAATTTAGAAAGACTATTGTATGCCTCATCTTCGGCAGCCTATCCAACTGATTTACAAAGCGAGGAAAAAGCTTTAGCTCTCAAAGAAGAATTTATTGATTTTTCTGGTCGCCTAGGACAACCGGACATGACCTACGGTTGGTCAAAATTATCTGGCGAATATCTAGCCACTTTAGCTCATGAACGTTATAATTTACATGTAGCCTGCGTACGTCCTTTTTCTGGCTATGGTGAAGATCAAGACCTGACTTATCCTACCCCTTCCATAGGCCTACGGATAGCTAGACACGACAATCCAATAGAAGTCTGGGGAACCGGCGAACAAGGACGAGATTTTGTTCATATTGATGATTGTGTAGATGCTATGCTGATAATATTAGATAAAGTTAAAGATGGTCGCGGAATTAATATCGGCTCTGGTAAATTAACTAGCTTTAATCAGCTAATAGAAGTTTTCTGTAAATTAGAAGGACATCAAGCAGATATTAAAAGACTGTTAGATAAACCAGTTGGTGTTCAATCTCGCTATGCTGACACTACAATTTTAAATAATGAAATAGGCTGGAAACCTAAAATAAGCTTAGAGGAAGGCCTACAAAAAGTATTAGATCATGCCCATGATCGTTTAAAAAATAATAAATAAAAAAATGAAAACAGCCATTATAACAACGACTATAAATGTACCTACGCTATTAGCTGACTATGCTAAAAATGTAAAAAAATATAAACACGATGCTTTTTTTGTAGTAATTGGAGACAAAAAAACCCCGAAGGCCACTAAACCTTATTGTAAAAAAATTGCTAAACAATTTAAAGTAACTATAGAATACTTAGATATTCCTGATCAATTAAAATATCTACGCAAATTTCCTGAATTGAATAAACATTTAGTTTATAATTCTATCCAACGTCGTAACATAGGTATTTTACTTGCCTATGAGATGGGTGCTGAAAAAATTATTACTATTGATGATGATAATTTCTTTATTTCTAAAGATTTTATAAAGTTACATGCCCTGGGCAAAAGAAATTTAGAAACTATTTCCTCCTCTACTGGCTGGCTCAATGTTTGTGATCAATTAAAAGAAAAACACAATCGTCGTTTTTATCATCGTGGATTTGCTCAAGAATATAGATTCCTGGATGAAAAAACTAAATCTATCAAAAAAAATATAAATGTCGTGGTCAACGCTGGTTTCTGGCTAAACGATCCAGATATAGATGCTTTAACTAGATTATACTTTCCAAACAATGATATTACAGTTACTGCTTACAAAAAGAAAAATGATTTTGCTGTAGCAAAAAAAACTTGGACTCCATTTAATTCCCAAAATACTGCTCTAGCTCGAGATATTATTCCCGCTTACTTTCTCAGTCCACTGGTTGGTCGTTACGATGATATTTGGGGAGCCTATGTAGTTAAAAGAATCTCTGACTACCTAGGAGATTATATTGCTTTCGGTCAACCACTGGTTAACCAAGAACGTAATATTCATAATTATTGGAAAGATCTTGCCAAAGAAGACCTGGGTATGCAACTAACTACAGATTTTGTTAATTTACTTAAAAAAATAAAACTGACTGGTAAAAATTACCAAGACAGCTTTGCACAACTTACTAAACAATTAGATATTTTGGTTAAAAAATACGACGGCACACCAGCCCAACAAAAATTTCTAAAAGATTATGTGGCTGGTATGAAAGTTTGGGTAAAAACTTTTAAACGCGTGGCGCAAAAATAACTACTAAAGATACACCAACTAGAATAAGCAGGTAACCTAACACCTGTAATAATTGAATTTGCTCATGAAAAATAAAGTGAGCTGCTCCATTAATAATAATAAAACTAACGGCAATCATTATTGGATAAGCCACTGACATAGAAATATGTTTCAAGGCAAAAAGATAAAATATAAGATTAATAGCAAAGGCTACTACACTACTTATAAATAAATAATTATGAGTAATTAAATACCAAATATTTAGATTACTCATGTCTAATCCTTTTTGGGATTGGATTTTTAGTAACAAATTCGCCAAAGAGTTGAATAAAACTGCACTGACTAGAAAAAAATAATGCATATTTTTATTTTTTTATTTTATAAACTTTTATATCTTTAGGACCCTGAGCTTCTAATAAATCATGCTCAATTAACTCTAAACGGGATTTTAAATCATCAATGCCAAAGAAAGCATTATAACGATAATCTAAGTATACATCAAAATCAATCAAATATTCTATACCCTCTTCTTGTGCGTAATCCCACAGTCTATATTCAGCTAAAGCGCGGTAGCCTGGAAAATTTACTAGACCATCAAGGTTAACTACTTTATTATTAGAAAAATATCCTTGAATACCTGCATTAAAAACTCCTATTTTTGTATCAGCTGGTAAATTATTATTAGCCCAAATAGATATTTGTTGCATCTGAATTTGCCTAGCATCTCTATTAACTAAATGCCTAGACCAAGAAATATAAAATGAGCTAGCTAATAAAATACCGAATAAAATATAAAATTTTGCTTTAGCTGGCCACCAATGTCTAATTTTTTGTAAATACCAAACTATAGCTAAAACCAAATAGATATTAATGGATATGAAATACCAAGTACGATAAGTCCAGCGTAAACTAGCATTTAATAAAAATAATAATATAAAGCCAAGAAATAAATAAACTTCGACAGAATATTTTTTATAACCTTTCTTGGATAGAGTCTTATGTCCAACCAGCCAAGCCAAAGCCAAGCCAAAAACTATCAAAAATAATTCTGGCGCACCTGTCTGAGTAATAGCCATCTGTAGACCATAATAACTAGAATAAAAAACTGCTTTAATCTGCTGGGCTAAACCTGGTCCATGATCTTGAACTATCAAATGATGATTAACTATGGTAGAAGCAGATCCAGAAGAAGTGAGTATTGTACCAAATTTTAATTTACTCCAAATAAGCCACGGTAAAACTAATACTGTTGAGGTCAAACCTACTACAAAAACTTTTTGCCATTTTTTGTCTTGAGTAAAAAATATCCAAGCTAATCCAGCTATATAATAAAAAACATTATCTAAACGAGCCAACATCATTGCCGCGCCGATAATTCCCCATAATATAAATAACCAAAAGCTTTTTTTATTTTTTAAATTTATAGCTACTAGTATAAATAAAACTAAAAATAATAAAGCTAAACCAGTTTCCAAGCCATTAATAGATTCGTATATATTAAAAGGATTAAAAACAAAAACAAAAATTCCTAAAACTTTTATCCAAATGTTTTTAGTATATTTTGAAATAATGGCCAATAAACCTAAATTAGTTAAGGCGTTTATAATAGCTGATAATATTAAAGTAATTTGAATAGGTTGCCAAATTGATTGACTGTTTTTAAAAATAGGTACAATCAACCAAAGCCACAGAGGATGGTAGCCATTAGTTTCTTGCCAGCCATCAAAAGTAGATCCTAGGCCAGCTGCCATATTTTGAGCTAATTTAAAATAATAAAAAGCATCATCAGATAAAATATTAGTTAGTAACCAAGAGTTTGGCATATTTATCATAGCCAACCTAATAATCAAGCCTAATATAATCAAACTTAGTGGGAAAAAATTAGTAGTTAATAAATTTCTTAATTTATTCATTCTTTTGTGCAATTACATATAATGTCACGTATCTCTTCTTAAAAGGTAACATAGCTAACCAGATCAATAAAGCTGGTAGACCAAAAATAATTAAATCTTTTATTCTAGCTAAAATATGAACTTTAGTTATCATTTTTTCAGACGAACTATTTAACTCAATTTTATTATCACTGCGTTTACTTTGTTTAATTTTTCCAACTAGATTAAAAGAAAAAAACTTACCATAGCGAAATCTTAATTTCATTAATATAAAATTATAACCGGTATCTAATATTTTTTTATATTTAACCTTAAAATTTTGTTTGACTAAATATTGAGTCAATGACCTCCTATCCCAGCGAGTTAAATGTCGTGGTGGCAAATCATGTGGCTTCAACCATGTTGCGCCATAACGATAAGGCATACTCATAGCAATATACCCACCCGGACTAAGCATATCAAAAATAGTTTTTATAAATTCATTATGATTATCAATATGTTCGAATACATCAAAAATAGTTATTAAATCAAATTTTTTGTCAGGGTATTTATTATGGTATGTCAGTAAATCGCAAACTTCTAAGTTTTTTAATTTAAATGTTTCCTGAGCTGCTTTAATGGCATCGTTATCGAAATCAAGACCATAAGTATCCCAATTATTATCTTGAGCGTGTTTCAAAAAAGTTCCAACCCCACAGCCAATATCTAAAACTTTACCTGTTTTATTTTTTAAAAAAGAAATGATCTTTTTGTGATTCCAGTTGGGAATTAATATCGGATCAAAATTTCTATCAGAATAGCGTTCATCATTTTCATACCACTGAGCACCAGGATTTTTTAAAGGCCACCAAAATTGAGCTCTACATACTTTACATTCGTAGAGCTTATATTCCTTATTATTATCAATATGAGCTTCTAAATATTTAAATTCTTTAGACGCTTTACATAATGGACAATTATTATTTAACATTATTTTTCTTTGACAATATCATTTATAGCTTGCTCATCTAAAATATGAATAACCGGCGCTACCACGGCAATTTTATTTTGATAATTATAATTATTAATTAATTTTCTAATAATCGGCTTATGATACATCATGGCTGTGATAACTATTAAATCACAACTATTAATTTTTTCTGTATCAGGTTTTTCAATTAAAAAATGACTAGCCGGCGTGTATTTATCTTGTTTGTGTTCATCAGAGTCAAATAAAACCATTGAATCATTAGCATCTACTCCACATTGAGACAAGAAAGCCACACCTTTGCCACCAGCTCCCCAAATACCAACTTTTTTATCTTCATGCTCCTCAAAAAATTGAGTAACTTGTTTTTTAGTATCAAAATATTTATTTTTAAATTCCTCATTTAAAATATCCTGATAATCACCATTTCTAAAATAAGCCACTATATATTCACCAGCCGCCTCATCTCTAATCTCATCAACTTCAAAACCATTATCTGACAATAACCGTTGTAGAGTTTGTTTAGCATAATATACTATATGATCAGTAAAAATGTCGTAAAAACGGTTATTTTTCCTTGAAAACTCAAAAGAAGGCACCTCTATTATACCCACAGCATTTGGTTTTAAAAATTTCTTTACATCTTGCAAAACTTCATTAGGATTAGCCAAATGTTCAAAAACCTGCCGAGACACAAAACCATCATACTTAGATACTTCTAAATCACTATTGGCAGTTAAATAATCTTTAACAAATTTTATATCTGGAAATAATTTTACAGCTTCTTTATAAAAAACTTCTGAAGGCTCTATGCCGGTTGCTTTAACACCATATTTTTGTAGCACGGAACAAAAATTACCATCACCACTGCCAACTTCTAATATTTCTTTGTCTTTTAGCTTAAACTTATCTACAAAATATTTAGCCTGTTGATTCTGATGCTCAATCATATACTCGGAATGAGTAACAGTCATTAGATAATCCTCATAAAAATCTTCCTGCTGAGTCAAAACATTATCCGGTAATTGAACTAACTTACAATCTTGACATTGGTGTAGCTGGATATTTATTTTACTATCTTTATCTAAATTATTTTTACTTAATAATCCAGAAATAGACCGAGGTGAATTCTCTAAATCAAAAAATGATTTAATATTATCACTTTTACATAATATACAAGTCTTGTCCTTAAACATAAAATTTTCTATACTGTTTAACTAATTCTTCTGTGGATTTCTCCCAACTAAAATTCTTAATTCGTTCTAAGCCTTTGCTTATTAAATTTTGTTTTAAATTATCATCACTAATAAGAAGATTAATTTTACTAGCCATATCGTCTATATCATTAGGATTGAAGGTTAGAGCTGCATCACCAGCTACCTCAGGTAGCGCTGTGCTGTCTGAACAACAAATTGCTACACCAGTTGACATAGCCTCTAGTAATGGCAAACCAAAACCTTCATGCAAGGAGGCATTTACTAATAACTCGGATATTTCATATACTTTTGGCAAATCTTCTTCTTCTATATAGCCGGAAATAAAAACCTTATCACCTAAATTTAATTTACTTACCAAATCTAAAACCTTCTTATCATAATCTGCTATATGCTTACCGCCCACTATTACTAATTTTAAATCCTGATTTTTATCTAATATTTTATTGAAGGCTTTAATTAAATTTATTATATTCTTATGAGGGTCTAATCTACCAACTGATAATATAATTTTTTCTTCTGGTATTTTATATTTACTATTTAAATATTTTTTTATTTCATTTTTATCTTGGCCCGAAGCTTTAAAATTAGCATCAATGCCATTATATACTACAAATATTTTATCTAGTGAATATTTAAAATATTTACTAACTTCACGTTTAGCAAATTCTGAAACTACCATTAGCTTATGCATACGTTGATGTAAGTACTTGTTGGTAAAACGAAATACTTTAGAAGCTAGAGTATCCTTAGTAATATCAAGCATTATACCCGCATCATGAGGTGTGCACACAATATACTTACTATTAGTAAATATATATGATGGCCATACTCTGGGCTGTAGATAGTGTACAATATCAAATTTCTTGCCGAAAAGCCTTTGTTTTAGCCAAAAAATAGACTCATTCAAAATAGCCTGACCAACTGGAAACTTAATATTTGGAATAAATAATTGTTTAGTGTCTTTATAAATAGAGTCATCAACCTTTTGTTGATGAATTAAAGTAAAATTAAATTCACTGTTATATTCTTTTAAATTTTCCACCAAACGCCTGGCCACCAAAGCGGTGCCCATAGCTTTTCTATTATCTATGCATTGTGTAACAATGCCGATTTCTAATTTCTTATTTGGCATATTTATCTAAAAACTCAGACAATGTTTTCATAACATAATCCAAATGTTCTTGTCTTAATCCATGATGACAACCAATTAAAATACATTGAGTCATTATAGTATCAGAATTTTCTAAACTACCCTCCACTCTGTGTGGAATATCTTTATAGGCTGGATGTTTTAATATATTGCCAGAAAATAACACTCGAGTTTGAATCTTATTTTCTTCCAGATGACGCATCAAATCTGTTCTTTGAATTGGTGAATCTTTTTTAATGTTAACTGGGTAAGCTAGCCAATTAGTTGAAACATTATCAAGCTGCCTTGGTAAAATAAAATGATCTGGATATTTAGAAAAAAATTCATTTAGGCTAACAAAATTTTTCTGTCTAATAGCTGAAAAGCCAGGAAGACGTTTTAATTGTGCTAAACCAAAAGCCGCTTGTAAATCTATACCTTTAAAATTCCAACCTAAATTAGTAAACACAAATTTACCATCATGAGGTTTACCATCTATAGTAAAATCAAAACGTTTGTCTGGTGATTCATCGGCATGCTCTGGCAAAGCTCTACCCCAGTCTCTTAAAACTTTAGCAGTTTTAATTTTATCTTTATCCTTAAACATAACCATACCGCCGCCGCCAGCCGCAGTAATAATATGAGAAGCATAAAAACTAGTAGTACTTGCATCAGCATATTTACCAGTTGGCACTTCATCTATCGTAGCACCAACAGTGTCACAGCTGTCTTCTATTAAAATTAAATTATGTTTATCAGCGATAGTGCGTAAACGTGGCATATCAACTATATTACCTACTAACTGCGGTATCATCAAAGCAACTGTTTTATCACTAATAGCCCCTTCAATTTTATCTATATCTATAAGATAGGTGTCTAATTCTACATCTATAAATACTGGAATCAATCCCGCTTGCAATAATGGATTAACTGTAGTAGCAAAAGTACAGGCTGGAGTAATAACTTCAGAGCCTGGCTTAAAATTAAAAATACTCAAAGCTAAAGTGTTTGCTGAAGAACCGGAGTTTACAAACAAACCATAGTCTTGCCCAAATTTCTCAGCTACCGCCTCTTCAAATTTTTTACTATAGTCACCTGGCACTAACCAATCAGAATTAAGAGACTCTAGCACTGAGTCTATTTCTTTTTGGCCATAGATTGCTCTGCTATACCAAACCCAATCTTCACCAGGTATAAAAGGATGATTTTCTGCCATTTTATTTAATATTATTAATTATTTTATTTAGAATATAAATCTGCATAAAGTTGTTCGTGTAAGCTAACTGCTCTTTCAATAGAAAAACCTTTAGTAGCTTCTACTTGTAATTTCTTAGCTATTTGCTTAGTTTCTTCGGGATTATCTAAAAACCACTTAATTGCTTGGGCCATCATTTCTGGATTATTACTTTCTACAATTTTTCCATTTACACCATCTTGGATAAACTCTTCAATAAGTGGTACATTTGTAGAAATTGACGGCAAACCAATGGCAGCTGCTTCTGTCTGAGCTGAATTTCTACCAACCCAAACTTTATCTTTTTCTATTCTGTGTGCTTGCACATAAATATCACTAATAGCTAATATTTCAAATACATCACTACGTGTTCCCAAGAAATGAACTCGACCTTCAATGTCTAGTGACCTTACTTGAGCTTCTAAGCTTTGTTTCATTACTCCATCACCTATTAAAACTAAATGTATATTAGCATCTAATTTAGCCATAGCATCTATCAAATCTTCCTGACCTTTCCAAGTATGTAACCTAGCTGTCATAGCTACTACTTTAACATTTTCTGGAATATTTAACTCTCTTCTTTTTTTCGGCCTATCAATATTTTCTAATGCTTTATTTATTTTTACAGTATCAATAGCAAAATTGATTGTAAAATGCTTACGTCCTTCTAAATAAGCTTTAGTATTATAAATTGCAATTGAACCAGAATATTCATATTCAATACCCTCGGTTGGAGCAATCCATAACTTTACCAAAAGCAAAGTAATCTTATCTAACAAATAAACTTTAAATGAATAAGCAACTGGTACATTACATTGCGTACTTATTATATTTTTTACACCGCTTAAAAATGCAACTACTCTACCAACTATGCCGGCATAGGGTAAAAAAGTATGTACAATATCTGGCTTAATTTCTTTTAAAGTGCTATGTAGTTTCTTAAATTCTCTAAAACTAAATCTACTTCGGTCACTTATTGTAATAAAATTAATTTTATTCTTATCAATCTCTTCATCAAGCCACTTTAAATTTGATGAAAATGCTTTTTGTGATTTTAATAAAATCAAATTTATTTCAAATTTATTAATATCAATATTATTTACTAAATCAACCACAACTCTCTGTGCTCCACCAACTAATAATTCATTAATAATGATAACAATCTTAATCATGATAGCATTTTTTTAGCTTCGGCTATTATACTATCTTTATTTAAAGAATATCTATCAAGCATATATTGTTCACTACCTACTCCAGCTGGAAATTCATCGGCGACAGCTAAACACTTTAATTTAGTTGCTAAAGCATTTTGAGCAACAACTTCTGATACTGCCGTTCCTAAACCACCATGTATTAAATGCTCTTCAATGGTTATAATATTTTTTGTTTGCTTTGCACTTTTAATGATTGCCTCTTCATCAAGTGGTTTAACAGTATGAAAACTTAATAACTCAGCATTGATGCCTTGTATTTTTAATTCTTCAACTGCTTCTGTCGCATACTGTAAAGCTTTGCCACTAGCAAATATACTTATATCTTCACCCTCTTTAACTTGAGTAGCTTTATTAATTTTAATATCTTTTTTATTTTTATGAACTACTGGCTCACCTCTTTTAGCTATACGTAGATAAAAAGGTCGTGGATTTTTATGATAATCATCAAGCGCGACCTCAACTTCCATAGGATCTCCAGCATTTACTACCGTCATATTAGGTAAAATCCTTAAAATACCTATATCTTCTAAAGCAAAGTGAGTACAACCAAAGCTACTATAACTAAAAGTACTACCTCCCCCAATTATACAAACAGGCAAGTTTTGATAGCAGATATCATTTCTAATTTGTTCAAAAGCTCGCATAGAAGAAAAAGTAGATATAGAATATACAAAAACTTTTTTACCAGCCATAGCTAATCCAGCAGCTATACCCATCATATTTTGTTCTGCCACACCGACATTTAAATATCTATCAGGAAATTTATTAGCAAAGTCTTCAAAAACTGAAAAACCAAGATCACCAGTAAGTAGCCAAACTGATTTATCTTTGATGGCTAATTTAGTTATAGTTTCTACAAAAGCAATTCTCATATATTAATATAATTCTTCTAAAGTTTTATCTAAATCCTCTGCCTTAACATTAAAATAATGCCAGTCTAATTTATTTTCCATATATGGCACTCCTTTACCTTTTACAGTATGAGCAATGAAAACGGTTGGCTTATTTTTTTCTAAGGGCAATTTTTCTAAAGCATTGATTATTTCTTCAAAGTTATGACCATTAATTTCTTTGACTGCCCACTTAGCTGCTTGCCATTTATCTGCAAAGGGCTCTAAATCTAAAATGTCTTTTGTTTTTCCAAATGCCTGAAATTTATTATAATCAATAATAGCCACTAAGTTATCTAACTTTAAATGACCAGCTAACATAGCTGCTTCCCAAGTGGAACCTTCATCACATTCACCATCACTTAATAAAACATAACTGTGTCCATCATTTTTATCCTGTCGAGCAGCTAGAGCTAAGCCTAGAGCCATTGGCAAACCATGACCTAGAGAACCAGTGCTAGCTTCAATGCCTGGCGCTGTTTTATAAACTGGATGTACAGATAATTTAGTACCATCTTGACCATACTTATTTAATTCTTCACGAGGAATAAAACCATACTCAGCCAAAACTGCGTAATAACCTAAAGCGCCATGACCCTTACTTAGAATAAATTTATCTTTTTTTTGTAAAATTTTAGAATATAAAGCAGTTAGTAAATCTATTTCTGATAATGAAGAAGCAATATGTACTGATCCACTACGACTGGATTCAGTTATGACAGTCCTACGGGCTGCCAATGCTTTATTTTTTAATTCTTGATATTTATCTGCCATATAATTCTTTATACTCTTTAAACCAATCAATGGTCTCTTGAATGCCTTGTTCCAATGAATATTTAGCTTGCCAATTTAATTTTTCACTAGAATGTTTGGTGTCGGCTACCCAGGTATTAGTATCAAAACTTTGACCAGCTATTTCGTTCCACTCCAATTTGATATCAGCATCTGTTAATTTAACTATAAGATCAACAATTTCTTTGAGTGATGTTTGCTGACCACTACCTAGATTAAAAACTTCACCAGGCATAAAATTTTCAGATGCCGTAATCAAAGCATCTACAACATCATCAATATATATAAAATCTCTAACAGTCTTTGGATTAGCTAATTGTGGAGCTCTATTTTCTAAACAAGCCATAATAACTGCCGGAATTAAACGCACTTTAGACTCCCAAGGACCATAAACAGAGAATGGCCTTACTGTAACTGCTGTTTTTTTAGATAATTTGGTTGCCTCAACCTTAGCCTGACCATATTCAGTATTAGGCTCAACTGACATATTTTCTCGCATTGGCTCAGTTTTGGCGCCATATTCTGAAGAACTACCAACATTTACTATAGATTTTATACTATCAATTTGCGCACAAACAGCTAATAAATTAGCTGTTCCTTCTACAATAACTTTATGTATTAATTCAGAATCTGACTGACCCCTGTTACCACCATAATGTGCTAAATGAAAAACGAATTCAGGTTTAATTTCTTTTACTGCCTTTTCCAGTACTTCCTTATCTGCAATATCTACTTCTATTATTTTTATATCGTTAGCTATCTCAGCTAAACGCCAAGTATCACCGCCCGGCCTGATTAAAGCAAATACTTCATCGCCGCGTTTAAGTAGTGTGCGAGCTAAATTCGCACCTATAAAACCTCCTGCGCCTGTAATTAATGATTTGTTTATCATTTTACTCTAATGAAATTCTACTTTACCTGTTTCTGTTACAATTGGAACTTGTCGCATCCATACCTTTGATTCCCACCAATCTCTATTATTTACATACCAATCAATAATATCTTTCATACCACCTTCTAAGGTAATTGTGGGTTCCCAACCTAAACATTTTTTTATTTTATTATAATTACAAAGATGTTTATTCACCTGCCCAGGCCTATCATCAACATTTAAGGTATATTCACTAAACTCCATTTTCTGTTTGCCATTATCTAACATTAATTTTTCAATTAATTGAGCAATCTCCAAAACAGATGTAACTTTATTAGTTCCTACATTAAATACTTCACCTTCCACATCCTTGGCTGACGCTTGAATTATCATATCCAAAGCACGTGCTATATCAATGACGTGAACAAAGTCACGTGAACTACTACCATCACCATGAATAGTCATTGGCTCTTTTAGTAAAACACTAGTGATAAATCTAGGAATAAGTTTTTCTAAATGCTGATTAGGACCAAAAGCATTAAATGGCCTAACAATAACTGCTGGAATTTTGTGAGTATGATAATAAGAATAAACTAGTCTGTCTGCACCAGTCTTGGCAGCAGCGTAGGGACTCTGAGGCTGCAAAGGATGGCTTTCATCCATGTCTTCTGTCATAGCTGTACCATAAACTTCACTGGTTGAAATATGTATAAAACGTTTAACTGTTTTTTTATGACGTAAGACTGCATTAGCTATAACCTGAGTACCAATAACATCTGTTTCAAAAAAATTAATATCATCATAAATAGACCGGGTAACATGAGTTTCAGCGGCTAAATGTAATACTATTTCACTTTGAGATATAATTTTATCAACTAAACGTTCATTTCTGATATCGCCATACCAGAAAGTAAACCTGTCACTAGAATGAATTGCGTCATCAATATTTTTCATGTCCCCAGCATAAGTCAAGGCATCTAAAACATGAAAATGTGTATTTGGATATTGCTTCCAAAAATAGCGTAAAACATTACTAGCAATAAAACCAGCCCCACCAGTTATTAATATTGATTTTGGCTCGTATTTTGGCTTGTTTTTTGATGTCATAATTTAGTATATTCTGATTATTTAACTACCTGATTATAGTCTATTATTTAAAAAAAATCAACACAAAGACTCAATATTTTTGGGGTGTTTAGCTATTTTTTCGCTCTAACAAAAAACCCCAAAGGCATATGCCTAGCTGTAATAAAACTATTAGGCCTGACCAATTTTAATACTCTATCCATAAAAACATAAACTGTCATGAATATTTTTCTTATTATATCAATTTTGAAAAAACCAAACTTTAATTGATAGACAGCTCCAAACAAACCAGTGCCTATTTCTGTAATTTCAATTTCTTTAAAGCCAGCTTTGGCAAATATTTTATGTAAAGATTGCTTGGTATAACGCCAATAATCGTTTGGACACTCATGAATATTTAATAAAAATGGTGTAACATTTATTATTTCTCCACCTGATTTAAGTATCCTAAAACTCTCATCCACAACATTTTGATAATCAAAAATATGCTCTAAGACATTAAGACATATTATATTATTATATGAGTCATTCTCTATAGGAAATTTATTTTCTAAATCAAAGGAAAAATCTGCCTTAGCGTCACCATCTATATTAACCACTTTTATATTATGCTGACCTTTAATTAATTTGTGGTAATCAGCCTTTCTTATTCCACCCAAATCTAAAATCTGCCCATCCAGCTTTAACTTGGATAGTTTATCGTAGGTTAATTTTCTGAAAAGTGAATGCATAATGTTTATTTATTTCTCGCTTTAAAAAATAACATAGAAGAAAATAAAGACGGCGAAATTTTTGATAAAAATTTATATTTCTTTTGTATAAGAGGATTTATTTCTATATTCTTAAAATTATTTTTTAATATACTCTCTAATTCTGAATAAGAAAAATGGTTAATGTGAGTTGGATCTTCCAGAGTAGTGGCTTTTTTCTTGGCAAATAATAATCTAAATCTATTTTTTAGACTAAAAGCATTTGGGATAGTGCCCACTAATGTCCCTGAATCTTGTTTTAATATTTTTGAAATCTTTTTGAGCACTCTGGCTGGATAATATAAATGTTCTAAAACTTCTGAAAAAATAACTATGTCAAAATAGTCCTCTGGTAAATCCCAAACTTCAGCATTTAGATCCTGACAAACTGTCTTAATTTTATCTTTATTCTCTAAAGCATCCAAAGCTGCTTTATCAAAATCAACTACCCACAATTCATTACCTTTTATATATTCTTTACTCAAAGCTCCATCTCGAGAACCAAGGTCACAAATTTTTAGATTATTGCCTTGAATATATTTTTTTAATAACTGTTTTCTTTCATTACCTAAAATAAGAAAGCCCCTACCTCTCATTTCTAAATTATGTTTGGCATAAATTTTTGCTACACTATCCATATATTAATTCTATAAATTTATTCTTTACTACTTTGATATCAAATTGTTTAACGTGTTCTAGATTAACTTGTTTTAACTTATTATATATATCCTGGTTACTTAGAATCTCTTTAATACCTATATTCATACTTGCAACATCATCTACAATATATTCCTGCTGTTCTTTAGTGCTAATCTCTCTAACTCCGCCAATATCAAAAGCCACGTAAGGAAGTCCAGCTGCCATTGATTCTAATAGCACCCTAGGAAAACCTTCTTCTTCTGAGGGCATAAAAAATAATTTAGAAATTCTCATTAAGCCTGGAATATCTTTATTAGGAATTTTACCTAATAAAATTACATTATCCAAATCTTTAATCTCTTGTTCTAATTGTTTTTTATATGGACCATCACCGGCTATTAAAAATTTAAATTCCGGGTTAGTTTTAGCTAATTTGGCTATATAATGCGCTCCTTTTCGTTTGGCTAATCTATGTACAAAAAAGATATATTTATCATCTTTGTTTAATTTATATTTTTCTAAAATATTATCTGTATCTATATTATTAAATCTATTTAAATCTATCCAATTTGGCATTATCTTTATTTTATCTACTGAAATACCATAATGTTCAACATAACCTGATTTTAAAGCTTTCACGCCTGTTACCAGATGGTTAATTAACTTTAATACTAATCCTAAGGCCCTATCTTTGCCAAAAAGCCACATCATACCACAACTCCAATAAAATGTCCTAGCCCCTGATAATTTAGCTATTAAACTAGCATTGCCAGCTGAGATATAAGAATAGTGAATATAAAAATTTTTATAATTTTGAGCTCTAATAATTAACAATAAAATAAAATTCTCTATTATCCTCAACGGTGTCCAAGAAAATCTTTGGACATAAACTTTAGAAACATTTTTAAAAAAACTAATATCTGAATTACTTTTTTCTATTAACAAAACTAAATCTAAATCTTTAGCTACTTCATTTATAAAATCATATAAATAAAAATAGTGTGTATCTATATTCAGATCAAACTTTGGTAAAACATAACAAATTTTTCTGTTTTCAACACTCATACAATAGATTTCCAATTATCAATCGTTTTATTTAATAATTCATCTTTATCCAATATCTTATTTCTAAACTGCAAGCTATTGGTAGAAAATTTTTGTTTCAAATCATTATCTACTACTAAGCTATTCATAGCTTGAATAAATTTTTCTTGATTGTCTACTGGCACTATCAATCCATTTACATTATCCTCTACTAATTCACCGGCTACTCCAACGTCTGTCATTATTATCGGTAAACCTAATAAAACTGCTTCAGCCACAACTGCTCCATAGCCTTCACTGTCTGAACTAAGTAATAAACAGTCCGCTGATTTATAATAAGCATTCAAGTCATCTAGCCAGCCCTCGAAGATTACTCTATCTAATAAATCTAAATCTTTAGCTAGACTTTTCAAGTTCTCTTTCTCCGAACCATCACCAACTATTATAAGTTTCGTATTTTTATTTTCTAATTCTGCCAATGCTTTGATTTGCATAGCAATATTTTTTACAGCTACTAACCTAGCCACTGTCAGAAAAATA
The DNA here is from genome assembly GCA_018656065.1 of Candidatus Komeilibacteria bacterium. GTDB lineage: Bacteria > Patescibacteriota > Patescibacteriia > UBA1558 > GWA2-36-10 > XYD1-37-29. The sequence goes on along the minus strand of JABHZY010000025.1, from coordinate 25,081 downwards.
AAGTCATTAGAATATTTTTCTTTTAAATTTACTGATATTTCCTCTGACAAAATTTTATCTTTATCTACAGCAATCGGTACTACATATATTTTTTGTTCATCTACAGCAAAATCTTTTATCAACTGATTTTTTAATCTCAAGCTAACTGTTCTAATTCTATCCGCTTTAGCAAAATTTTGCTTAGCCAAAACTTTAGTAATAAAATTTAATTTTTCAAAACCATGCACTTGAATCTCTGATTTAATACCAAATTTATTAGCCACACAAACGCCTAATTTTGCTAGCCAATAAGCATCTTGAATAGTTATTAAATCATATTTATTTTTAACTAACTCTTGATGTAAAAATTTACGTAAAGCAAATAAACTTAATATTTTATTAGATTTTCTAATGCCTTTTACAAGTATATTATCTGCTAAATTAATCTGGCCATTTTTACCTACACAAATAACTAATAAATTTTCCAACTTACCAGCAAAAGACATCGTCCGTTTAGCAACTGAAGAATCTTTATCTAATATTTTATTATCTAAACTAATATTAATTACTCTCATTATTTTAAAATATTTATTGTATCTTCAGCAGCTTGAGAATATGTATACTCATAACTAATATCATTTATATTTTTTTGATAAGCTTTATAATTTTCTGAATCTAACAAATAATTTATAGTCTTGGTAATATCTGAAACCTCTTTAGGATTAAAAACCATTATTTTATCTTTAAGCCAATCAAAACCAATCTCACTAGAACTCAGAATCGGTACATTAAGACTTAGTGCCTCCAACATAGAATTGGGACTAATATCTGTTAGTGATGGCCAAATCCCAAGATAAGCACTGGACATTCTTTCTTTCAACTTTTCTCTAGAAAGCTTTCCTTCAATTAAAACTCTATCACCAAGATCTAATTCTTTAATTAAATTAATCATTTTGTTTTTAATTGGCCCTTCACCAATTAAAATTAATTTGTAAGTTTTGTCTTTTATATTTTCAAAAGCTTTAATCAAATTCAAAATATTATTTTTGTGAATAAATCTACCAGCCAAAATAATTTCTTTATTTACATTTTTTCTAGATATTTTAATATCTTTATCTATCGGGTTGTTAATTACAAAAAGTTTATCAAATGATAAATTATAATATTTTTGAAATATCTTTAACTGAAATTTAGTAGTAAATATAATACCCGTAGCTCTAGTAAAAACCCAACGTATAATCTGAAATCTTTTTTTCTCAACATTAAGATGTAAATTCTTTTTATAGAAATCATCTAAAGTAACTAAATCATCATTAAAATCCAAATATCTTTCCCAAATAAAATCACCGCCTACTCGAATGTAAAAATCTTTTTTAAATATTGTAGAAAAAATAGCTGCTGGAATACCCGCACTAAAATGATCAAAAGAATATATCCGATCGGCATCTTTAGCCTCTTTTTGTAAGGCTTTAAAATAATTCAAATAATTGGCTAATTTATTTGACCTTTTTATTCTTAGAACTGAATAAGCTAAATCTTTATCAAAATCATATTCTGACTTATCAGAATATGTTATTATACTAACTTGATGCCCCAATTTTAAAAACTCCTCAGCAATCTTTACTGCATAAGTAGCTGGCCCACCGGGCTCGGGAATAAATATACCTGAGGCAATCAATATCTTCATATAATTTATGTCATCCCGCTCTGCGGGGCAGCTATTACAATCTTCATTTTTTATCTATTTTCCTAATAAAAGCTTGCTTTAGCTCTGTAAATACTATAAAATTATAGCAATATTTAGTAAATAAATCAATTAAAGAAATGACTAACATTAGCCCAAAAACTAATTCAAAAGAAGAGTTAAAAGGCAAGAAAATCCTCTATATTGTCACTCAGAGCAAATGGGGAGGAGCTCAAAAATACGTAATAGACCTAGCTCAATATTTTTCTAAAGATAATGAGGTTCATGTTGCCTATGGTGAAGAAAAAAATAAAGACCCAAAATTTTTAAAAACTTTGGAAAAATTAAATATAAAAAGTATTGCTATACCATATTTGATCAGAAAAATAGATCTTGGTAAAGATTATTTAGGCTTAATGGAAATTCTAAAAATATACAACGAAGGTAAATATGATTTAGTTCATATCAATAGTTCCAAGGCTAGTCTACTAGGGTCCTTAGCTGGACGTATGTATGCTGCTAATGTAATGAATACTAAATTAAGATCAATTTATACGGCCCATGGTTTTGTATTTAATGAACCGCTTTCTAAATTTAAGAAAAAATTATATAAATTTTCTGAAAAAATTTCTACCGCTATTCAAGATATAGTGATCACAGTCTCAGAAGCGGACAAACAAAGTGCCATTGATAATGAAATTACTTATAAAGAAAAAATATTCACTGTGCATAATGGTATTGATTTAGATAATCAAAATTTTTATGATAGAGATACTGCTTTAGAAAAATTAGCTTTAGATAAAAATAAAAAATATTTTGGAACTATTGCTGGTTTTTATAAAACTAAAGGCCATGAATACCTAATAGAGGCTGTAAAGTTATTAAAAGAAGATAAGTCTCCTATCTTAGACCAATACCAATGGGTATTAATTGGCGATGGACCAGAATTAAATAATATAAAAGAACAAATTAAAAATAATGATTTGGATAAATACTTTAAATTACTAGGATCTAAAAACGACGCTTCTAAATATCTTAAAGCTTTTGAAGCTTTTGTATTACCGTCTGTTAAAGAAGGATTGCCTTATGCTATATTAGAAGCGGGTTTGGCTAAAATAAAAATCATAGCAAGTAAAGTGGGTGGCATACCTGAAATTATAGAAGACAAAAAAACTGGTTTACTAACTACACCAGCCAATCCCCTATCTCTAGCCGAAGCTATTAAGAAAATAACTAGTCATGATAACATTGAAATGGTTGAAGAAAATTATAAAAATATAAAAGAAAATTTCAACTTACAACAAACTCTCAAAAAAACTAAAGATATATATCAAAAATTATTTTAAATAAAAAAAGACTCTCCACAAAGGAGAGTCTTTTTTTATTGTTTAAATTTTTCAAAAGCCTTATTTTTTATATCTTCTGCTTCAGCTGTGAAGCCAAAATGTTCATAAGCCTGTGAAATATGAACATAACTTTCTAAAGATATCTCATCTACATTTTCAAACATCTCAAGGATTGTTAACTTAGCCATATCTAAATCGTTTAAATTTAAATAAGTAATAAATAAATTATAGTAAGAATCAAAAACTTTAGGAGCTAATTCTTGTCCTTTAATAAAATTATCAATGGCCTTCTCATTCTGACCCGAATTAATATAAAGCTGACCTAAAGAATAATATAACTGAATACGACTAGGACTAAGAGGAATAGCTTTATTTTCTGTTAAATCTATGCCTTTTTGCAAATAAATTGGATTTAAAATACTGGATTGCATATACATATTTAATAGAAAGCTATGATGACGGACATTATCTGATTGCTCGGCTATACTATCAAGCATCATTTCTTCAGCAGTATCTATAAAATATTGTTTTTCAATTTGAGTTAAAAGTGAAGTCTGAACTAAAGTTGCAGCAAATTCAGAATATACTTGCCTTAATTCAAATTTACCAAAATACTGACTGTTTATAGTCTCTAATAATTCATCCAAATCTGCTTTTTGATATTGACCTTGCCCAATATTTTTACGTAAATCTTGATACTGATTAATGAAATTACGATTAGTCATCAGTTGTGGAATATTTATACTAAAACCTAAAATTAAAACGAGCAAAGCTGAACTTATGGCCAAGCGTTTATTAAATTCCTTTGTATCTTTTCTAACTGTTAAAGAAGTTATTTTATTTTTTAAGCTGGTTAATTTTCTAAATAAAAATGATTTTTCTTCTACTTCTCCTGCTAAAAATATGCTAATAGCTAAAAATATAATCATTAGAATATAAGAATTAAGACTATCAAATACAAAAAAGTTTTGTATTAAATAAGCTATCATCAAGCCACCTAAAATACTAATAGTTATTGGATCATGCGTATTTTTATAATGTCTCCATAAATTACATAAAGCAAACCAAAATATAGACAAATAAATTAGCAGGCCTAATATACCTCCATGCACTAATTGCTGAAAAAATACATTATGCGGTCTATCAAACCAAACTCGTGAACCAGCTCCTTTAAAAATTTGATTAGGAAAATATTTATTAAAAACTACATAAAATTTTTCTTCCCCCCAACCAAGCATTGGTTTTTCTTTAAAAGCTTTTAAGCTTAATTTCCAGGTAAGCAGCCTAGTTTCTGCAGTAGCATCTGAAACTGATATGTCAGCCACCCTTCTTAGGGTATTATTTGATTGTACAAAAGTAGAATCTTTAAAAGTAAAAACACTACTAGTCAATAAAATTATTAAAGCTAAGGCTCCTAAAATAAAATACTTAAATTTTTTCTTAACATATTTGCTAAATAATAAAAATATCGTTACCACAATAGCGGCTCCCAATATACCAACTAATACTCCTCTGGTCTGAGTGTTAAATAAGGCTATAAAATTTAATAAAATTATTAAAGAAAAATAAGCCGGCTTAGAATATTTAATTGCTTTATTACTATTATAAAAATGGTATTGTAAATTAATAAATATTTGTGGCGCAACAAATAATAAAAATATCCTAAGATCTGAAAATATACCAGACAAAGGTCCTTTACCGCTACCAAATATTTCTACAATAATCAGCAGTATATCCAAAACATAAAAAAGCCAAAGCTCTAATTTTGGTCGTTTATTCTTATCTTTAAATAACAAATATAAAGCAAAAAATAGATTAAACAAAGCATAGACAGCTAAATAAGTAGCATTACCTAAAGTGCCAGTCACTCGTTCGCCTCCGGAAGACTCAATAAATAAATTAATATGCCAATGCTGAGATAGGGCCATAATACCCATAATAAGCGCTGACCAAACAGATACTCTGAGTAAGTCCAACCACGCCTTTTTTCGCTTATATAAGCCTAATATGACTATAAATAATGCTATTAGGTAATAAAGACCTAATAAACCTTCCATCCTCTCATAATTACTCCAAAAACTATATAAAAAATCTCCCCCCAATAAACTCGACACTGTCAAAACTAGCGCCAAACCAATATAGGCTATTAATAATTTATTTTTAGCAAAGCCATATTCTGACTTATTTCTAAAGTATAAATATAAATATAAAGCTAAAACGATAGTTATTATTATCCTAAATAAAAAATTTCTAGTAGTAATAAATGGAAAATAATAATTTGCATCCACTAAAAAATGCAATAAAAAAATACTTGGAACAATAAATTTTAAAAATTTATTTATATAACTATCTATTTTATTACTAAGCATAGTTTAATTTATTCTAAAGATTTGTTATAGGCTCCTAAAATAGCGTCGACTGCCTCCTGAAACTGAGGTATGAGTTCTGGGGCATTATTTTGAATTATATTTATTTGTTCCACAGCTGATTCTAAATCGTTTACAAAATAATACACCTGGGCCAAATCAATTTTATAACGATAATCTTCTGGTTTCAAATTAATTAAATCTAAATAATATGGTAAGACAGCTTCATAATCCTCTCCAGCTAAATAAAATTCTATAATCCTCTGATAATTTAAAACATTTTTATTATACTCCATATTAATAGCCTCATTAAATTGAGCTTGCGCCGCTTCTTTATCTTGAGAATATAGAATATTAGCTAATATAAATTTTGGATCTGCTAAGGTTGGCAACCTTTCCATCAAATCTTTCAAAACAACGATTGTCTTGTCAACTTCTTCTATTATTATATAAGTTTGCCCTAAAAGATAATAAACTTCAGGCCTATTAGGGCTTAACTCTTTGGCTTCTTCAATCAAAATTATAGCTTCATTTATTTTTTCAATATCAGAATAATTATTAATTATAAATTGTGCCATATGCATATTTATCCTCACATCCTGAGGATAAAATTTATGCGCTTCTTTAAAACTGTTATAGGTTAATTCCTTAAATCTAATTTTATTTTCTACACTTGGATTGTTTGATTCTAAAATATCAAAAGCAGTTAAGGTTTGGAAGGCAATTTCATTAGACGCAAATTTATAGCCAAGATGCTTGGAAAATGCTTTATAAGATGCTTCCTTGTTGATCAAGATTCGCTCTACACCTTTGTAAGTATTCTTATTTAGCATAGCCGGCTGATAGACTACATAATAAAAGGCTAATGGGATCAATAAAGCCACTAAAAACAATATTGGCTTTAACCAAGGCTTGTCTTTTGGTACTTCTTTAAGACCTGTCTGCGGCTCTTCGCTCTTAAGCAAAAACTTAAAAGAAATAAAAGCCAAAACAGCTAATAAAATAAAAGAAGTATTGAGTGTATCAAAAACGAAAAGATTATTAACACTATGAGCTGCCAGTAAAGCAAAAAATGTAGAATATAAGAGTATATCTTTAGCTCTGTTTTTGATAAGTATCCACATTGAATAAACGATCAAAAATAGATAATTTAATAAACCAAAAATACCTGTCATAATAAATATATCAAGAAAAGCATTATGTGATCTATCAAACCAATCTTCGCTAATACCTGGATGAAAATATTTATTAAATAAAACATCAAAATTATTCATTCCTAAACCAAGCCAAAAATAATTACCTATATTTTGGAGTGCCCCTTGCCAAACGAGCAATCGATTTTTAATTACTGGAGAATCCAAAGATATAACAAACAAACGATTTATTATATCATTATCTAAATTAGCTAAATAGTCTCTAAAAATTATACTTAGAACTACTAAAATTAACATCAGAGCTAATACACCTCTAGAAATCATCTTATATTTTCTAGAAAAACTAGATGCTCCTGTAAAAATCCAAACTGTAAAAAATACTAACAAGGCCAACAAAGCACTACGGGTTAAGGTAAGATACAGCACAAATATGTTAAAAAGATTGATAATTAATATGCTATATTTCCATATTTTATTTTGTTCTCTAAGAAATAACCAAAAACCCAAAATAACAGCCAACAACAAATAAGAACCTAGAAAGGCTGCATTACCAAGTGTTCCCTCTGCTCTGTCGATGCCAGAATGAAAAACATCAATTAAAGAAAATTTTTGTAGTATTGCATATATAGATGCTACAAAACTAACCAAGATAGTAATTTTAAAAAAGGCCATCCAATCTTTTGATGTTCTAAAATAAAATTTTAATAATAATATATATACTAGTAAAAATAGCCAGTAAACTACTCCCTGTAATCTTTCTAAAGTAGCAAAAAAACTATTATAAAAATGCGTACCAAAAATAGATGTGGTAAACATTATAGCTACAAAAGTAGTAAATAAAACAAAAATTTTGTCTTGTTTTATTTTTAAATGTATTAAGGCGCCTTTATCTTTAAATGCTATATATAAAAATATAGCCAAAGCAATTAATATTATGGACCTAAAAAATACTGCCCTCATCAACACAAAAGGATAAAAATATCCATCAATAAAGAGTAAAGGCAATATTGGGATTAAGAACAATAAATATTTACCATATTTTTCCAAATTTTTATGCATAATCTTATAATTTATCTTCTAATTTCTTTATCTTATTTTCTATGTATTCTTTATGCTCACTAACTCGAGCCCATTCTTTATAAGCATTTATAGCTTCTCTATAAAGCTCCAAATCCTCATAATACTCTGCCTTATTTTTAAGTAATACAGTTGGAGCCTCTATTAAATCTATACCCTGATTATAAACAGCTATTATATCTTCTTGACTACGATCCGTCTTCTTATAAAGATCAACTATCTTTATATAATTAAGCTCTTCATAAGGATTTATTTCATTGGCCTTGGTAAAGGCTACTTCGGCTGTTTTATAGGCCTGCATATTAACTAGTAACTCTCCAAAGCTTAACCAAGTTTTCCTATTTACAAAACTTAAATCTAAAGATTTCACATAATACTCATAAGCTACCTCATAATGCCCCAGACTACTATGATAAAAAGCTAAATCTTCATAATAAGCTTTTCTAAGCTCATCATCATTAATATCTGCTAATTCAGTCTCCATTTCCACTATCTTATTATTATAATGCTCTACAGCGTCGGTCATGATATTTATCTCTGATAAATCCTTATAAAGTAAGATATCATCTTTATCATCTAGAAGCTCAAAATGCTCACTAGTAATTAATGGTGATTTTTGATTATTATAAGTCCACAAAAGTCCAACTATCACCAATAATGCTAGCAAAATAGCTCCTAAAAATAAGTTTTTCTTTTTGACCATAATATAAAATATTAAATAATTTACCTGCTAAGAATACTATTTTTTGACCTAAAAATCAATACAACCCCCACCAAAAGGTGGGGGTTGTACCTATTCGCTATAAATAACGAATTCTATCTACTAAAGAGACAATTTAGGCTTTAGAGAAAGTATGACTTCCTGTCATTTCCTTAATCAAGTAACCATTTGTCCAGTCAGTAGTAGCAGTAGTATGACTAGTTGCTGATCTATCAGACCATACATTGTAGTAACTACCGTTTTGAGTGTCAGCAGCAGCATTAGTTGCAGCAGCTACATCTTGTTTGAAGCCTACAGTGATTTCATCAGCTGATTGACCCCAACCAGTGATAGTACCACGTACTTCATAATTCTTAGTAGTTGTACCAACTCTTTCAACGTCGTCATCAACAGCGCCTACTAGTAGTTTAACATAACCACTAGAGTCTGCATCTACGCCAGTGTCAGTAATAGCTAGGCCAGTGTCAGTATTATAAAGTTTCAAAGCAGTTACTGTAGTACCTGTTGTAGTAACAGTGAAACCTAATTGTTTAATATCGACATCACCTAGACTATCAGCCACAACAGTGAATTTAAACAATGCTGAGTCTGAACTTGGTGTAGTAGCGCTAATTACTGTCTTAGCAAATGTTGGTTTTGATTTTCTCAAATACATAGTGTTACCACTTAGATTTGCAGAACCAGCACTTGAAACAGTTGTTCCTGATGAACCTACAGCCTTAAATCCTGAGTTATAAACAAAGGTAACTGTACCACTAGCACCTGAAGTACCACCACTAGCAATAGTTGTAGTATGAATCTTCACGGTTACACTAGCTTCGTTATCAGCTTCAACAAACATATCTAGACCAGTAAATGTAGCATAATAGTCATCGCCACTAGCAATGAAAATACCGTTAGCAGTAGCTGTGCCACTAGCTGTTGGGTAGTCTAATGTAATACCAGTAGTAGAAGTAGCAAAATTATTTTCAATAGTGAATCTTAATTCTTGGATTGTATAATCCTCATTAAGAGCACTAAAGTTAAAGTTTGCGAAATCATTACCTGTAGTACCTGCTAATACAACAGCACTATCAGCATGTGTACCAGCGCTAGCTGACATAGAACCACTGCCAATTGTGATTGTTTGAGCATCGGCACTTGTAGCACTAACGCTAGCTTGTCCTTCAACTGAAGTACCAGTAGCAGTTAGAGAAGCAACCCAAGTACCCTCATCGGCACCTGATAGGATGTCTCCATACAAGTCAAATACTTGTGCACCATTAGCAACAATATTTGTAGTATCACTAAATACATTTGATGTAGATGGGCTAGCTTTGGTAGAACCAAACTGTACGCCATCGCTCTCCAAATATAGATTTGTAACTGTAGCAGCTTCAGCTGTACTTAAAGTTACTGTGATAGAGCTTACATCTACTGCAGAAGCAGCACCTGTATTTAATACAAATGAACCAAGTTTGGCTCCGTTTGTACCAGCTACTAATGTTTTATCACCATAACCAGTATATTTACTGATTGTTAGTGAATCAGCAGTCATTGTAATGCTGTTACCAGCTGTATCAGAGCTTGGTACAGAACTTGTAGTCAATGAAGACACACCTTGCGCATTTGATGAACCAGCACCAACTGAAATAGTTACTGTATCAGTATCAGAATAACTAGCAGATGTTGTTGTTTTAATATCAGCTACAATAGTAACTTCGACAGTATCTCCAGCTGGAATAATAAAACTTGAACCAAAAGTAAAGTTTACGTCAGTGTCTTCAGTCAAGTCCTTTGTAGAACCAACTTGAACACCATCAACCATAATCTTACCATTGTCTAAACCACCGTTATTTGTACTTGTAGTGTCAGCTAAAACATCTAAATTCTTAATCTTTACATCTTCACCAGAAGCTTTAAAGTCAAATGTTGCCAATGTAACATTGGTAGCATCAACAGCAGCATTATCTGTACGTGAAGTTGTAGCTCTAGAAACAGTTACAGAACCGCTAGAGATTAAGAAATTACCTGTTGTTGGTTTAAGAATGCTCCAAGTTCCTCCTGTATATGGTTGTACATATACATTATAGTTAGTATCTCTAACCATAATATCAGAAGAATTTTGGAATGAGAAGTAGAAAGTCTTTGTAGAACCTGTTTCTACATCAGCTCTTACACTAAAACTCTTTGTAGAACCTTTAGTAATTTCTACTGGAGCAGATGACATGTCAAAAGTGACAGTATAATCATCAGCCATTTCAGCAGTACCTACTTCTGTTCCAGCAGCCAATAATACGAAGTTTGTCAAATCACCAACTTGGATTGAACCTACTTCTGTAAGTACTAATTTGTCTACTTCTAGAATTTGACCACCACTTTGTAAATTGAAAGTGAAAACTTCAAAATCACTTTGATCTGGGTCTACAGATGTATCTGCAGAAGCTGGTTTATTGTAATTACTTACAGTAACTCTACCTAAATCATCTACATTGGCGAAAGTCATTGTATTTCCTGTTAATGGGAAATTACCAGCGACTGAACCACCTGAAGTGACCATATCAGCAGAGGCTAAACCAATAGCCATTGTCTTACCAGCAGAAACTGCGCTGTTAAGATCAGCTTTAACACTAACTGTCATTGTTGTTCCAGCTGGAACAGTGAATAAACCAGCAGCGTTATTGAAAGTAACAACACCAGAAGAGATGCTACCACCTTCAGCTAAACGAATCATACCATTGTATAAATATACATTGTCTAGATCAGTATCAGAAGAGATACCAGTTCTAGTCAATTTCAAATTTGTTACAACAGCGTCATCGCTTGAGCCAGCTTGGAATTTGAAATCTGAAAAGTGTGTCAAAGCTTCACCTACGCTATTTGTAGAATCAGCAATGATAGATCTTGAAACTGGTGTACCAGAAGCTAGGCTTACTGTTAAATCACCTGTAGAAACAACATCATCGTCATCGTCATCGTCACTACTTTCAGCTGGCATGAATCCAGCTAAACCAGTTTCTTCACCAGTTACAGATTCTCCAGCTCCATAAGCGTCAACATCATCAACTTCGATTAAATTGTCATAATCAAAGTTATTAGCATCAAATGCATCTGAATCAGCAAATGGTCTGACATCACCATCCATTACATAATACATTTCTTCACCTACTTGAAGTAATGTACCATTTGGATACATGTCACTTAAATCAGCTCCTGAAACGTAGCTTGATGAGAAATAGCCAGGAATTACATCTTGAACCATTACATACCAAGTTGCTCCATATAGAGCTTCAGCTACTTCAGCTGTAGGTAACCAGTGAAGTGATCCACCAGGGCCTACTGCGTAAATTTTAGCTGTATTTGCGTGTGTTACTAATTTAGTACCAGCACGATAAGTCATAGCACCACCATCGTCATACATATCTAGTTCAGCTACGTCAACTCTAACAACGTCGTCAAAGTTTTCATACCAAGTTGCATATGTTTTTCCTTCTGGGAAAACATATTTCTTGTCATCTGAACCAATGTAATAGACAGCTGCGCCTTCAACACCTTCTAAAGCAAGTAAAGAACCTGCTCCGTATGTACCTTCTGCCTTTACGCTTAGGCCACCAAATGACCATAGGACAGTGGTAAATACCAAGGAAAACACGAAAAGTCTTTTTATTAAACTCATTTGTTCGGTTTTAAAAGTTCTCTAAACATTATTCAATCAGCTCATTTGCAAACGTCTCCACAATACGGAGGCTTATACTATTAGGTTTAGCGCCCACGGCTTAGCCACGCCGACCTTTCTGGTCAACTAAATTAATAGGCCTACAAACTCGTCTGAAAAAATAGATTGTCTAGGAACACTTATTAATATCTTATACCAGATAGGATCTGATATAAGAGTGTTTGTCTATAGCCCTCTATAGCAAGCTATAAACTAAATCCCTATTTCGCGCGCGATTAGGCGATAATCTAGGGATACTAGCCTTCATTCATGCATGGGAATAAAAACTAAATATCCTTAGACTATTTTGATGCCCTTGATCGACTAAATCAGTGCGTCACGACAGGAATAAAAAACTAATTGTTAATTTGCTCTTCTTCACTTTCTTCCCTTCAACTTTGTTCAGGGTCTTCGACTATATCAATTCCAGAAGACTCAATTGTTTCTTCATCCTCTGGTTTAATATCTAAATTTTGAGTAGATGTAGTAACTTCTGGCAACACTTCTGTAATAGGCTCTACATCTTCTACCGGCTCTTCAGAAGGCACTTCTACCTCTTGAAGCTCATCTAACTTTTCAAGGATTACTTCTGACTTGTCATTTAATTCTTTACTTTCGTCAATCTTATCAATTGCTTCTTTAAATGATCCTTCTTCTAGTAATACCTTAGCCTCATCTAATACTACTGCAGCTTCCTCTGGATTTTCTTTAATATTATCAATATCTTCTATAACTTCTATACTTTCTTCCCCTCGGCTTTGCTCGGAGCCTTCGGCTGTTTCTTTATTTTCTTCAACCTCTACTAATTCTATTAAAGCCTCTTCGACTACATTATCAACATCTTCTTTAGTAGTATCAATTTGTTCAGATAAATCTTCTATTTGTTCAGCTACAATTTCTGCTACTAATACTTTAATAGCTTCTAACTCTTCAGAAACTTCCACTAGAACCACCTCTTCGAGAATAATATTTTCTTCAGCAACTAAAGTTTCAGCAGCTAAAGTTTCAGCAGCTACAATTTCATCATGAACCTCTATGGCTAAATCAACGGCCGCTTCTTTTACTTCTGTATTAGCCTCCTTAGCACCGTCCAAAGCCTCTTCTATAATAAGAGAATCTGTATCTTCTATTTGAGTTTCTAAATCAATAATTGCTTCTTTAGTAACACTAGTAACTTTTTTAACTAACTCTACCACTTCAATAGCTTCTTTTTCTTCTTTAACAATCTGCAAAGCAGAATCAACTGAAGCTATGTCTTGCTCTAAATGACTGACTGCTTGTTTAATAGCTATATCTTGCTCTACTTGAACTTCAACTTCTTCTACGGCTATATCTTGTTCTAAAATTTTCTCAATTTCATCTAATCTCTCATTGACATGTTTGATATGAACTTCTGTCTTTTTAACTGGACTGAAAGCAATTAATACTTCACCTTCTTCAACAGCTCTTTTGACTGGCCACAATGGCTGTCCTGGTACAGAAGCTTGCGCAGCAATATTCATACCAAAGAACATCATAAATACTAAAAAGGCTGTTAAAGCCTTAGTCAAAGATGGAGCTACACGATTAAAAGATTTCATAACAAAAAGGTCTATCTTCTGTGAAGTAGATAGTTTGTAGGCTTGCATCAATCTATTTTGAGAAGAAATCTCCTCTAGTAGATCATACTTAGTTGTCTTTTCCCATCTTTTGTCTGGTTGAATACTTTCCAGATCTCTGAGACGAGAAATCTTTTTTGTTAATCTCATAATTTTATTGCGCGATTATTATTTACCTTTGGTGATTGTTTTTAATTTAGTAAGAGCTCTGTGTATAGTTACTCTAATATTATTTTTATCCTTAGCCATCACATGAGCTATATCATCTATGGACATATCTTCCACATATCTGAGTAGTAGGACTTCTTGGTATTCTGATTTAAGTAACTCTATCTCTTTGAGAAGTATAGCTATATCTAAATTCTTATCAGCTGCTAATACACTTTCTTCTATAATTTCTACAGACTCTGGCATATTCTCTAATGGTAATTCCTGCTTAGAACTACGATAATAATCTACCACTGTATTACGAGCTATGCGAAATATGAAAGCTTGAAAACTTCTAACATTTCTTTTATCTACTAAATGTTGCCAGATTTTTAGAAAAATATCTTGAGTTAAATCTTCGGCAACTTGTTTGCTTCCTACCTTTAGATATACGAAACGATAAATACTTTTTACATATTTATCATAAAAAAAGGCAAAAGCATCAGAATCCCCTGATCTAAGCTTTAAAAAAGCTATTCTCTCTTGTAAATTACTTTTTATACTCTTCATATATATAGACGTAAAAAAGACCCAAAATATTACAGTAAAATTAGTGCGCGATTGGGTTTATTTTCTACTTAACTTTTTAGCTAATATTAGCTAAAAAGTTAATAATATTTATTATATAGTTATTTCTTTATTAATAATAAAGATTTTTTATTTATTGAAATCTTACAGATTATAACACTTTTTTAAACTTATGTAAAGGGAAAAAGAGGCTAAAATTAGCTATTTTTTAAGTCTTTTTTCATCTTATGAAATAACTTATTATTAGACTAATTTATCCACATTATTGTAATAAAGTATAGAATACTGTATACTTTATTTACCTACCTTGCCAACAAGGTGGATATAATTATAAAAATATGACAAAAAATGAAAATGTTGTTAGAGTTTCTGTCTCAGAAGCCGCTCGCCTATTCGGAGTAAGTAGTAAAACTATTCGACAAGCTCTTAAGGAAGAACTCCTAAAGTATATCATTGTTAAGGGAAGATACAAGATTAGTTTTTCTTCACTGATTGAATGGTCTCGTCAATCTACTCGTCGTTCCAATAAATTAGACAATCAAGGTATTGGACAGTACATAGATAAGTGGAAAATACATAATAAAAAATATAGTCCACATATCAAGTTAGCCTTAAATAAAAAAACACCCAAAGTCTAGGGTGATTTTTTATTAAAGAGATACTTCTATATCTTGTTCGACTCCATCTCTTAAAATTTTAATAAGTACTTTGTCACCTAAACGATAGTTTTGTAATACTGTAGTTAAAGTTCTGTAACTGGATACTATGTCGTTATTAATGGCAACTATTTGATCACCTGATTTAATACCTGCCTTATAAGCTGGTGAATTATAAACCACGGCTGTGTATTGAGGGTTATAAACTAAGCTACCTTTGCGCTCAAAGCCACTATTATTTTCCATGTCTACATATCTAATACCTAATCTAGGACGCTTTGTTTTATTAAGTAGGTGCTTAACTGCTTGTTTTAAATATTCAGAGGATAATAATAATGTTTCATCTGAAATATTATAAGATAAACCAATTAAATCACCATCTAAATTAAAGTAAGGGGCTCCACTGTCCAGATTTTCTCCAGATATTTTTATGTAATAATCAGCTACATCAGTGTATAAATATTTATTAGGTGAATAATGAGAATTACTTAAATACGTGGTGGCAAAAAAATGATCATAACTATTAGCTGTATCAATTATAGTAAATAATTTCTCCCCTATCTTAACATCATCAATCAATTGAAAATCAATTGGCTGTAAAGAATTTTCATTAATTTTCAAAAATACAGCGCCTGTAAAATTATCTTCCAATAAATCTTCTACTTCATATACTTTGTCACCTAATACAATATTAACTTCGGCATCTGCGGTTACTTGATTAGTAGTCATTAGCCACCCATCAGAAGTAGCTACTACGGCTGAACCTAAAAAATCATCAACCGAAAATAAAGGCTGTCCTACGGCCGGAACAGTGCGTAAAGCCTTGTAAACACCAGCTACACTTTTTTGATGGTCATGGCCAAAATTAGTTAAAGGTTGTTCAATGCTAACTTTAATATCACGATTTGGATTACTAATATTGAAATAACTAGCACTATTATTTGGTAATAAATGATTAGCTAATAAATAACCTCCAAATCCAGCTATTAAACCAACTAAAATAGTCCACAACGTCAAATTAAACATAGATGGCGGTCTGGTACTAGTCGGTCTGGCAAAATGTTTATGTCTTTCTTCCATATTTTTATTATATTATAGAGGTTATTAATAATAGCAAAACAATCAATAAAAACAAGCTCAAGTATCCTTTAAACGACTTTAGATTGTTAGCTGTACTATCTATTATAAAGAAAAACCATAAAGTTGCAATAGTGCCAGCAACATAGAAACTAACTGGCAATAAATAGATTACGACCAAAATCTGACTCAATAAAAACAAAGAAAATATTAAATAAATCCAATTTGGCTCTCCTCTGCTTTTAATAATGTCAAATGTCCAGAAAAATGCGGCAAAAATTAAAATTATATAAGCAATTAATAATGGAAAGTGTAAAAATATTACTAAAGAATATAAACTAGTGGATAAAAACCAAAAGCCCATATAATAAAAAAACTTATTAACTACTAGATAGCTACTACCATCTATATTATCTATATTGGCAAAATATTTAGCCATCAACCACCAAACTAACATCCAAGCTAAAGCTAAAATAAATGACAAGGTATATCTAATCTCTTGTGAAATTAATAATAGTAAAAATAATAACTGTGATATATAAACTAAAATTAAATTAAACCACAAAATCTTAAACTTCCAGAATCTATGTCTAGCTAAAATACGTCCTGATAATAAAATAACAACAGCTGATATAAGAATTAACCAATGATGTATACTTTGCTGGCTATAAAATAAAGACAAAAAACTAAATAATAATAACAATGGGCTAATAAATATTACTAGATATTTAAACATTTTGCTGTTTTAAAATATTTTCTAAAGTTTTAATTTCTAAATCAAGCTCTGGTAAAAAACTAACTACTGAATAAAAATGTTCAATAGATTGCACTTTCTTATTATCATCACCAGTCAATAAAAACTTCTCCCAAGCATCAAAGGCCATAAATAAAGCTATATGAGCTGAGCCCATTGATTCATCAGAGCCTTTAAAATTTAGAAGCTCTTCCTTAATTTTTCTAATATTAACTAAAGACGGATTCAAAGACACCTCTTCTACCCACGGCCTAACATGGTCTACATAATTTTCCTGAGAAACAAAAGTTACAGGCTCTTGTTTTGTATCATGAGTAAAAAATACTGTTAGTAATCCTACCAACATAAATCCCACAGCTAAAATTAAAACGTTTTTTGTTTTATACATAACTTATATTATAACTAAAATATGGCCTCGGAGTCTAGTTTTACCCAATCATCTTTAGGTTCTGACCAGGTATAAGCATCAAAATAAGAAACCATCTCACTTTCAGAATAAACATTTTCCACTTTAACATCAGACCCACTTCTATTAGAAAAACTAGTCTTTTTGTCTAATAATTTTGGTTTGGTAGAAAAACTAACTAACATTCTACCTTCTGGTCCAGTGAATTCTATAAGCTCAGCTATTCCAGGATCTAGCTCTTGCTCATATTCATCCTCTATCTCAAAATTCTGTTTTATATTAGCTTTTATCTCTTGCCAACGTTCTTTTGTCATATACTTATATTAATTATATCACCTATTTTTATATCTAAACTATCTATTAGTCCGGCTTTTATTTCTAATACTCTATCAACTGCTTGGGGTGAGCTATACGCTGGTAAATCATTAGCTGATGTTATATTTTCAAAAGCTTGCATATTTTTTTCAAAACCAACTATTTTATTATCATCTATCCATAACAAATCAATATTAAACTTCATATCCTTCATCCAAAAACGATAAATCTTTTTTTCTGGTAGGATAAAAAACATTGCTTGATTATCAGCTAAAATCTCCCTACCTGATAAACCACGCGTTACATCTTTCTCAGATTGGACTACTTCTGTTTTAAATACATAATCATTTATAGTTACAGTTGCTTCGTTATATCGAAAAAAATTATAATAAACTGCATATACTAAAGCTATTATTACAATAAATAAAACTATTTTGAATTTATGTTTCTTCATTACTTTCTTTTAGCCTATAATTTAACCAAGTACTAAGCATAATCATCAACACTACAACTATAATTAAAGCTGTAATCTTTATTTTAGTAGTAAAAAATATTGATACCACTCCAAATGACAATGAAACCAGACTAAGAAATAATACAATTTGCTTTTGAGAAAATCCACTACGAAGCATTCTAAAATGAAGATGCTCTTGATCGCCGCTCCAAAAAGCTTTTCCTTGTTTAGCTCTTCTAATAATTACCCAGAAAATATCTAAGACTGGCAAACCCATTACAAGTAAAGCTGTAGCGATTTTAGATCCAGAAATAATTGATAAAACTCCCAAAGAAAATCCTATTAAAGTACTACCCCCTTCTCCTAAAAATATTTTAGCGGGATGCCAATTAAAAATTAAAAAACCTAAAATAGCTCCGGCCATAGCTAATGATAATAAAGAAGTACTAGAACCATCAACATCCCAAAGAAGGCTAACTGCAAAAATTACTAAACTAGCAATTAATCCAATGCTAGAGGTCAGTCCATCGATGCCGTCTAATAGTTTTGTAGTGTAAGTAATGCCCATTAACCATAAAAATGTAATAAGTATGGGGATAAAATCCCAAATAAACATATTATCTAAATAGAGTATTCCTCCGTCCGGATTAGTAATATAAGCGATCTTAAGACCACCCCAAATAACCACTAAAGAGGCCAAAATAGGCCCTAAAATGGTGATATAAGGCGCTAAAGAGTATTTATCGTCTAAATACCCATTAAGCATTAAAATGAAGCCTCCTAGCAAAAACCAGCCAATTAAGCTTATATCTACCCTGCCGTCTACTAATAGATTTCCCTGCCACAAAATTAAGACTGTAATTAAAAAAGCTACATAGATAGCTAAACCACCAAGAAGTGGGGTAGCTTGCCTATGTATTTTTCTATCACTACTAGGATGGTCTAAAATATTAAATTTATGAGCTAGATAAATGACTATTTTTGAAAATACCCAAGCCAATACAAAGGCTAGGGCAAAGACTAAAACAAATTTTTGAATATTAGGAATCATTTTGGCTTAAATAAGTATCTAAAATAGCTGTAGCTGAATGCTTATCTATATCTTTAGTCACACCCATTTTTTCGTAGAGCTTAGATGTTAATTGCTCATCAACTGTAGCTACCTTTATTTCTAAATTATCTTGTAATTTTTTAATAAAATTTTTAGTAATAATTAATCTTTCATTTTCTTGACCGGAAAAACTATGAGGTAAGCCAACTACAACTTCACTAATATACTCCTGGTCAATTATTTCTTGAATATCTTGAATAAGCTTTTTAGTATTTTGAAGAATCTTAAAAGGTAAAGCTGGACCTTTATCCTCTGCTAAAGATAAACCAACTCTTTTATCACCATAATCAATTCCTAAAAACTTATTTTTCATAATTATTCTGTCAAAATAATAGGCCCATCTTTAGTAATGGCAATAGAATGTTCAAAATGTGCAGTCAAAGAACCATCTTTAGAAAGAACATCCCATTTATTATCCTTAATTTTTATTCTCCAATCTCCACCCATAATAAGCATGGGCTCTATAGCAATTACCATGCCATCGTAAATCTTTACAGACTTTTTACCTGGATAATAATTTGGCACACTAGGATCTTCGTGAACTTGACGGCCAACTCCATGACCAGCCAAATCTCTAACTATTCCATATTTATAAGGCTTAACAAGTTCTTCTATTGCTTTACCAATATCTGATATATACCCGCCAACTTTAAGCTGTTTAATAGCAATATTAAGTGATTTCTTAGTGACATCTAATAATTCTTTAGCTTCTGCACTAATTTCACCTATTGGCACTGTCATAGCTGTGTCAGTATACAAACCTTTATATTTCATACCTAAATCAATACCAACCAAATCACCTTCTTTAAAAGGCTTATCTGTAGGTATGCCATGTACTACGGCATCATTTATAGACACGCATAAAGCATCTGGGAAACCATGATAATTTTTAAAAGAGGGCGTACCGCCAGCTTTTTTAATCAACTCTTCAGCTTTAGCAGTAAGTTGTTTGCCAGTATTACCAACTTTAACATCTTCAGCTATTTGACGAAGTATTTTCCCTAATATTTTACCTCCTTCTCTAAGAGTCTTTATTTCTTCGGAAGTTTTTTTATCCAACATGTGATTTTAAATAATTTAATATATCTTCTGAAACATCAGCCATATCTTTTTGACCATCAAAAACTACCAACTTATCTTTCTTTTTATAATAATCTAATAATTTGGATGTTTCATCTCTATAGATGGCTAATCGTTTTTTTACTACCTCTTCTTTATCATCATCTCTTTGATATAACTCTTCCGCACAAATATCACAAACATCTCCTTTCTCAGAAGGCTTATATTCCAAATGAAATACATGTCCATTTTTACACATACGACGCCCTAATATACGTCTCATAGCTTCTTGATCAGAAATCTCAATGTTAAATACTTTTTCTACTCCGCAACTACTTTCTAGAGCCTGGCCCTGATTAAGGTTTCTAGGAAAGCCATCGAGTAAAAATCCATTCCTACAATGATCTCTACCAAGTTCTCCTAAAATCAAAGTAATCATTTGATTATCTGGCACTAATAGCCCTTGATCCATTTTTTCTTTAATTTTCCTACCTAAACTAGAATCTTTAGCTACTACCTTACGAAGAGCCTGACTAGCGGCTATTAGCGGAATATTTAAAAAATCAGTGATCACCTTAGCCTGGGTACTTTTCCCAGATGCTTGAGGACCTAATAACACTACTTTCTTCATTTTTTCTAACATATATTTATTGATATAATCAATCAAATTATACCAAATTAGCTATTTAAAATCAAAACCTCTCCCAAAAAATAATCTGGCAGAGGTTTTAAAAAATATTAATAAAATTTAGAAACCTTCGTAATCTCTCATTACTAATTGAGCATCGATCTGTTTCACAGTTTCAATAACTACGGCTACTGTAATCAATAAACTTGTACCACCTAAACTAATAGTGGCCACTCCAGTAATAGGGCCTACTACCAATGGTAAGATAGCTACTAAACCTAGAAATACAGCACCAGCTAAAACAATACGATTCATAGTATAGTTTAGATAGTCAGAAGTATGTCTGCCTGGTCTAATACCCGGAATAAAACCACCTTGTTTTTGTAAATTCTCAGCAATCTCAGTTGGTTTAAAAATAACTGAAGTATAAAAGAATGCAAAAAATACAACCATTAGAAAATAGAACACTGCATAAAAAGTTTGATTAGCAAAAATATCTATTGTCCATTGAGAAAAATTTGCTACCCAATCAACGCTAGATTTAACAAAAAATTGAGCTACCATAGGTGGAAATATAATTATTGAAATAGCAAAAATGATTGGAATAACACCTGCCTGATTCACACGAAGTGGCAAATGAGTTTTTACGCCACCAACATTCTTTTGACCAACTACATGCCTAGCATATGAAACTGGTATATTTCTCGTTCCTTCTGTAATAAGTACAATAGCGGCAATAGTTATAAGAGCAATGATAGCAAATATTAATAAATTTAAAACCATTGTATTATCAACTGCTATCAAAGTATTTCTTAAAGATTGTGGTAAGCCACTTACAATACCAGCAAAGATAAGTAGTGATACGCCATTTCCAATATGCTTTTCTGTAATAAGCTCACCAAGCCACATTAAAAATATTGTACCAGCTGTTATAATTACTAAAGTTGTCACAAGTTGCATACTAGTCATGTCAGCCATTAATCTACCATTTGTCTGACTAGATAAAAGTCTAATAAAACTATAACCTTGAATAAGAGCTAAAGGTATAGTAAGTAATCTAGTATATTGATTTATTTTTTGTCGTCCATAATCACCTTCTTTGGATAATGCTTCTAATTTTGGCACTATCATGACCAATAATTGGAAAATAATAGACGCTGTAATATAAGGACCAACACCAAGCATTACAATAGAAAAGTTTTGCATTGCTCCACCAGAAAACATATTCAACATACCCAAAGCTTCATTACCAGCAAAAACTTCACGTAAATCCATAACATTAATTCCTGGGACAGGAATATGGGCTGCTATTCTAAATACAATCAAAAGAGCTAGAACAAATAAAATATTGTTCCTGATGTCCTTAGCCTTAAAAATTTGTTGTAATTTGGCTAGCATAAATATTTTTTAGTAGTTTATTTAGTTTCTTTCTCTTGTTTTGCTTCAGCTGTCTCCACTTCTGTATTTTCTACAACTTCTTCTTTAGCACTTCCGCTTTGGTCAGCACTTTCAGCTGATTTTTTAAGTGCTTGTTTTTTAACAACAACTACCACTGCTTTACCGCCAGCTGCTTCAATCTTTTCTTTAGCGCTAGCAGAAAAATCATTAGCTTCTACAATAAGATTTTTTGTAATCTTTCCTTCTGATAAAATCTTTACACCATTACTAATAGTATCAATAAGGCCAGCTTTAAGCATAGCTCTAGCATTAATAGTTTCGCCATTAGAAAATTTTTGTTCTAAAGCACCTACGTTTACAGTAGATTTTGATTTGTTTGGAGATTTAAAACCTCTAACTTTAGGAATTCTTAAAAGATAACTTTTAATACTTCTAAGGGCTAAACCTGATTTACCACCAGAACGAGAACGTTGTCCTTTCATACCACGAGTAGAATAGTTACCACTCCCAGTAGCATTACCACGCCCTAGTCGCTTGCTTTTTTTCTCAGTGCCTTTTCCTTTTTTTAAATTATGTAGACTTAACATATTTATTTACTTTCCCCTCGAGTCCCCTCGGGACCTTTGGCTTTATCTTCTTTTTTTACTTCTTTCGCCTTTAGAGCTTCTTTCTTAGGAGCTTGTTGTGGCTTTGGAATAAATTTTTTAACAAATTTTGGTGTTACTGCTTTTGGTGCTACTTTTGGCTTGGATGCTTTAGCAGCAGCCACAGCTTGAGGCACAAAAGAATTTAAAGCTTTAATAGTAGCTTTAGCATTATTAACTTTATTATTAGTTCCTAAAATTTTAGCTACCACATCTTTAATACCAGCTAATTCTAATACAATACGCATTACACCACCTGCTTTAATACCGGAACCTTTACGAGCTGGGCGCATCATAATTTTAGCTGAATGATCATTAATACGCACTTCATGAGGTACAGTGCCTTCAATAATAGGTACTTCAATAATAGCTTTTCTAGCTTTAGCAACAGCTTTTTGAATAGCTGCGGCTACATCAGCACCTTTAGCAACGCCAATGCCGACTTTACCTTTTTTATCGCCGATAACCATAGTGGCTCTAAATTTCATTCTTTTACCACCAGCCATTACACGAGTAACCCGAGCTAGATCCAACACTTTTTGATCAAAATCATCCTTTGGTTTTTCTGGCATTCTTCTTCTGCCGCCTGGTTTTCTAAAACCACCCGGTTTCTTAAAACCACCCGGTTTCCTTGGAGGAAACTTTTTAGGGCCAGTAGCTCCCTGAGGGGCTACAGCTGGTTTAGTGTCTTTAACTTCTGTTGTCTTTTTATCTTCCATATATTAAAATTTTATACCTGCTTTTCTAATTCCATCGGCCAGAGCTTTTACTCTACCATGATATTTATAAGCACCTTTGTCAAAAATAATTGATTCAATCTTTTTCTCTTTCAACTTTTTACCAAAAGCTTCACCCACTAAAGCTGCAATTTCAGTCTTATTACCTTTAGCTTTAATAGTTTGATCAGTAGCAGTTAGAAAAGTTTTTTTAGCAATATCATCAATAGCTTGAACATTTATATGCATCAAACTTCTGAAAACAGAAACGCGAGGTCTAGCACTTGTGCCAACAATTTTAGCTCTAGCTCTACGTTGTCTTCTAAAAAAATTGTTTCTTTTTACTTTATTTTTATCCTTCATAATATTTTATATTAATAGGCCATTAAGCTGCTTTAACAACTTTACCAGCTTTTCTACGAATTTGTTCATCAATATACTTAATGCCTTTGCCCTTATATGGCTCTGGTTTTTTGATAGCTCTAATTTCAGCAGCAACCTGTCCAACTAATTGTTTATCAATACCTGAAATTTTAATATTATTTTTTTCTACTTCAGCAACAATACCTTCTGGTAAATCATATTCTACCTGATGAGAAAAACCAACATTAAGTACTAATTTTTTACCTTGTAGGGCTACTTTAAAACCAACGCCATTTATTTCTAATTCTTTTAGAAATCCTTCGGTGACGCCTACTACTAGATTATTAACTAATGATCTAGTAAGTCCCCACAAAGCCTTATCTGATCCAGCTTCTGGGTTAGTTACTGTAAAAATAATTTGATTATCTTTTTCTTCAATAGCTACACCTTGGGGTAAAACAATTTCCAAAGATCCTTTTGGGCCTTTGACGTTTACTTTAATACCTACGTCTTCAGTGATGATTTTTACTTCAACACCTTGGGGTATATCTATTGGTTTTTTTCCAACTCTTGACATAATTTTATATTACCAAATTTCACACATTAATTCTCCACCTATATTCTGACGCTTAGCTTCTTTGTTTGTCATAATACCTTTAGAAGTAGAAACAATAGCTGTACCATAACCATTCAATACGTAAGGTAATTCACTACCGCCTACATAAATTCTTTGACCAGGTGTAGAAATTCTCTTGATATGACGAATGATTGGTCCTTTGTCAGTATATTTCAATTCAATCTTAAGTTCATCAAATTTACCATTTGTTATTTTTTCTACTTTGCCTACATAATTTTCTACTTCCAAAATCTTAGCTACATTGAACTTTAATTTTGAAAAAGGCAAAACCACCTCTGGCTTTTTAACGGCCACGGCATTCCTAATTCTTGTTAGCATGTCTGCAATAGGATCTGTCATGATATTTTAATTTAATTTAATTACCAACTAGATTTTTTAATTCCTGGAATCTCACCTTTATCGGCTAATTCCCTAAAACAAATACGGCAAAGATCAAACTTTCTCATATAAGCGCGACTTCTACCACATCTCCAACAACGATTAGTACTTCTAGTTGAATACTTTGGCTT